>JAHQWW010000176.1 GCA_029856365.1 Candidatus Hodarchaeota archaeon
GAAGTGGCAAAAAATTTGATTGACAAAGAAATACCTCTCAAAGTGTTTGTCTCTCCAAATGTTGGAGAAATTCCCAAAACTCATAATGAAGAGGTATTTGAAGAATATAGAAAAATGATGAATGAAAGAGATGATTGATTATGGCAGATTTCTTTCCCATTTCTGTGTGGTACGGTGAAGATAAGGTCCGTGCACCAATGCTTGCTCGACCTACAGAAGAAAGCAATAAAATCGCTCAGAGAGACCTCGAGAATATTAAAAGACTCGGTTTTAACTCTGTGAAATACTGGGTTGACTGGTTAGCTGTTGAACCTGAACATGGGGTATGGAATCTTGATTTCATCGATACTCTTATGAACCTGGCCGAGGAAAACGAATTAAAGGTAATTATACAGTTGTATCTAGACTCAGCACCCAACTGGATTGCTTCTCTCTATCCAGATTCTCGCTTTCAAGCACAAAACAATGATGTAATCGACTCTCAAGCCTCACCAGGATTTTGTTTAGACCACCCAGATGTTAGAAGAGAGGCTACTTTCTTTATGCAAAAAGTAGCGGAGAAAGTGAAAATCCATCCCAATTTTTATGGTTGGGATGTTTGGTCGGAGCCTCATATTCTTAGTTGGACTTGGTTGGACTGGCTTCCTAGTGGAGTCGGTTGGTTCTGTTATTGTCAACATAGCCAAGAGAGATTTCGTCAATGGTTGAAAAAACGTTATGATAGTATAAGTAACCTTAACAGAGCCTGGTATCGGGCTTATCGAGATTGGGAGGAGGTTCTTCCACCTCGGTATGTGACTCTCTCAACGTGGCGAGATCTAGTTGACTGGCAACTTTTCACTATCGATAAGCTAGCAGAAGATTTGAAGTGGCGAGCTCAAACAGTTAAGAAAATTGACACTAAACATGTGGTTACAAGTCACGCTGCCATTAGCTCAGTTTTTATCCCTCCTCTAAACTGGTATGGTAATCCAGATGATTGGGAAATGGCAAAACAGGTTGAAGTTTGGGGAACATCCCTATATCCCAAGCACATAGGCTGGAATAATCCTCTTGATTCAGCTCAACGTGGAATATCCTTAGATGCTACTCGTTCATCATGTAAAGAACAGGGAATAGATTATTGGCTCGGAGAACTTCAGTGTGGAGATGGTGTGACGGGGATTCACTTTGGAGAGCCTGTGACCCCCCAAGATGTGCAAATGTGGGCTTGGAGCGCAATCGCTAGGGAAGCCAAAGGTTTGAACTATTATGCATGGTATCCAATGAGTTGTGGGTATGAAACGTCGGGATTTGGGATGATAAACTTAGATGGCAGTATTACGGATCGTGCTAAAGCAGCTGGAGAAGTTGGAAAAATTGTTATGGAAAATATGGATCTTTTTCTGAATACAAAGTCCCCAAAAGCTGAAATCGGGATTGTATACAATATTTATTCTTATATCATGCTAACTTGTTCCCGGGAACATTCAAATGATATAGTAGCTTCGTCTATGACAGGTATTTATCGTACCCTAATGCAGGAGAACATTCCAGTAGATTTCATTCATATAAATGATTTTACTAAGGAGAACGTGAATAATTATAAACTAATCTTTATGCCTTTCTCAATCATGATGACATCAGAGATAGCTGATGGGGTAAAAGAGTATGTACAACAGGGAGGAAAATTGGTAGCGGAAATTCGTCCCGCATGGAGTGATGAAAAAGGGAAATCATCTGAAGTGATTCCAGGTTTTGGTCTTGATGAAGTTTTTGGTTGTAAGGAACGTTGGATTCGTGAGAGGAAGAAGACTAAACTTTTAGTAGAATCAACACAGGATATTTTGCCTTCCCTTTCAGGAAAAATGGAGATTTCTGGGTCGCTTTACGAGGAAACTTTTATGCAATTGAAGGATACTGCAAAAATCCTAGCAAATTTTGAAGATGGTTCCCCCGCGATGATAATCAACAGTTATAGTAAGGGTAAAGCGATATTAGTAGGTTCATTGATAAGTAGGACTTATGAAAAGGACAGAATTGAGGAAAACGGAAAATTTTTTAAAAGTCTCTTTAAATGGGCTGGTGTCGAACCCCCAATGTATATCAAAGGAGGAAAAAATGCAGAGGGGCGAATCTTGGAAGGATCTGGATTCAAGCTTCTATTTGGTTTTAACCATGGTGACAACGCTGATTTAACCTTTCATTTTCGTGTTCCTAAAGAAGAATACAAAGTTTTGGATATTCCCAGTCAAACAGAGGTAAAATGCAGTTATGAAAACGAACTGATTATCCCACTTGAGTTGAAGTCACAGGAAGTCTGTGTGTTAAAGATCATCTGGGATTAAAGTTGAGCAATGGAGATGTGAGGTTAGAGAGCGGGTCATATGCGATAGGAGTTGATGTTGGTGGCACGAAAATTTCCTCAGCACTAATAAATTCAAAGGGGAGAATTGTTTTCCGTGTTGAAGAAGCGACTACTCAAGGGGACACTATCGATTTATTGTCTCAAATTGCAAAGCTGATCCAAAAAGGATTGGACAGGTCAGAAACAAGTGGATTGAAAATTAAGGGAATTGGTATCGCATGTGCCACACTTGTGGAAAAATATGACGATGATGTTGACTGGGAAACAAACATACCACAAATCCAAGGCTCAATGTTAAAAGCTTGGCTACAAGAAAATCTCACTACTTCCCTCCCGATATTTGCAGTACATGACCATATTACCCCAATACTTGGCGAACAATGGGTAGGTGCTGCCCGTGGGGCAAAAAATGCGATTTATATCATTCTGGGAACAGGTATAGGAAGTAGTATACTTATCGACGGAAAACCTTACAACGGTGTTGGGGGGCTTGCAGGGTCAATAGGATGGATGTTACTTGGCCCCAACTTCATGGATACAGTTTATGATGAGGGATGTTTTGAGAGTTTCTGTTCTGGCACTGGCATTGCGAGAAGAACCATTGAAGAAATACGTAAAGGATCTAAGACAATCTTGATGGATATGGTGGACAATGATATTAATGCCATTACCTCTGAATTGATATTTGAAGCCTCAAGGAAAGGAGATCCACTTGCTCTAGAGATAGTTCAGGAGAGCGCATTGTACATAGGTATTGTTATATCAAATCTCATCAGCACTTTGGCTCCAGAAGTAATCATCATTGGGGGTGGAATTGGGCGTTCTGCAGACTTATTGATAGGTCGTGTGAAAGAAATTGTCCATCTTTATTCACAACGTTATTTGGCGAAAAAAGTCAAAGATGGAAAAATTAGAATAGTTCCTTCTTCATTGAGTGGCGATGCTTCCTTATATGGAGCAGCCAGACTAGTATTTATAGATGCAAGTGCTTAGGTGAGCTATTGACCTACTTTTTATTATGGGCATAAAACCTTCTTTCTTACCAATTCATCGGTTTAGCATCAAAGTCAACAAAGATTTGGTCGTCTATCTTCCAGTCCACTAAAATAGTCTTTACTACATTATTTGCTGCGTCTAATGGGGTAATTGGGGCTTCAGGTCCTCCCATATCTGAACTAAACCATCCAGGATGAACAGCTAATATCTTTACTCCGTCTTTTTTAAATCGATTATGGAGTAATTTTGACATCATGTTCATTGCAGCTTTACTCATACAATAACCATATTCACTTTCACGCCATGTTTGGTTACTAATCGATCCAGCCTCCGAAGAAATATTGACTATAAGCTTTCTTTGACTGTTCTTTACTAATGGAGTAAAGTGTTTTATCACTTTCAAGGGAGCGATGGAATTGACTTCAAAAGTTTGGATAATGGCTTCAAAATCGGTTTTTTCAAGAAGGGGACGATGATTTTCAAAGTGAACCGCTGCATTGTTGATTAGAATATCAATGGAGGATGTTATATTTTTAATTTTTGAATAAGCAGCTTGAATATCCTTTTCTTCAGTTACATTAGCTTTGAATAAGAGTATATCTTCATTATATTTTCTTTTCAGTTTCTTTAAATCATCACTCATAGTTCTATATAAGGCAAAAACGATGTTTCCATTTTCAAGAAATGTTTTAGTAAGAGCAAGACCTAAACCCCGGTTTACTCCTGTAATCAATATGTTTTCTTTCATGATTTATCTCCTTCGAGTTATTGATCTTATTTAACTGGTCAATATCATCTAGAGCTATTAATTTGAGAATTCTAGAGCATGTTCGATGGCCCAAATACTCTGTGGCCGCATATATAGACTTGCTCGATAATTACCAGTAATATCCCATGCTTCAGGTGTACGGAACCAATATCCTCTGTTGTAAGTGCTATTAGTGTTATAAACAACGTTATATATTCCCCACGCAGTGTTCCATGCTTCTTCTATCATTCCACGGTGAATCATAAATGCAGCAAGGGCATATGTTGTGCCTGTCCATACTTCTTGTGATTGTTCACTAGTCTTATCAATGTCTCCATTAGGTCGCATACCATTAACAGCACCCATTTGCCCATCTGCAAATTGAAGGACATTAAAGTTGTAGATCTTCTGTAAAGCCGATAAGATATGATTTTCGGGGACTATAGGCTCTAAACCTGTGGCATCGCAATACCATTGACCACCTAATTGATCAGCCATTATACTGTCAGAATGAGATCCTTCACTTGAATCATAGTAATAATATTCTCCATTCCAGAGTTTAAGCTCATATGAAGCTTTTCCTTTTATTAACCAACTTGTATACAGATTTACGTTATCCGTATCTCCAATTATGATTCCCATTTTGATGGCTGCTTCTAAAGCTGCTAACCATAAACCAGCACAGTAAGCACTTTCACCTGACATTTTCCATTCATCATAAGTCTGATCTGGGACTCCTTCGTTTTCAGGTAAATGATCTCCATCAGTATCATAATCGTGTAAATAATCTAGAGCCATAATAACAGATGTCCAGCCATCCTCAACTAGTGTGGTATCATTGGTGAAGAAATAATCACGATAAAGTTGTAAAACAAATTTCGAGTTCATATCTTTCCACATATTGGAATCACGCCAACGGTAAGAATTGACAACAAACCAGGGATCTTCATATCCAATGTCATGAGGGCAGCTTCCAGGAACTTTACGTGGACCAGTCTCACCCGTAGCGTAAATTGTCGTAATAGTTGGGTCATCTGTTGGCACAGCAGCAATGAAATCTCTGATTGTTTGTTTTTGTAACTCAGGCCACAGCTGAATTAATGAAAAGGAGGCATAGTAAAGGACATCAAAAGTATTATAGAAAATGTAGTCAAAACATTCAAGAAAGCCAAATCTTCCTATCCCCTCTTTAAGAGGGCCCTCACTAACAAGGCCATTTTCCCAGAATGTACCACCATCAATTAAATAGTATAGTTCGTTGAATAGAGCTGTCTTATACCAACCAGG
>JAHQWW010000037.1 GCA_029856365.1 Candidatus Hodarchaeota archaeon
CTTGTGCTGAGAAAAGTCCTTCATCTTGCTGTCACCTCCATGAACGACCTTGTACTTATCACCCTTCTTGGCAAGTACCATCCACTTCTTACCAGGTCGTGTAGATTTCTTCTTAGCACCTACCTTGGAAAAACCCTTCTTCTTGTATCGTTCTGGAACAGCCATAACTCAAAGGTACGGAATTTTGAGGATATAACATTGTATTACTCAACTGGCTCACCATGCCTTATGAACATCTCCAATATCTTACCCTCGTATTCATTGTTATTATTAGGTACAGTGGATGTTCCTTCATGGACATAACAGGGATTAGGAAGTGTTCTAGTCTCGTTGGGTAATTGTAAGTAAATGGCTTGAATATCACTCCATTTTAAGCCCATCGAACTTAAAATGCTCTCATAATCATCTTTGGATTTTGAAAATGTTGCAGCAGCTTGAATAGTATCACTGATATTCTTATAATCCATGGTATATTCAAATATCCCCTCTTCATCTGATGTATCATCCTCTATTGAAACATCAGCATAGATTCCTAATAAATCATTGAAATTACTGCCATAATCAGAAGGATAAATCTCCCGTGATTTAGCTGAGTCTATTATCAAGTCACTACCACTAGCATCATATAAATTGAAAGAATCAGCCTCGACATACGAACCAGATTTGCCATTCCAAGTTGTAGGGAGACAATTAGGAAATGAATTGTGTACCGAGACATCTACAATTTCATTACTGTAATCTAAGGGAATTTGAACTCTGAATTGAGCTGTTCGTTCTGATTCAGTAATTTCCTCAGAGTAAGGTGTACCTTCTTCAAAAGGTGTTAATGTGCGATAACCTAATGGATCATAACGCCACCATCCGATAACATCAGTTCCACTAGAAGTACCATGCAGCTCATAAGTTGTGAGAGATCCTATCCGCCAATAAGCTGGTGGGTAAGTTTCGTCAGTTTGATCACTTGAAACATTGAATAAAGCATCATAGGGATTTTGTAAACCTGCAGTAAATTGGTCAAGAAGATTCTCAAGAAGATAGGTGGCATCCCAAGTTGGAGTATTATACAACTCCCAATTAATGTTTTTCTTCTTGTAATCCTCAAAACGACTTCTTTGCCTGGGAGTTGCCAACCCCACAATTTCTGTGATATAAGTCCCCATGAATAAAGCAATGATAAGAAGTGTAGGCAATAAGTTTAAAAGGTTTCTGCTAATATCCTTCTGCGCAAGCTGGTCAATCCTAGTACGGGCAACTTTAGTTAAGGCAAGCATGAAGATGATAGCTAAAGAGATCATTTGGTGAAGGAAAAATGGGGAAGAGGCCCCAGAAATAGTTTCCATATACTCAATTGTCGCAAAATTTAATAATATCGTCTTAAAAATCTCAATTGCAAGCGTAAAACCATAAGGACCAATCATTTTTCGAGAACGTCGTAATAAAAACCATTCCAACAAAGTGATAACAGAAATCAAAGAGAATCCAACAATGGCCTGTTGATAAAATTGCTCCTCGTGAGTACTTGTACCAACTTGGGCTTGAAGGAAGGATATAGCTGTTATAAAACAAGTAAAAGCGCTAGCTAATACGAGGTAACGAATCGCAGAAGGCGCGGGATCCTTTTCTAGCTGTTCCGTACTCATTTATTTCACCGAAAAGACTCTCAACATCTTACTATGGAGTTAATGGTTATCACAAGAAGTAATTATAATATTTTATATCATTTTATTCTTGAAGCTTATAAATTATAGTATTTTATATCATTGATTCTCTTGAAGCTATCTTGTTGAAATATCTCTTCTTACAATATTATTTGATTTATAACTTCCCATTTAAAAAACCTATAAAATTTTAAAATTCACTTATCTTGGAAAAAGAACAGTGAGCAAAATACACATAAACGGTATGGTTTTTTCCCTCGTTTTATGACAGATAACGTTTGATTTCCACATTTCTCACAGGGATCACTAAGGGTGATTGATGTTCCTTTACGAAGATTTGGGGCTTTCCAAGTTCGATTACATTTGTCACAAATTACTTGGGTAATCTCTTGCTCAAATTTTATGAGAACATCTCCCCCACAGTCAGGACAATTGCCAAGAAACTGCTCTGGAGAGATGACCTCCCAGGATCCCGAAAAAGGACAATCAGTTCGATTACAATCAGTACAAAACCATGGCTGATCGTTTTTAGCTTCTCTTGTCCAACAGACAGGACACATGACCCAGCTGTAAGATTTAGAGGAGATTAGCAAAGGAGTTCCATTACAAATAAGACAATTCTCATTCTCTAATGTTGATAGATCTCCTTTCTTTGGAAGAGGAAAGCTTGTCTTGCAAAGAGGATTGGAGCATTTTAAAAATCGTGAATCTCCTTTTCCTTGATGAAGAACAAGGTTTCCTTGACATTCTGGACAGACACCAAAAACTTTACCAACTCCAGTCATTGCTTTTATACTTTGAACCAAAGTAGAGAATATTTCCTCCTGATTTGCTTTCATTCTCTGTAAACCACGAGTGGTCAATTCGATAACAAGATCATCAACATCTTCGGGAGTTTTTTCGTGGTCACGAATTTGCTGGGTCCAAGATTCAACTTTCCCTCTTATTTCTGGTATAATGAGATCTTCAGCATTTTGTGTTAAAACTTGATATAAAGCCATTCCTAGAGAAGTTGGTACTAATATTCTACGGGCCCCTCGGTTAATTGTATACATCCGTTTTTGAACAGTATCAATATGTGATGATCGTGTTGCATCAGTTCCAAGGTTTAATTTTGCCATTTTACGAATTAATTGAGATTCACTCCATAGTGAAGGTGGGGTTGTGAATCCTTGATGTTTAAAGGCTTCAATTGTTTGTTTACTCCCTTTCTCTAGCCGAGGTAATTCATTTCCCTTGATTTTCTTAAATTTATAGAATTTTAAATATCCGAGGGTAATAATTCTTTGTCCTTTTGCAATGAATTCTTCTGATGCAGCACTAAGTATAATATATTGATTCACAACCGTAGCTTCAGAGTGAATAGTAGCCAAAAATCTCCATACAACATAAGAATAGATATTCCATGCTTGATTGATTATTGCAGGCGTTTTTTTGAAGATCTTTTCAATTTCAGATCGGTTAACCGCTTTCACTGGTTTTATTGGTTCATGATCTTTTGTAAATCTCCCCTTACTGGGATTTTGGACGCCTTCCAGTGCGATACACTCTTTTGCTATAGGACCAAAAATATCATGAGAGGTAAATTTCTTAGCTAATTTTGTCAGGTCTTTCTCAAGATAGAAAGAACTCTCTGTTCGTGGGTATGTTATAATACCATTGTTGTATAATCTTTCAGCAATATCAGCAACTTGTTTTGGACTAATTTTAAAGAACTGAGAACATTCTGCTTCAAGAGTATCTGTATCTAATGGTAGAGGGCGTTTGATAATTCCTGTTTCTTCATTGTAATCCGTTATAATTCCCTTTATAGTTTTTTCTAACTCTGATATTAAATTGTTGACAATTTCCTCATCTGTTACTGGATTTCCTTTCCAATTGAGAAATAAAGGCCCTTCTGACGTAGATATTTTAACCGAGACCTTCCAAAATTTTTCAGGAGAGAAATTCCTATTCTCTAGAAATCTATTTGCTATTAACCATAAAACACTCGTCTGACAAGGCCCATATGAGATTATCCTGTTTTGGATACCACGATTTTGAATTCCAACAGTAAGATATCGAGTTATTGAGGAACCCATTCGAAGATCCTGTTTTCTGAGAGAATCCACTTGTTTAATCCAATCCCAGTTTAGATCTGTCTGAGCTTCAAACGCTTTCTTTAAGCTGATAGGATTAGTACTTGTAAAATGCATTCGACCATGACGAATTTTCTTGTTGGTGCGAGTAGCTATTTTAAGGATTTGATGTCCTATTGACTCCCCATGCCCATCCCAATCAGTGGCAATAACAACAATATCAGATTCTTTTCCTATTTCCTCGACATGGGATATCATATTCGCTTGAATCGGAACCTCTATAGGTTCAAGTTCGATCAAATCTAGAGGATCTGAATTATGCCAATTTGTATCTTTATCGAAGGGAGGAAGATAATCATAATTGAGAATATGTCCTGAAACACTTGAGATAATGAAACGATCTTCTTCTCGAAGACGATATTCATCTTTTTCTATCCAAAAATTAATTTCTTGGTTATCGATAGCACTTTCATAAATGTAATTGTATCTTGTTTTGCCTTTTCGACTTTTAAATTTGAGTTTATAGACAATAGTAAAAGCTCTAACCAAAGCTCGCGCAATAGAAGGCTTTTCAGCTAAAATCGAAATGGTTGCTCTCACAATTAAAACCCAAATAGTTTTTTACAATCCAAGATTCTTCAAATTAATAATCAGTTTTAAAGATAAAGAAAATTACATTACCTTCTAGGTTGATCTTATGAGTCGTCTTTCTTCGTTTCGCTTGTATATTACTGGAGGAACAGGAACAGGAAAGACAAGTGTGGCCAAGAAGCTTACTAGAATATTGTCTCTTGAATATTTAGAATTAAACACGGTAGTTCTTGAGAAAGGATTCTATCTGGGTTATGATATTAATCGTGATTCAGTAATTATTGATGATGATCTGATTACTGCTTATTTAGAGAAAGTGATAATCAATAAACAACGTATTTGTTTAGTTGGGGGTATTATTCCTTTGAAAAACATTTTTGATCTTATTATTGTCCTGCGTTGTCGTCCTGACATCCTCAGACTGCGATTATTATCTCGAAATTATCCAGAAGAAAAAATTGAAGCAAATATTGAAGCTGAAATAATGAATGTTGTATATTATGAAGCCATTGAATTCTTTTCAGACCAAAAAGTCATTGAGGTTAATAACGATGAATATTCAATTGATATAACTTGTGATCAAATTGTCTCAAAAGTGCGTCAGCATCATCCGAGCGTTTTGGAATGATTGCTTAACTGAACCAAGAGGAGATCCAGAGGTAGAAATTACTGGAGACATATGCCCAGGAAGTAGTACCTGAATTTCTAATTCTGATAAGCGTCTTAATGATTCTACTAAATCTTTACTATTTCCTGTGCGTAAATCAGTTCGGCCAAAAGATCCTTGTGGAAATACAGTATCCCCACTAACTAAGGTACGATTCTTCTTATCCCAAAGAGAAATCGATCCATGGGTGTGGCCAGGGGTGTGCAATACTTCAAAAGAAAAATTACCTATATGTATGACATCTCCTTCAAAAACTTCTTGAGATATTTCAATGGGAGAACATGTTGAAGCCATAAATGGTTCGATATAGGAGCTATCACCAGATTTCAAATGTTGAGCCTCTATTTCTGAAGTTATTACATCTAGTTCAAGTTTTGATTGAAGAGCCATTATGCCTCCAACGTGGTCAATGTGACCATGTGTTAACAAAACCTGAGTAATTTTTCTATGGATAATAGCCTCTTCCAAAATTTTAATGCTTCTTTTTTGGTCTCCAAAACCAAAGTTCATCCTTCCTCCTAATCCAGAGTCAATCATGAGGGATTCTCCTTCAGACTCGATAATGAAGACATTACAATCTAAGCCTTGACCAAGCATCCAAGTTATTCCTTGTGCGATTTCTCTCATAAGAATCCCTCTATATTTTTTTACAAAAAAGACAACAACGCAGTGAGCTATTAAGCTACTTTAATAGAAATAATAAAAAAAGTGAAAGACTGGAGTCTCTAGTTATAACGCCGCCATTAAGACCCAGTCCAGTCAAGAAGGATGAAAAACTTTATTCGTTGGCCCCTTCAACTACGATCATGGTTAAAGTTGAACGGACATTATCTAGTCCGCGAATGTTAGTCGTAATGATCTCTTTCAGCTCGTCCATAGTATCGGCTTCAACTTTGGCTACAATGTCATAAACGCCATATACAATCCATGCACCAACCACACCTTTCGTGGACTTCAAGTCTTCAAGGACTTCGTCTTCTGATCCGATCTCAGCATTAACTAAAACAAAAGCAGCGGGCATTCTTTCACCTCTAAATTCTATATGATCATAATTTATTCATTTTGTTACTATTAACCTCATTCGCTTATGTATTTAAAAAACCTCCTAAAAATATGTCGAACAATTGCATTGAATGAATTCAATTAGAAGTTCTAATGATCTCTTCTCAAGGTTATTAAAATTGATAAAAATATACTCAATCTTATTCACACGAGGTCATCAACTAGCTCGTTGTCGTAACTAGTCTCCATCGTGAGGGATGTAACCCGACATCCTTTATCCTGTCAGCGTTAACGGCGTTCAGGAATGCTTTTTTCAGAATGTTATACGCCCCATTCACATCCGCATTAATTATAGTGCCTTTTTGAGATTTGAATAGCCCTCTAGTCATTCTTTGGCCTAGATATTTGTTATGGTGTTCGATTGGTTCATTATCCAAGCAAGAACACTTACTCGAATAACTTTCCTCTTGTTTGATGACTGATATTCCCTGTTCTGTGGCTTTATAGTCCAATTGTTGAATTAGTTTGTAGTAAGAAGTTCCAAGATCTATGATATTCGGTCACTTACACAGAGAGGAGGTTTCTGTTGTTATTATTTCGCTTTTATTAGGTCACGAATCCATAGAAACCACTATGAAATATATTTCTGTTTCTGAAAGTGAGAAAAGACAAGCTCAACAAAAAGCTACTTATTTAGGCAAAATATCAGAAGAAACCAAGAGATTAGAGTGTTTAAATCGAGAAAAAGAGGATTTGATAGCTCAGATTAATGAATTAAGCAGACAAAATGAATTACTCCTGGAAAGAGTGAGGAGGTTAAGAACTTGAGTTTTTTCCTGTGTTATTGTTGTTACTATAAAAGGAGTCATTCATATTACCTTAATGTTATGTATTTTATAATTCATTGAAGACACTTCAAGTTCGAGGACTCTTTAGTATGAATAATCCTTTTGACCAGATTTCAGGCCAAATTATCATTAAAGGACGGGTTTATTCGGCCAAAGAAGTCATTCGGGGATTGTTAGAACAAGGAATTGCAATAACTGAGAGTTCTGAAGGACTGAAAATAGGATTCAAGGTTTTTTCGCCCCAATCGACGTCTTCTAATACCGTCTTAGAAGAAGATGGGGTCATAAATTGCCCTTTTATTCCCTATATGTCTCAAATTACAACCCGTCTCAATGATCTTTCAACGCTTTTAAACCTCTCACATAATGATGCTGGTTTTTCTCCATCAAAGAGCTCAATTACCTCATCTATGCCTGAAGATCCACCCCTATCATCGTTTTCACCTTTTAATACCTCCTCCTTTCAATCAGATGAGGAAAAAGAAAAGGAGAAATTCTTTAGTTCAAATAGTAGCTTCTTTGACAATCGTCGGAAATGTCCCTCTTGTGGAGCTTCCATCTCCCAGAATGCATTTTTCTGCAATAAATGTGGAAATCATGTGAGATCAGGTTGAATCAGTCTCTTATCTTAGTTCTCCCATTTCGACGTACCATGATTTCTAGAAGAAAAATAAAAAGATAAAAAAGGAATTATCCCGTTAGTCGTGTTTTCCAATCATATATTTTCTCGATAAGTTGTTCCTTTTCCACAGAAGATATCTCTCTAATATTTTTAATTTGATTTGCATACCTTCCCATTTCGTGGAAAGCTGGGTGAAATCCTACTTCGGCAGATTGCATCACTTGGTCTCGCAAACTGGATAATGATTTAGCTATTTCAGACCCCTTAGTCATAGTTTGAACCTGACTTAGAAATGAATCTAGTAATCGCCCTGCTTTAGCACTTCCTCCAGAACCAGTAACTTGTACCGAGGGTGATGGACTTGGTGTCGGAGTTGGTTTTGGTTTAATTTTCACAACTTCTTTTGGTACTGGTTGAGGGATTTTTACTCCTTCCATAGCAGCGAAAAGTTTTTCACATCTGAGGGATATTTTTTCCAGCTTATTTGCAAGAACTTCAGCAGTTTTAGTGACCAATTTTAGATCTTCTTTAAGCTGTTCAACTTCTTTTTCATCAGTCATGTTCAAATCCACTTCTAATGTACTTTATGCAGTTTTTCTCTATTTCTCTTTTTATTTCTTCCGATTTCATGTTAACTCACTCAAAGAATCCTTTTCCTTATAGAATTTGGAATGAAACAAATATGACGATTTTAAGGTCTTAAACAAAGCATCATTAAATCTTAAGCATCTAAAGTGCTTTTTTAACAATTCTAACATTTATACGACTGATAAAATATCTCTTTAGCAAAGTCATAAAGGAATTGTTAATGGATTCATTTCTAGTCTCCATTTAAAGCTATAATGGCTGGTAATGGCTTTCCCATCAAGAATTGGATCATAGCACAAAATCTTTCGATTAAGTATTAGTAATCTTCCATATTATATACTAAGAAAATTGATCTATCTAAACATAGATAGAATTATCATCATTAAATAAGTGTATTTGCCTGTCGCAGTGCTAAAACAGGTATCTATCCACGATTAGAATTTAGTTATGCCATATTAAACTTTTTTTCACCTCTTCAGCCAACCATTCATCGTAAGAGGATTTTTTTATACCGTTAGAAAGTCTTTTGAATCCAAAATAGTTGAGTAATTTAAATTTATATTCATTCCAACGATTAATGACGTTCAAAGCATATCTATTTTCAGGATAGAAAATCACTTTTTTCTCTACTTGATTTAGAACCTCCCAATATAGTAAATAAGAAAATATTTCCTTTTTTCTTAGTAAATTATCCATTTTCTTCCATGTCTCATGGTGGAATAGACACGTAAAAAACATCTCATCATAATGAACTTGACTTTTTATAATATTATTTTCCTCCTCTGGAACTCCTATCTTTCCAACATAGATTTTTCCTAATCAATGGATTTCAATCCATTGATTTTAAATTCAATTTTACTAACGAGCTCGTTGAGGTGTTGTCCAAATTTAAGAGAATAGTACCCAAAATCTTTAGCAATTCTATTTATTTCATTTCGTAATGAAACTTCAAGATAATCGTTTTTTTTCCAAGCTTGATAGATTTCAAAATCTAAGGCTCTATTATTCAAAGATTTGAAGGCATCCATGACATTATTGTCAATATTCCCAAGATGTTTACCGATGTAATGGAATATTCCTAGTAACATCCATCATCACTGTTTCATCAGGCCAAGATTAAGCAATTTTATATAGAATAATTCATGTAAAACTAGTGATGGCTATTTAAAAAGGTTTAATACTCCCTTTTGTAAGTAAAATTCCATTATAAGTTCCTGATTTTGTCAAAAGATACTTATCATTATTAATTGCTCATATTGTTGCTATGAGAATCATTAATAGGATTTTTATGGAAAATTTTAACTCTTATTAACCTTCTTGTAGTCAAAGTGTAGAGTACATCACCATCCCTTAACTAAATGAATTTTTAGGACAAGAAAGTCTATACTATATCCAATGCTTCGATAGCTGGGAGTTTAGATCCCATTAGAAATTGTATTAATGCTTTACCTGCAGTACTCACATATGAAAGTTCGATGTTATTTTTTTCAATGATTGAGATACTGTGTCCTCCCCCTGCTAATGAAAAACCTTTAGACTTACTCATTGCCTTAAAAACTTCTAGTGTTCCCTTTTCGAAACTTGGTTCTTCAAATTTTCCCATTGGACCGTTTAATACAGTGGTTGCAGATTTTAATATTATTGTTCTGTACTCATTGATTGTTTGATCACCGATATCTAGAATGGGTGAATCTAAGGGTAGATCTTTCATTGAATACAATTTTCGACCTCCTTCATCCACAGCAAAATCGCTTTGAACTCTGACTCGCTGACCAAATTGTTTAATTAAATTTTTAGCTGGTTCAATGAATTGGAGAAGTTTTTTCTTTGCCAGAAAATCGTATGTCGGATCTCCTAGTGAATTTCCCAGAGCTATTAGAAGGAGTTGAGAAATCACACCTCCTGTTAAAACAACATCAGCAACATCATTTTTAAGAACATGTTCCGCAACTTTAAAAGAATCTTCAGGTTTTATGCCCCCCAAAATAAAGGTACAAGGTTTTTCGGGGTTATCAACGACTCGTTGAAGATTATCAACCTCTCGTTCCATGATTAATCCTGCAACAGAAGGTAAAATGGCAATAAAACCAACAAGACTCATATGAGAACGATGAGCTGCTGAAAACGCATCATTCACAAAAATATCCCCTACTTTAGCCAAACTTTGAATGTAAGGGTTTTTAGAATGTTCTTCAGAAGTTTTATCTGTTGGTTCACTCTTAACCATACGTACATTTTCTAGAACTAAGATATCTCCTGCATTCATAGTATTTATACGAGCTTCCACTTCAGGCCCATGAGTTTGGGAGAAAAAATCAACTTTATACTTATCACTCAAAATTTGTTGAAGGCTATTTGAATGTGCTTTTAAGCTACTGAAATCAGAACTACCTGGTCGTCCTTGGTGAGCAATTACAACGACTTTTCCCTTCTGATCAGCAATGTACTTGACTGTTTCCGCGTGAGCTTTAATCCTAGTTGTGTCAAGGATATTTTTTTCATCATCTAAAGGACAATTTAGATCTACCCGAGTCAAGCATACTTTGCCTTCAACATTAATCTCTGAAAGTGTTCTCATGTTTTCTAAAGTGCCTATGATAGTTTTTTCAACATTTCTCATTTTCAAAATTTTTCCAAGAATTCGATCTTGAATTATTTCTTTTTGATAGTAGTATAAGAAATGGATCTAAAAAGCCTCTAAACTTTATTATTAAGATGAAAGAGAACGAGGTGATGATAAAAAAAGTCTAATATCGTGAATATAAGTCAGAAGGATTTTTTAGCTCCTCTTAGAAAATGATTAAAAGTAGAATAATTTTGGTGAATTTTACAAAACAAAAGAATAGGTGTAAAAAATGGCTGGTGAAGGGTCTGGTTATGGAAAGACCATATTATTTGGAGAACATTTTGTAGTATATGGCGTACCTGCGCTTGCATCTGCAATAGGTGACAAAACCACATGTATTGTAGAATCTAAAGATGGAAAAGGTTATGAGTTGAATGATGACAGGCCAGAGGTTCCTGGATATAAAGAAAAGAAGCTTGATGATCAAAAGGTCTCTATTAAGAATGTGCTGGATTTTATGGGAGTCAACCTAGATAAGAAAGCCCTGAAGATTACATTCGGGGGAGATCTCGTCTGTGCTAGTGGTGTTGGAGCTTCTGCAGCGAGTTGTGTTTCTCTTGCAAGAGCTATCAATGATGAATTTAACCTTGGATGGGATAATGAGAAAATAAATACTGCTGCTTATGAAGGTGAAAAGGGATATCATGGAACTCCTAGTGGAATTGATAACACTGCTTCAACATTCGGTGGTTTGGTCTATTTTATCCGAAATCTTGAAGGAGGTCCTAATACAATTGAGACAATTAAACTAGAAAAACCAATTGAATTAGTGATTGGGAGTTCAGGAATGACTGCTAACACAGCTGTTGTCGTAGGAGATGTTCGTAAAAAGAAGGAGGAGGATCCTGAGTGGTTTGAGGATATAATTAAAGAATATCAAGAAGTAATAAAGGAGGGTCGTGAAGCTTTAGAAAATATGGAATTAGAGCGAGTCGGTCGGCTTATGGATAAAAATCATGAGCTTCTTCAGAAAGTAACCGTATCAAATGACGTCTTGGACAAAATGGTAAAGCTTGCAAAAGATAACGGGGCCCTAGGAGCCAAAGTCACTGGAACTGGACGAGGAGGAAATATAATCGCGTTAACTCCCAGTTCTGAACTTCAAGATAAAGTATACAATGCATTAAAAGATGCGGGACATCCCGCGTGGAAAACTCTAATCGGAGTATAATCTTTAATACTGAAGGTGAAAAAAAATGTATTTTCGGGAATATCTAAATAAACTTGAAGAGAGCGGAAAAATTACCAGAATAAAAAAAGAAGTTAATATTGATATAGAAGCTGCTGCTGTTTTAAAGGCAGCAGAACCAACTCCACTTCTATTTGAGAATGTGAAGGGATTTTCAGATTTTTTGGTTGCAGGTAACGTTTTTTGTACGAAAGAAAGCATTGCTGATTATTTTGAGATTTCTACATCACAATTGATTCCTAAACTAACAGCAGCTATCGATAAACGAAGTCCACCAGAAGAAATCAGTGATGCTCCTTGTCAAGAGGTTGTTATGGATACAGTCGATCTCGATAGACTTCCAATCTTAAGACATAACGAACGAGACGGAGGGCGATACATCTCTTCAGCTGTCGTTGTGACCAAAGATCCAGAATTTGGGCAAAACCTAGATTTTCATCGCGCCATGCAATTTGAGAGAAACAGAATGAGTACTCGAATCATTAAAGGTCGAGATTTCTACAAGTTTTTAGAGAAATCAGGTGAAATAGAGGCAGCTTATTGCGTTGGAAACACTCCTAACATCCTTGTTGCCGCTGCCACTTCCGTTAAGACTGGAATTAATGAGCTAGAAATTGCAAATGCCCTTGCAAAAACTGAAGTGACAAAAGCTAGCTCAGTTGATCTTTTAATCCCTGCAGGATGTGAAGTAGTTCTAGAAGGAAAAGTTTTTATGACTGATCGGGCATCAGAAGGGCCATTCATCGATTTAACTGAAACATACGACATAGAGCGCGATGAACCAGTCTTTGAAGTAAAAACAATCACTCATAGGAAAAATCCAATCTGGCAAGCTCTTGTCCCTGGCGCTTTAGAACACAAAGTTCTTATGGGTATGCCACGCGAACCTACTATCTTTAAATCGGTGAATGAGGCAGGTGTAAAATGTCTTGATGTTAATGTAAATCCTGGTGGTTCCTCTTGGCTTCACGCCATTGTTAGAATCGATAAACAAAATGAAGATGATGGTAAAAAGGCTATACACGCAGCTTTTGCTGGACATAGAAGCTGTAAGCACGTCTTTGTTGTAGATAAAGATATTGACATATATAACCCCTTAGAGGTAGAATGGTCAATGGCTACACGCTTTCAGGCTGAAAGAGACTTAGTTGATATTGGAAAAGAGCCAGGGTCAAGCTTAGACCCAAGTGCAGAACTAGGAACAAAAATCACAAATAAAGTAGGATTCGATTTTACAGCCCCACTGGTGACAAAAGGGAAAAGCTTTGCACGTGCAGAGTTTCCTAAAGTTGATTTAAAGGAGTACTTAGAATAATAAGGAGGTTAAAACATGGAATTAACTCCCGAAGAACAAGAAATGGCTGAAGGGAAGTACGGAAAAGCAGCCCAAAAAGCTATGGAGATTTTAGTGACTCTCGGGGAAATATATGGTGCAAAACGATTGATTGACATCAGTTCAGTGCAGGTCGCAGGTGTCAGCTATGCAAACTTAAATGAGCCAGGGTTAGAGTGGCTAGCTGATATGGCGAAAGACGGAAAGGTCAGAGTGTTAACGACCTTAAATCCTAGCGGTATGGACATGGAGGAATGGCGTAAACTTGCCATCAGTGAGGAATTTGCCAAAAATCAAACCCGGGTAGTAGAAGCTTTCGGAAAAATGGGAATTATCACCACTTGTTCATGCACCCCCTATCTATATGGTAACTTGCCTCATTATGGCCAGCACATTGCATGGTCTGAAAGTAGCGCTGTATGCTATGCAAACTCAGTTTTAGGTGCACGGACGAATCGTGAAGGCGGGCCCAGTGCCCTCGGCGCGGCTCTTGTCGGAAAAACACCAGAGTATGGTTTTCACCTTGATGAAAACAGGCAGCCAAAGGTTAAAGTTGAAGTAAAAACGGAAGTTAGAGGAACATTCCAGTTTGGAGCTTTGGGTAAAGTCCTTGGTGATCGTCTTGGAAAGAACATTAGTTATATCACTGGGATTCCAGAAGCTTCTGTTGAAGAACTAAAATCATTTTGTGCCTCATATGCAACTTATGGTGGAGTAGCATTATTCCATATGGAAGGCATCACGCCTGATAGGGTTACAACAATTCCTTCTGAAACCACAGAAGTTTCCGAAGATGACCTAAAGGGTGCTATTAATGACCTTAATGAAGATACAGAGATTGATTTCATAAGCCTAGGATGTCCACACGCCTCTCTAGCGGAATTGGAATACATTGCTAAAAAATTAGAGAATAAGAAAGTTAATCCCAACAAAGAGATATGGATAACAACAGCTCGACCCACTAAACAAATCGCAGATCGTATGGGTTTTACTAAAATGATTGAAGATACTGGAGCAAAAGTTGCTGCAGATACCTGCTGTGTCGTTGCTCCAATCAAAGGACGATTCCATGGCTTAGCATCAGACTCAGCTAAAATGTGTTATTATGGATCTGGTAGGAACAAATTTTCAGTGAAGCTAATGTCTGTAGATGAATGTATAGAGGAGGCTCTAAAATGAAGCTAACAGGCAGAAGAATTTACCATGGTAAGACTGAAGGGGAAGCTCTTGTTACAAAAGACAGTATCTCGTTTTATGGTGGAGTTGACCCAGAGACAGGGATAGTCGTCGAGAAAGGTCATGAATTAGAAGGTGTGAACACAACAGATAAAATATTGGTTTTTCCAACAGGTAAAGGTTCGACGGTCGGATCCTATGTACTCTATCAAATGGCCAAAACTGGAAAAGGACCTAAGGCACTTATCCTCCAAGAGTGTGAGGCAATTGTAGCTGTCGGTTGTATTATTAGTGAACTTCCCTGTGTAGATCAAATTGATGTTAGTCAAATTAAAACCGGCATGAACCTGGCCGTAGATGGTGACAGTGGTGAAATCGAGATAAAATAACTTGGTTTTTCCTCTCCATTTTTTCTTTTTTGTCTTTTTCGATGTTTATTGTTTTTTCTATAACCTTTTTAGTTCATAGGATGAATTTTAACTATCAAATCATTGAGTGTTTGTATAATGGACTTATTAAAAACCAGAATTGAGTTGTATGATGAATTACTTAAAGCAGCTAGAGGAGAAATACTAATTGACGTTATCATAGAATCTGGAAACGTACTAAATGTCTTAACTGGAGAGATCCAGAAAGGAAACATTGGTATTCATAAAGGATTCATCGTCTCACTTTTTAGTAAAAATATTGATGCTCAACAAACAATTAATGCTGCTAGAAAAACTGTAATTCCATCTTTTATTGACCCACATATCCATATTGAGAGTTCTATGATTTTACCAACTGCTTATGCAGAGGTTGTTGCACTTAATGGCACTGGTACAATTTTTGCTGATCCTCATGAGATTGTAAATGTCATGGGTATTGAAGGATTCAAATTAATGATCAATAATTCAAAAAATTTACCCACACGAATCTTTTTTGATGTACCGACTTGTGTTCCAGCAAAAAGGGCGGCTGAGAGCTCTGGTGCGGATATTAGAGCTAATGAAATTATAGAGATGATTAACCAAGGAGGGAAAAAACTAGGAGAGTTAATGAGTGTTGATGAAATTATTTCAGGTGATCCTATAATGAGTGATATTATTAAAACGGGTTGGAAGGAATGTATTCCTCGTGATGCTCATTTTCATTGGCTTCTTCCTAATTTAGCACAAGCTTTTACCACATTAAGTTTAGGAGCAAAATTAAAGCTTTATTCAGGCTTTATAGGGGGTAGATTTCTCAGAATTAACCGATTGTATGATTTATCAGCCAATGTTCTTGTCAACACCCTCAGAAACTTAGATAATCGAGCTTTAGACACCTATCTTGTAGCTCTTGGGTTAACAGCGGATCATGAAAACTATGGACCAGAACTCCAAATAAAACTTGACCATGGAATGCGATTGATACTTAGTTCACACATTTTTTCATTCCCAGAGATGGTTCCTTTATTATTACGAACTGTTCAAAGACAACGATACAAGGATACTATTGGGATGTGTACTGATGATTTGTGGCCTGACGAACTTATCAAGGAGGGTGGGATGCTAGGATTTGTTAAAACAGTAATTAGGCATGGATTGGATCCTGTTGACGTTATAAGGTTCGCTACACTAAATAATGCTCAACGATTAGCCCAAGCTGGTATTATTGAAGCAAATCTAATAGGTTCAATAGTCCCTGGGCAGATTGCTGATATTATTATACTTGATGGATCTTTAAAAAAGGTGAACATTGATACAGTAATTCACGAAGGTCAGATAGTAGCAAAAAATGGTAAACTATTGAGATATTCTCCTTCTCCAGAAGTTCCTTCTCCTGCATTAGAGACCGTTAAGGTTCCTGAAATCTCCGAGAAAATCTTCCAAATTCCCAGACCCTCAACTATCAAAGATAGCACTGTTATGACACGTGTCCTATCGTTACCAAAACCCCCTGCTTTACCATTTCCAGAGATAATTAAAGAAGAGATTCCAACTGACGGATCAATCTTAGATACCGAAGGATACACAGCTATAACCGTATTAAATCGATACAAAGACAGAAAACAACCTCCTTCTAGGGGATTAATTCGTGGTTATCCAATTAATGATGGAGCCTTAGCTAGTACTGTTGCTCATGACTCTCATAATTTTACTGTATTGGGGAGTAATGTTTCAAACATGATCATCGTGGCTAAAAAAGTTATTGAAATGAATGGTGGATTAGCAGCGAGTCAGAATGGGAAAATTTTAGCCAATATTGCATTACCTGTTGGTGGCCTTATGTCTACTGCTTCCCTGAAAGAGTTATGTCAATCAGCAGAGAGATTTAGAAACGCATTAGATAAATTAGGATTAGATCCAAGTAATCCTATAATGCCATTTGCACTATTTTCATTACCAGCTGTTCCTGGTGCAAAGGTCACAGACTTAGGAATATGGGATGATAGACAAAAGAAATTGGTTCCTATCTTTGTAGAAGACAAAAACAGAGAAAAAGTATGAATAACGTCAATCTGTATGGTTCGAGCAATATTAAGGCCATCGGGTTAAACAGGAGTATCTTTCAGGTTCAAAATCATCTTGAAATAAGTTGAAAATTAATTATCTTAATCATGGACTCAATTTTGATGGAAATTATTTCAGTTTCATCAGATTTTACATAATTCAATAGTATTAAATCATCTTCATAAAAAGTGAGTTTCTCTGCAAGAAAGATAAAAAGAGGGTGCCCATTGAATTGATGATGTGAAATCTCGTGAAGCCAAAGAAAATAGCTGTTGGGTTAACTGGTGCATCTGGAATACAATACGGAATTGAAGTTATCAAAGCCTTGGTAGAAAGCAAAATTGAAACTCATGTCATTGTGAGTAAATGGGCTGAATTTGTACTCCAAAACGAAGTAGACATTGAGATCTCAGAAATTAAAGAGATGGCTTTTCGAGCATATGACAGTAAGGAAATGGATGCGCCTCTTTCTAGTAGCTCAACATTGATAGATGGGATGGTAATTATACCAGCTACGGTGAAAACAGTTAGTAATATAGCTAATGCAAATACTGGGGATTTAATTTCCCGAGCAGCAGATATTATGCTTAAGATGCAACGACCATTGATAATAGGAATACGTGAGACCCCTTTAAGCCCGCCTTGCCTACAGAATTTATCTCAGCTAGCTATTTTTGGGGCAATTATCCTTCCTTTGAGTCCTGGATTCTATCATAAACCTCAAAACATCCAGGATTTGTTTGATTTCATTACTGGAAAAGTCTTAGACTGTTTAGATATTCCAAATGAGAAATATCGACGTTGGAACAAGAAAAAATCTTGAATACAACAAGGATTAATGCGAGAGAATCAAAGCATGGAAACCGAGTATAGAGTTTCAACTGACAGAATTGAGAAAAGGGCAAATTTAACCTCAGACAGGAAGTTAGCACATATCCAAATCTGCTTGGAACATGATGTTCAAGGCCGAAATATAACAACTGGGTTGGAGGATATCTCCTTTGTGCATCATGCAACCACTGATTTAAATATTGATGAAATAGATTTATCAATCGAGATTTTTAATAAAACACTCTCCCTTCCTTTAATTATATCAGGGATGACAGGAGGACATGATTTTGCACACAAATTAAATGCTTTCTTGTCTCAAGCTGTTGAACAAACCAATATTGGAATGGGTGTAGGAAGTCAGCGGGCAGCTCTTGAAAACGAAGAAGTCAAAGAATCATTCAATATTGTGAGAGAAAACGCACCCAATTCCTTAATTATCGGAAATATTGGCGCGGGACAAATAGCTCAGGGACTTACTAATGACCAATTTCAAGAACTCACTGATATGATCAACGCAAATGCCATGGCAGTGCATTTTAATCCCCTTCAAGAGGCAATTCAACCTGAAGGGGACACTCA
Source organism: Candidatus Hodarchaeota archaeon (assembly GCA_029856365.1). Lineage (GTDB taxonomy): Archaea > Asgardarchaeota > Heimdallarchaeia > Hodarchaeales > Hodarchaeaceae > Hodarchaeum. Next base: position 18,263 of record JAHQWW010000037.1, read on the forward strand.
ATTAAAAGGGCTGCATGAAAAGATAAGAAAGTTGATTCAAGCTCATTCTGTCCCAGTTATTGCTAAGGAAGTCGGCGCAGGATTTAGTCTCTATGATATTGCACAAGTCAAGAAGATCGGTTTCCAAGCAATTGATGTTCAAGGAGCGGGAGGGACCTCGTGGGCGGGGGTAGAAGCGATTCGTACAAGTTTACCGAGGTATAAAAACACAGGTGAAGTTTATTGGGATTGGGGAATTCCTACAGCACTTAGTACAATCCTAGCCAAAAGAAATTTTGAGGGAACAATCATAGGATCTGGGGGAGTAAGAAATGGATTAGACATCGCAAAATTAATTGCCTTGGGAGCAGACGCAGCAGGGATGGCTATTCCATTTCTATTTGCAGTTCAGAAACACTCTACGGAAGCAGTTGTGCAGAAAATTGAAGAAATTGCATATCAATTAAGATTGGCTTGTTTCCTTACTAGATCTCGGAACGTCTTAGATTTAAAAAAAGCCTCTCTTATGATTACTGGAAAAACAGCCGAACTTATGAAAATGCATGGAATTGATCCCTCAAGCTATTATTCTAGAGAATGAATAGCAAAGCAATCCTCGTCTATCTACCACTAGACTCAATCAATTTCTGTATTATATCCCATGTTTTTGAGAATTAAGTCCATTAATGATTTATTACCAGAATTCAAGTCCGTCCAAATTCCTACATTGCTAGACATATCCTTTTTAGACCTTAACGATTTGACTCAAGTTTATCCACTTGAAAATGAAATAAATATACTAAATTCATAGACAATGAAGTGAAATGATAATATTAGTTATCTTCTCGCGTTTCAATTCAATAAATACCCAGACTACCATAATTTAACGATGCAATTTAATCTTGTCATTGTATCCATTAAATTAAGGCAATTCTTATAATTTTAGTTGAAGAAAATTGCATCTAGAAATCTTAACTTCTTCTGGACTTCAGTAAAATTAGTACGTTTGACTGATGTTTGTGTCAATAGTTGATCTAAGAGGTCATTAACATACATTATAAAACAAATTTCCTCTGAAACAATCATTGACTCGATTACTCAAAGATTTTTGTTCTAAAAATGTGTTGGAATCTTAGATTATTTCATCATACTAAATTAAGAAAAAAGGGAATCCACCCTTTGTCCTCTCACTATGGGCGTTATTTCCCGCCTCTCATCATAATTTGGACTTTCTACTCTTATGAGATCTCTTGAAGGAAGATATATCTAATATCATAAGAATAAAGGTGATAGAATACCAAAAACCTTAAATAGTTGAATTTCACTAATATATATTGAAAACAAGCATGATTAATTGCTTAAGGTGGTTCTGCGCTTAAGATTATTACAATATTTGCGTAATAGAATCAGAAAAAAACATCATTACTACTCCCATTCAACATGAAATTAAGAGAAATAGTGTGTGAGGTATGATAACTCAAAACATTCACCTTTCTATGTGTTGGGAATATTGTTAGAGATGTTAAAGCTTATGAATGTTCATTGATTTGCTTTTCCTATTCTAAACCAAAAATAGGATGAGCTATACTTATTATCTATCAAAGGAGACGACCTATGTATTCTGTTGGCGAGATTAATCAAAATCTGGCATACTTTGATTATTGGGATTTCCAAGTTGAATTTAGAATAAATAATCAGTTCCACAGTTTCAACATTAATAGTATGGATCAAATCTTTATGGGAGAGTACATCTCGTTAAAAAGAGCAATAGACCAAAAAAAGGCATTACAATGCTTCATAGATGTTGGTGAGGAAATTAGAGGTGATTTTCTAATAATTGGGAGCGTTTCTCTTACATGGAAACCTGAAGAAAAGGAATGTTATATAGGAACTCTCTGGATTGAACCTGAATTTCGTGGTAATGGTCTAGCATCATACATCCTCAATGAAATAGTCAATTTTGCTGATGAATTAGGAATTCTTTTAGCTCTCCATGCTATGCCTTTTATTCATCCTGAAAAAAAACCAACTGATGAAGAAATTTTAAAATTGAAGGCCTATTATCGGCAATTTGGTTTTGAAGAAAATCCAGAAACAAAGGGAATAGGTTTTAACTGTATAATGGAACGCTTACCGAATTAGCCACCATCATCAAAATAATTAATCTAATTTTTTTATTCAAAGGTTTTTATAGATCTTGTAGCCTTTAATCAACCATTCAACATTCTCTTTAAGGAGAATATTACTAACTACTAATGGTTCTTTGAAAGTTAATTTTCTAAAGATATTCATCAATCCTAATAAGAATTTCATCATAAATTTCTCCATTTTAAACTCAGGTATGACTGGACTTAATTCTTTCATGATTAAATCAACAATATAATCAACATCATCTATTTTATCGTCATTTTCCGCAGTTTCGAAGATTTGCCACCACTGATCACAAACATTTCTGGCTTCTTCCAATATTTTTTTAGCTTCATCTTCATAAATGTAACCAAAATGAGCCAAGCAAATACTGTCATAGTCAATTTGTTTTAATTTATCAAGAGAAGCATAAAAATCATCTTTGTTCCAGTAAGGGGGCATAAATGGAGGAAGAAAAGTTTGATCTCCTATCTTATTACCAAGCGCGTCCCCTACAAAGATATTCTTATTTTTTTCATCAAGAATTGCAATATGATCCTTGATATGTCCCGGAACGTCGAAAATCCTAAGATTGAGTCCGTCTAGGTCGATATTTTCCCATTCTTTGAGTGGGATTACATCTTTGACATTTTGATAATTCTTGTTGGGATTAAAGATATTATTCCAAGATTGATCCTCTAATAATGGTATAGCTTTCTCAGATGCCATAACTGTGATATTCTTAGTAGCTTGTTTTCGAAGAACTGGGATACCTTGACAATGATCCCAGTGAGAATGTGTTATTACTATGTAATCTGGTGGAAAAGCATTCAATTCTTTTAGAGTCTTAATAATTCGTGGAGCTTCAGTTCTAGTTCCACAATCAATAAGACATGTCTTCCCAGCTTCTACTAGATATACAGCACCCACACCTGCGACTCCAAACAAACCATAATCGATTAGTGTCGTGTTTTCATTTATCTTTCCTACTTCTCTAATAGCCGTCATATGAACAACCTTTTTTTTGGTAACCTTATCATTTTTCCGATTAATGAAATATAAATCTTTTCGCAGATTCCTTAAAGTTTCCCTGACGTATATGTTCGAGATCAACTCATGGTTTTCTGACAAATTATCCGATTAAATATAGAAACTAGTTTTAAGCCCTCTTTAAAATGATTTTGACCATAGTATTGTTGTTACATCAATTTAGTGGTAAATTAGCAATCATTTTAATCTAGAATGTTAAATAGGTCAAAATCTGTCTCAAGGTGCTTTATATCTAACTTTTTATTTGAGTAACTCATTTATTCTAAGATATAGGATTTTTTCATGTTTACTGAGAGCTGATTGGTTTTTCCTAATTTTCTAGAATATTCTTTAAAGTTTGGAAATCTTTTCTTACTCCTCTTTTGATGAATCTAGCCAATATAGGAGAGAGTATATCCTTAAAACCAGAGAGTTTGACTTCAGCTTTTAGAATTAATCTTGTCACTCCATTTTTGGGATTAAAAATGTAATCATGCGTAAAGGGGGTTGTACCTGACGTTGTTTTAATTTTAAATTCCTGATTTGGCTTAAATTCAATGACTTCCAATTTGTTGAAAACTTTTCCTTGTGGAAGTTCTCGCATCATTATATATTTGGTACCTAAACCTTTGAGTACATCAGATAATCTTTTGATGGATTTTACTGAGGAATCCCATTCATAGAGATTTTCTCCAGTGCTTATATAATCAAATACTGCTTCAACAGAAGCTTCGATATCAATAGATTCACTAAATCTTATCATTTATTCACTTCTCTTAAGCTCTCTTTCTTTAATATAAGAATATTATATCCCCCTTTTCATGTTATATGTAGCTATCCGTCTTTATAAAGATTTTGGGGTTTTTTTCAAAGTTAAATAAATAAACTATTTACAATTTGCATCAGGATCAGCCATTCAACTAATGTAGTAGTATCAAACTTCCTTTTGCATTAACTATTTTGTTTAATAGAATGATCGCTTCATCTGTAATAGAGTAGGTACTAGCGTCTTTGATGAGTTTTTCAAAGATAATTTGTTTCATCAATGTAGTTTGATATAATTTTTCCATAGATTCTCCTCAAATAGAGATGGAAATGAGCTGCCAGTAATAATTGTCATTATTGGGGTAATTTTCTTAATAAAAATGATTTTAACATCAAATTTCCATTAAAGATTCCTTGAATTTTATTTTCATCTGAAGGGTGACCATGGTTTGCTTCTAGATCAAGAAGACTCCAGCAAAAATTTACAATTTGTTTCAGGATTAATTCGTAATTTCAATATCTACGGTTTTTAAATGCTCTCTAGTAAATCTAATGATTTTTCCTGCTAATTTTTTCTGATCTTTATAAGTTTGGCTATAATCTTTCAAAGGAATTGTGGTTTTTTGATTATTGGTTTGTTCTACTTTCAAAATAACTGATTTTTCTGTTAAAACATTCACGGAAGTTTGAGCTATTGGCAAAACTGGAGTAGATAGAGCTTTAACTTCTTTGATAGAAGTTATTTCAATTTTATCAAGATTTTCCTCTTGTATGCTTTTAATAGTCTCATAATTTTCTGGATTTTGAAAGTTAATACTTTCATCTGTAAAACTAATGATCTCTCTAGGTGGAGACAGTTTATTATCCAATAATTCTTGTGTAATGAGATATTTATGAATAAACCAAAGCATTAAGCCTAAAATCATGAAAATTACAGATATACGAATCGTGTTGTTCACATCGGTGTGTGGTAGAAGTAGATGAGGCTGTAATAATGAAATGATAACTCCAATAAGACCAAAACTAAACATAACAACAGAGAAGATAATAAATGCGTAATGGAGATATTTTGTTTCCTTTTGTCTATCAGGTATTAAGAATAGTTTGTTATTAAGTATGAAATGTGCCATATCTCGATTCACAACCTCCTTAGTTGTTCGAAATCTGTTGTTTCAAATAAACTATGGTTTTTTTTCACTTATAAGTATTTTGGGGGGAAAAATCTTCCATTCATGGTTTTATAAGAAGAATTATGTCCAAAAACAGAAAATTTTGTGTTTGAAAAGAACTTTAAGTCATCTAACTCCGATTAATATCATTTCACGAACTAAGGATTTTATTAACATGAATGATATTTAAAATTCAAACTCTAAGCTAAAAGATTTCGGATTAAAAACATAGTTTAATGATACATATATTCTAAAAGGGGGTGGATCAATTAAAATTTATTTGATTCAACGTTATTTTTATTCAAAAAAATAATCGTGATACATGTAAAATATTCTAATAATGTGAAATCATATTATGCAATGATATTTCTTTGGATTTCAACCAAGAAATTTAATATTATTTCCCTAATCGTTATAATAAGTTTTTAATTCATTTTTTTTAAGAGGTCGATAATTTAAAGCTTAATCATCATAATATTTTTAAAGACACTTCTGTTATAAAATCCTAACTCAAATTATGATTTTTAATTCAAAAAACCAAAACTCCAATTCAAAGAGGGGTAGGTAATTATGTCATTATTTAAGCAAAAATTAATATAACGCTAGATAAGATAGGTATGAATATTGAGTCCACTTATTCTAAACGGATTTATAAGATCAAAGATTTAAACAGGTTAAGAGAACAAGTAAACATAATATTCCGAGTTATTGGTAAAGATGAAAAACAAGAATTTACATCAAGGAATTCTAATGAAATTCAGCATATTTATAACTATAGGATCGCCAATAAAACAGCCACCATGCTTCTTACTCTTTATAATGAAGATATTGACGTCATTGAAGTAGGTAAAAGCTACAAATTGTCAAATGGTTTAATATCTACTGCTAAAAATGGTTTAAGATTGATGAAAGGAAAGAAGGGGTTTTTTGAAAGAATAATAGCAAATGAATTGAATTAATAACCATCAAGAACATTCTCTCTAAAGCGATAATTAGAGTAAGTTTATAGGTCCCCCTACTTTCATATTGAATATATTTTTCGATAGAATAATCATTATCCTATTTAGTTGATTATATTGTCTAAAGATCATTCAATACTTGTAACTGGTTTATTAGAGCGTGATAGTGGAAAAACTCACATTACATCTAATTTAATTCATTTATTTACCCAAAAAGGATTTACTATTATCCCATTTAAACCCTTATCAGGACATAATTTTGTATATCATTATACAAATACCTTAAAGAATGTTAAAAGGGGTCATCTCCTTTCAATGGACATCCAACAACTAGCTTATGCTGCGAATCTAGTTGAGTCAAATAAAAAAGTGGATATCTCATTAGAAGTTATGAATCCAACTCATATTCTATTTACTAACTTATTGATTGAGCCATACATTCAAGAAAAGATCACAAGTTCATATTTTTCGATGTTTAACCATAGTATCCCTATACTTCAAAGATACACTATCATCAATCTTAATGATTCATTGCTAAGCAGACATATTTATGCTATACGGGAAAATAATCAAAATTTCTATTCAAGGATTGCAATTGACACTAAAACATTCAAATTATTAAAGAGAAAAGGGAATAAAAAAATCTATTTCTCTAATAAAGAAGAATTTAAACAAATTTCTGAGAAACATTATCGTACAGCAATTGAATCGTGTTTTAAGAAAATTCAAACTCAAAGACCAGATTTGATAATTATTGAGAGTATTAACAATGCAGCTGTTCCTTTTAGTTCAAAAAAAATATCTAAAACAATCAAAATAGTATTAGCTGTTCAACCTGGAATGGTCTTGAGTTTTGATCCCCAAAGATATTTTCTAGTATTAGAAGAATTCAGTCATTTTAATGGATTAATTGGTAAAACTTTGGAAAGTATTTTAAAAATTCTCAAACCAGAAAAGATTTTTAGAATCCCTATTACACAAGCTTTTCAAAAAGAGGATAAATTAGTAAGAGAATTGCTCTGTTATCTAAACGACTTTGTTTAAAAATTTATTGATTAATTTCCTCTTTTTTCATTGAGATGAAAGACCAACTTGTTTTCCCACCCCTTCTCCTTTAGTTTGAATCTTCACTCCTGCTCTTTCTATCAAGGTATCTAGTTTTGTAATATCATAATGCTTTTTCCAATTTGGGTCTTTCTTAGCTAAGTGAAAACCAAGTTCTGAATATCTTACCATATTAGTTTGTTTCTCTGTTTGAAGTTCCCGTAATGTTTGAAGGAGGAAATTAATCGCATTGTCTTTTTTTTGATCCTCCTCCCTCTTATCCTTAAGAGGAAGAATTTCAGGATTTGGATATAAATGAAGAACTTTACCTAAATATTTAGGAGTTACAATTTGTTTACCACTTAAGTCAATCAAGCTCCTAAGTGTTTTCACTCCATATATCGTTTTCCAATTAGGTTCGATGCTGGATAGAGTTATACCCAACCTGCTGGCAAGGATACTCCCATCAGGAGCAGAACGAGTATTTTGCAATGCTTTCTGAAGAAGATCTTGAGATTGTTTAATCTTCTCCATAGGTATTGAGGAAGAAGTTGGAATTCCTGATTTCTCTATTGAAATTCCAGGATGCTTAATTTTTCTATCTTTTGGTTCACGTAAAAATTCTAGAAGAAATTCAGTAGTAAGTTCCATTGTTTCATCGGCGCGCTGTCGTAGATCTGTTGAAGTTGTGATTTTCGGTCCATGGATCAGTCGAATAATGACTCCAGCATGTTTAGCTATTTCTACAGAAGGTTCAAAATCTCGATCACCAGCTATTATAACAATAAGACTAACCTGATGTGTTGTTGCCAGATGTACCATTTGCACTGCTAGCTGCACATCAACTCTTTTCTGTTCTTTGCTTACAATGGGCTGCTGACAATGCGGACATGCTGTTTTTCGCTCTACAACATCTCCAAGAATAACTTCAAACCTTGGTAAGAAACGTAAACCATCATGAAAACTTTGACGCTGGTCATCTTTACCATCGAAATAATAAGTTCGAAGACGATAAGCTGGTTGGCAAAGTTTATCACTTAATTTCTTCAAATCTATATTATGGACTCCTAACTCTTGTTCTATTTTGTTCCAGTAACTTCCATCGAAAAGAACTGCAGCTGTTGGAGGAAACGTAGTATCTGATTTTTCATTTCTAAGTCTATTCAAAAATTAATCCCTCTCAATGGGGTAATACCTATAATCCCGTGAATTTAGTGTCTTTCTGAGAAGAATTGAAAACTATCTGTAGTTTCATTTTCTTTTCTAATGATCACTTCTTCATTCTCGCGATTATAGGGCATGTAAAGGTATGATTCACCTTCTTTTAAAGATTTTGAAGTACAAGATGACACTCGAGTCGGCTTTTGAAAAAAAGCTTTTTTATCCAAAATTTACATTGTCCTTTTCAATAAATCAATTGATAATTTATAGTATAGTCCAATCATTTTGGTTTACAATAAAGATGTAACATCAATGTGTAAACAAGGATTGAGTTTTTTCTTGGGAAAATGTATCAACATTCCCATCTTTGATATATTTTTGGCTAAAAGTTTTCATAAGGATCAAAAGATTTATTAGATGACTTAATCCTCTTAATCATGATAAAGAATAGAATTTTTCCAAAAATAAATTGGAGGAGACAATGGAATATAGATTTTTATTCTAAAAAGAAATATATATTGTCTCTTGACTTGAAATCGTCTGAATAAGAGAGATACAATAAAATGGTTCAAACTGAAATGGAAATAGATATCAAAGAAGATATTCCGCAAACAAACACATTAATCGTTGCCATTCCTGACACGGGGCTTGTTAGTATTATTACTGCTGCAGCAATAATTGAACAACAGAATTTAAAAGAGATTGGAGAAGTCAAAGCTCGAAATCTTCGTTCAGTTATAGTTTTAGAGGAAGGACTTCCAAAAAGTCCCATTAGGATTTTTGGTTCAGATAAAGCAAATATTTTAAAAGCAGATATTCCTATTGGAAGAACTGGAAGGATTGGGCTTGATTTTTCAGACCTAGTTCTGTCTTTTGCCAAGGATCGATATGAAAATCTGTTTTATGTGTCTGGGATTCCAGATAGCCAAAGATCAACTCTAAAAATAGATGATTTAGAGATCTATGGAATCTCTACAACCAGTGACTATATTAAACAGATAGAATCCCTAGAGAACGTTAAACGTTTTAAATATGGTGCTATTTCTGGGACTTATGCTAGTTTAATAGCAACTGCAGCTTCAAAAAAGTTTCCCTTACAAGCTTATTATGTTTCTGCGTTTCCTAATTTTCCAGATCCTTTAGCCTCTGCTAGAGTTGTGAAAGATGTTATCAATCCTATTTTGCAATTAGACTTGAATATTGAAGAACTAATAGAAAAAGGCGATCAATTACAGCTTCAATTCCGTAAGCTCGCCTCACAAACGAAGCAAATGCTAAAACAATCACAACCTCCTACAAAAGGATTATATGTCTAATGGCTTGAAGGTAGGTCAAAATGACTGATGATGAGAGGAAAAAGATTAAAGCCTCAAGAAAACAGGGTTCCAAAAGGTTAAGTGAATATATTGATGATTTTTTTGATGAGATCAGAGAAGAAATTCGATCGATAACTCCAAATTGGTTTTATAATAATCCCGCATTTTTTAGAGAAGAACAGGATTTTGATGAACCAGAGAAAGGCTGTTTATGTCCCTTAGTAGATCTGCAAGATCTTGGTGATTCATATCTTTTAATCGCTTCTTTACCTGGCGTTAAATATAAACAAACGATAAAACTAGAAGCTGACCGTAGATCTCTCACTATTCGAGCCCAAATCAGAAACCCTGTGGTCATTCGAAATTTTGGATCCTTATCCCATAGTTACAGAACCTGTGATACATTTTACAGACACCTCTATTTACCTGATATAGATCCTGAGTCAATTAAGGTTGAATTTATCGAAGGAGTATTAGAACTGCATATTCAGAAAAAAAGAACTAAACGAAGAATTCCTATCACATGACAAATTCAATACAATATTCGCCAAAATACGTCATCAATGTCATGAAAACATAAGTCAGAATCTTTGGTGAAGAAAATTTTACAAATACAATCAGAACGTAAGATTTATTAAGAAGAATATGATGGTACCATTAGTAGTGACACTACATATGTCATTAATTTCGGAGAAGAGGTGAATTTGAATGGAAGAATACAATGAATCTATCCCTGAACCACGTGTACCACGAAGAAGAGCTCGACAAAAATATGGTTTTGCAGGAGCACGAATTGATAGAATCATTCGTGATGCAGGTGCATTTCGTGTATCGAGTGATGCCATTAAACGATTGAATGAGATTATAACTGATCGTGGAATGAATATCGCAA
>JAHQWW010000038.1 GCA_029856365.1 Candidatus Hodarchaeota archaeon
ATCTATATTGTTATTGGTCTTATTGGTGGAACCGTCGGAGGATTAATTGTATTAATTGGTGGAATTGTCCTTGTGATAGATTATTTCATCTAAATACACCCATTTTTCCTTTTTTTCCCATGTTGTTAATAAAAATCCAGAAATCGATAAACACTCTGGCTTTTTAACTGAAAATCACTGTTGTACTAATTTAATCAGCCTTATGGTCTCATAAAATGTGCAATGAAGTTTTCATAATTTTTAAGCAAAGTCTGCCAGTTATTTAAGGCCAATTATTGAAAAGATAAGACGGATCATTTGGGGGGATGACCAAAATTTATGTAAGATTCACGGAAATCAATAACATTTCAATTTTTACCGCGCAGTACGGGGGTCAGAACTATCTTTTTGATTTATCCTGTTTTCATTATTACTGTACCACACATTCTTTATGTGGACTAATTTCGGAGAAAAGGATAAAGAGAAGGCGTAGTATTTGAATAAAAAGATTAAGACACCGGAACTGATAATGGCTGGAGAAAAAATTAACATAGTTTCCCTCTCTGAACCACTTCACCCGCTGGAACGAAAATATGGAAAAGAACCAAAAATAGATCCTAAAGATCTTTGGCATTGGCACTAGCTAGTGCTAGCTTTGTTTTCGTATGCACACACCTTGCCCTCAAATCTAAGAAATCTCAATAGTTCTCTTAAATCCTCAACCCGTTTATCTCTTCTTCGTTGGGAGTGAATAAAATTTCTTGGTTCACAATTCGACATATATAAGCATCACTTAGGAAATTTAACTCTCGTGAATTAACGATTTTTTTGCAGGAATTATGTTGAAGTGGATTCCTTCTTTGATGCCAAATTTATCAATCAGTTCTTTATTCTCACGTTTAAACTTGAATCCCCCCGTGTCTTTACGGAGGTGACCGACATACACTTTCTCCTCTTGACCATTGTTCCTATACCATAAATGGATAAAATTGGCGAATTGTGGTTTTTTCGAGCATACTATCTCTAACCTACCCAGTTTTTTTCCTTCCTCTGTTAATTCTAATCCACATTCTATATCTGTTGACATGAAGTCATCAGATCTGGTTTGACCACTTATTCCCCGCAACCGCTTCTCTTCTTCGTCCAAATATTCATTTGCGAGACGTGTGGCTTCTCTCACTGCATCAACAGTGGCAGAGTCATCTTTGATATCCAATCCGTACTCGATCCAAATCTCCTCTGGTTCAAATTGTCGCACTTGGATTTTACGACTCCGAGCAATCCTTTTAGGGAGAACCCTAAATTTATCTTTCATCCTGAAACTCTCCTTTGGCTTAGACTAGTGTACTGAGTTTATTTAAAGCTATAGAAGAGAGAGACGAGTAGAAGTAATGTGAGTATGACGGTTCAATTAGAATCATAAAATGTTAATATTACGTTAGTCAACGGACACAGGCACAGGATTTACCTCTATCACCCCTATGGTTTCTCTTCTCATTTGGATTGCATATCTCTTTTAAGAATCCTTTTTTTGAATTTAATTAATTCCTATTAACATTAATTATAGAATGTAAAAACTCCAAATAAAACTGAACTTTTTATCCAAAAAAACGCTTTATCAGGAATCTAGATTTTCTTTTATATCCGATATTCTCGCGTTTAGACGAATCACTTCATTAGTTAAAATGTTTGAAGTGATGAATGAAGATTCATCCTTTACTTGTTTCTCCAAAATCGATATTTTCAACTTTATGGCTTCTAAAAGGATTTCAGGTCTTTTCAGATCAAGTCCTTTGATAACGGGATCAATGATATGTAACGCAAGTTGCAGGTTTCCCTGTGAAAACAGCTTCTTTGCGTGTTCAAAATAGGCTTCTGCACTACTGATCTTAAGGAATTCACGAGCAATGATATCAGATTCAGCGGGAAAAAGATCAGTAGGATTGCCTTTATCGTACCATCCGTGATACAATCGATAGACCGCATGAATAGCAAATGGGTAACATCCGTAAATTGGTTTGAGGTATTCATGATCTTTGAACCTATCAGGGTAGATTTCCAACATTTCATTATAGATCTGTTCAAACCATTTCCCCTGATTCATTCTTTTGACTACCTCGTCATGGACAAAATGCATAGCTTCAGCAGTTATCGATAGGACATCATTAACTTTATCTTTACTTTCGATAAGTGGTCCATGACCAGGCGCTAAATATTCAGCATTTTTTGCCAACATTCTTTCCATTGCTAATGCCCAATGCTTAGGATACCTCTGAACCTTATAGGGATTCCCTATATTGGGAAATCCCGATATTATCAGATCCCCCGAAAAAATAACCTTTTTTCCTGGAAACCAAAGCCAAAGCGCATCATCAGTCTCCCCTTTGTCATGAAAGAGTTCGAAGGTCCAACCCCCAAGTTCAAATGAATACTCCTCATGTACAATAATTGTTGGATCTAACGTTTCACGAGCTGACAGCCTGAAACTGCTATCGTTCCCTATTACTGAAGCAAATTGTTGACGATTTAACCATCTATGGTACCCCTCAAGCATTCTATACTTTTCCCAACGATTTAAAATATTTTCCTGAGCTATTATCTGGGGCATTTCCCATCCATTCTTCTTAAGTTCCTCCACAAAGGGAGAAAACCCGAAACAATGATCGAAGTGTCCATGACTATAGATCAGGTACTTAATAGGCCTGTCAGTAAGACTTCTAAGTTGATCAAACACTAATTGACCAAATTGCTCTTGAGCGATGTCAAAAACGACTAATCCCTCATCTGTCTCAATAACACAACAGTTACCAAAGGCACCGATCAAATGACACATATCAGCAAATGAGGTGGTATTTCCAAATCCGAAGAATGATGAAATTGTTTCCATTTTTTGTTTTCCCCTTTCTCTATTATTTTATTATTTTGATAAAATAATTATATCTGAAAATACATTGTCTGGATTTCCATCAGAATTCTTAATTCTACTTTAGTTACAAACATTCAATGAAGATTTTTCAGCCTAGTAACAATATAGATTCTGCCTGTATTTGAAAGAAGCTTGATAGGATTATGTCTCGGAGACGTTTTAGAATTTCTAGTTGAAGAAACTATCCTGGAAATTTGGAAGAAATATGTTATAGATTACATAAAGAATACTTCTTCTATCTTTTCTATTTGTTACTCGAGGAAGGGGACAGAAATGAGTTTGATTTCACTCAGAAAAAATATAATTTCAATAGATTTTATCTCATAAAAATTACCTGTCAAGTATGGTGATCAAAGTGAGTAAGTTAAAGAAAGATTCGCAGATTCGATTACGATACCCTCGTACAGAAAAGAAAACAATGACTGAATACAAGCATGGGGTTCAAATTCAGGACTCTTATCAGTGGTTGGAAGAAACAAGTGATGTTACTGTGGCTTCGTGGATTGAGGCGCAAAATCGGCTTACGGATGAGGTACTGAATAACGTAAAAAAGAGGGATTCGATTAAGAAGCGGTTAGCACAATTACAGTACCGTGAAGAAGTCCTTAAAGTCAAGGAGAGCCGAAATGGTTTATTTATTCTCAAAAAACTAGCAAGTGAAGAGCAACCCATATTGTATTTCCAACCTCGGGACACACTTGAATCAGAACGAGTGCTAGTAAATGTCAATCAAATTGATCCAGCAGGAACTACATCACTAGATTATTATTACCCAAGTCACGATGGTAAAACACTTGCATATGGGATGTCCGAGGGAGGATCTGAATGGGCGACCCTATATCTTCTAGATGTTAGCACTGGTGACCATTTAAAAGAGAAGATTAAAAGGGCAAAATGGTCCTTAATTCAATGGACAAGGGACGACTCAGCATTTTATTACACACGATTTCCTAAACCAGGAGAAGTTCCACCAGGAGAAGAGGTTTTTGGATCACATATACGGTATCATGAACTAGGGACTAATCCTGAGAATGATCCAATCATTTTCGAAAATCCTGACAATTCTCAAGAATATCCCTTTCCTGTGTTATCACCTGATGATTCATTCATGATTGTGAGGTCATATCGGTTTACAGCGTCGGATCTGTACATTATAGATTTAACAACAAGTCCTCCTCAAAAAAATCCAATTGTAATTGAGAGTCAATGGCTTCTTACTCCTTTTATTGGAAAGACTCGGATATTTATTCTCAGTAACCATGAATCCCCTAATTTCGGGTTGTACAGTGCAGTGAAAGATAATTTAGAGATGAAATCTTGGGAGACAATATTAAGACCCCAGACAGATATCCTTCAAGACGTTCAAATGGTGTCAGACAAAATCATGGCTCTGTGGCTCCATGATGTTAAAAGTAGAGTGACACTTCATGAACTAGATGGGACATTGGTATCAGATATTCCTATCCCAAAGATAGGCACTGTGGATCCATTAAGCATGGGCGGAGGGATGAGCGGAGGGTTAAATTATATTGATGTCTATTTCAATTATATGTCTTTTTTTCAGGCACCAACCACGTACAAATATACTATTTCCTCAAACACTCTTACAAAATTCTTTAATCCTGATTTAGATCTAGATTCGTCTCCATACAAAGTTACTGAAGTATGGTATCCCTCGAAGGATGGAACGAAAGTACATATGTTTGTCATTCATCCTCAAAAGCTGTCAAAAACAGGGAAAAATCCCACAATTCTACATGGATATGGAGGGTTTAATATCAGTAATACTCCATTCTTTTCTCCTAACTTTATTCACTGGATAGAACAGGGAGGGGTATTTGCACTGGCAAACATTCGTGGTGGAGGAGAGCATGGCGATGATTGGCATAAAGAAGGAAACTTAGACAAAAAACAGAATGTCTTTGACGATTTTATAGCTGCTGCAGAATCCCTGATTCGAGAAGGATATTGCTCAACGGAAACATTAGCTATTTGTGGGGGAAGTAATGGAGGCCTGTTAGTAGGTGCGGTAACAGTTCAACGGCCCGAACTATTCGTAGCAGTCTATTGTGCGGTTCCTCTTCTAGACATGCTGCATTACCATCACTTTTCAATCGGAAAAACATGGATCCCCGAATATGGAGACCCAGATAAACCCGAAGATTTCCAGTGGTTATCAGCTTATTCGCCCTACCATCATGTTAAACTGGACGTGGAATACCCCGCTATCCTGTTTAAAACTGCAGTGAACGATAGCAGGGTAGATCCAAGTCATGCAGTAAAGATGGCAGCTTTGATGCAGAGTAACACCAACACGACCAACCCTATCTTACTACGGGTTGAATCGGCAGCTGGCCATGGAATAGGACGCTCAATCACAAAAATAATTGAAGAAGGGACAGAAATGTTGTCATTTTTTTATTGGCGCCTTATACTATCATAAGGTAAAGATTCGCTCCATTTCGTGTCTGACACGTAAAAAGAGAAATTTTTGGAAAAGCTTTTAGTTTTTTTATCACCCATGGGTTCACCCCACGAGCTAGGATTTCTGGGATACCGTTATGGTGAAAAGTAGATCGTCGTACTCCTCCACTACCAACAAAGGATTTTCTACCATACTAACCATGAAGCCAACAACATAGACTCCAAGAAGACTGTCAAGTGATTTGACCTCTATTTCATCATCAAATCAAATCCTGACTTCCGTGTTGTTGAAACTACTACCATCACCATCAATGAGGTCATTCACTCCGATAAATATAAATTTCCTAGCCATATGGTTCGTCTCTTTTACCATCGTCCCATTGGGGGATTTTTCAGGAGGTGCATTTCGTGGTTTTTCAATTCCCCGTTTCTTCACGGTTGGTTTCTCAAAGTACCGACCCGAATTTTTTTCTTCGAACCATATTCCGTTTGTTTTGGCTTTTCCGCTTTCTTACGAATTCTATCGGGTTCGTTGGCTGTTTCCTCCTCGTTAAAATTCTTCTAAATAAAAGCAATCACACCTTAAAATCAAAACCAAAGGTTTTTAAAGCAACGGAAGATGGTGGTACTTGCATAGGCAAATTAAAGGCGTCTCCACCAGTTGAGTGAAACGGTGTCTGAGACGTTTATAAATGATCAGCCTTAAAGTGATTTTTTTCGACAAAAATTTCGTTGAAGTGAAAAAAAAATGTCTGTAGCAGAAGGAATTACTGGAAAACCCCTCGTCATCGATAATGGGACAGGGTTAAGCAAAAATGGTTATGCTGGTGAAGACCAACCCCGCTCAGTGTTCCCCACTCTAATTGGTTACCCGAAATATCAGTCTATTATGTCTGATGTGGACCATTATGTTCGGGAATACTACGTGGGCGAAGAAGCCATGAATTTACGTGGAGTACTCAAGCTAATCTACCCGATTCTCCATGGGATTGTAACAGATTGGGATGCCATGGAAAAAATCTGGCATTACACTTTCCATAATGATCTTCGTGTCAATCCGAGTGAACACCCTATTTTGTTGACCGAAGCTCCTTTGAATCCTGGGTCAAATCGTGAGAAGATGGCTGAAATTTTGTTTGAGACCTTTAATGTCCCGGCCATGTATGTTTCTATGCAAGCAGTGTTGTCACTGTATGCTTCTGGTCGTACCACTGGGTTAGTTATTGACGCGGGTGATGGTGTTATTCACATCGTTCCGATTTACGAAGGATTCGCGATCTCCCATGCGATTAGCCGTATCGACATCGCTGGGCGAGATATTACTGAGTATCTCCGACGATTACTTCGAACCCGTGGCCGAGCACTTACCTCCTCTGCCGAGAAGGAAATTGTCCGTGATATTAAAGAACGACTGTGTTATGTCGCTCTCGATCCTGAGAAAGAATTGAAGCTTGCCGAAAAAGTTTCTGGTATGGAGAAGCAATATACTCTCCCTGATGGTGAAACTCTTACTATTGGTCCTGAACGGTTCTTAGCCCCTGAAGCATTCTTCAACCCGAGCGCCCTCGGAAAAGAAGAAACGCCTCTTGACGAAGCCATTTACAATGCTGTCCAACTGTGCGATATCGACCTACGAAAAGAGCTCTATCAGAACATTGTTCTTTCTGGTGGCTCAACCATGTTCCCAGGTTTGAAAGAGCGCCTTCACAAAGAGTTGACTGAACTTGTTCCTGAGAACGTTGAGATCCGTATTGTCGCTCCTCCCGAACGTCGTTATTCTGTCTGGATTGGTGGTTCTATTCTCTCCTCTTTAAAAACCTTTCAGAGACTATGGGTTTCCCGCAAGGAATATCAAGAACAAGGACCTGGCGTTATCAAACGAGCTATCTAAGTTCCTCCCTCTGTGAAGGGACAAAAAAAATTGCAATAATTAAGTCATAAAAAACTGCAAAAGACCAAAAAAACTGCAATTTTCGCTGATCCCTCCTCCCTCTTTTTTCTTTTTCTATTTTTAGTTTCTTTTATTTTCTGTTCATACTTTTTACAGAACTGTATGTTTTTCGAAATAATAGATGGTGAAATTCGTTAATGAAACACAATACCGAAGTTGGTAAGAGAAGTAAGCGGCAAGTCTAAGGACTCGAATACTCGAAATTTTTTTTATTTCCCTATACGCATTAGTTTTTTTGTATGCAACAAGTATCCCCTTCTTCATCAGATCTTCAACAATAAACCATAAAGTGATGTTGAGGGTGTCGGATATGGTGATATATTCCCACTTGAGTGATTTTTTCACCTTATTGCTTCGCTTGAACAAATTGGATGAGTACCACAAAGAATAGGACACAACCGACGAAAAAGATGAATACCTCAATAATAACGAGAGGTAATGCCTCATTTGGGTACATTAAATAGTATACGTTTAACCAGGAGAGAAATATATACCAAAAGGAGAACTTAAAACCACACCTGAAAAATACAAAATTAGAATGAAGAATACCATAGGGTATAGAATTCCGAGAATAATCGGGAGAGAAATATATATTAGAACTATTATTTGGAATATTCTTAGAAGGAGTAACTGAATAATTGTTGTATTTTTCGTGGTTTCATTATCCTCTCTCCACTTGAAAAAGAAAAGAGAGTGATTATACCCTCAATCTTTGAACATTCAACTCATCAAATAAAATCTTTTTATGGCTGGGTAAAATCGCTGATCGTTTGTTGGTACATGACCACTATCTCGTCTGATAGCTCCTGTTCTAGGATAAAATTCATTCTATCCAGCGCTCGTTGAATCCGTTCATTGTCTCCCGCTTCCAATACTCGATCCAACAGAATCATTAGTGTTCGAACACGAGTCTGTATTAATTTCTGTTCATCTTCCTCCAAGGATGACACTAAATAAGAATCTAAATATTTTGTAAGATGTTCACGAATTTTTTCTCCTTGATCAATGATTTTTAGCTTCCGTTGTAGAATGAGGTCAGTTTCATGGGCTATTTCTTTCATCAATGCCTTTTTATGAGGAATTGGTTCTCCATGATAGTACTCAAAATATTTACTAAAAACTGCTTGGATCTGCCTCAGGTCTATCCATGCCATCTCCATGATAACTTGGGGTAATAGAATTGATACCAAATTAATACTGAACCCACCACGATTTGTTTCCGACGTTTCATAAAGAACTGTGCAAACTGAAAATAATTCATGTTCTGGAAAAGGAATGGTCGCAGGCATCTTTGAATAAGAAATATGATTTGGCCGACTGGAAAAGACCGACATCCCTCTTAGGGAAACACCAAACAATAATTTATCCGATAAAGTTTTTGGAGTCCATTCAACTGGCATACCTCCCCTGATGTCATCAAATGTTGTCCACACCACTCCTACGAGTATTTTGTACGGTTTTATACTATTATTTTGGGGTTTATTGAGAATCATTGCAATTCTAGCCTGGAGATTACTCATTGACAATTTTGTGTCATTTTTAATTACGTTAACGTTAATCAATTAAAAATTTTGCTGAGTTAAATTTCCTATAGAAAAACACTTTCTTCTGATTTATTATTCCCATTAATGGATGTTATTCTTGCGATAAAAGCTTTTTTGCAATAAGATCTGCCACTAGCTCACATATCTTCAAAATTTTCGGGTCAGACAATGAATAATAGACTTCATTAGCCTTTCTACGCGTTATTACTACTCCTTTTTCTCTTAATACACGAAGATGCTGAGAAATATACGGTTGCGGTTTGTTTGTTACTTCTTTGATATCTGAGACATTTTTTTCTCCATCTTCTAGAATTTGAAGAATTTTCAGTCTGAAAGGGTGTGTTAATGACTGACATAATTCTGCTTGTAGTGTTAAAGAATTATTTTCATCATCTAATGAACTTGAAGCTTTATCTGAAGTCATATCTTCGCCATTATGAATATATTGTAATTCGTATATATAGATTTTGGAATATTCAAGAAACGCAATATTTATAAAGAATTGGTAAAAGTGTTAAATAAAGTAATTAAGGAGAATATTAAATGTCTGAAGGTAAAGTAAGAATCGAAGAGAAAATTTTGAATGAAGTCCGTCAAATGTTTGATGGATTAACCTCAGATGTAACGCTGCACATGTTTACAAGTAAAAATCACTGTCTATTATGTAATGAAACCCTTGACTTAGCGGAACAAATAGCGAAACAATCTGATAAAATAACTCTTGATCATTGTGAATGTGATATAAATTCTGAAAAAGCTCAGAAATGGCGTATTACAAGACATCCTGCGATAGCTATTGAGGGGAAAGGAAAAGGATTGATTAGATTTTTTGGTATCCCTTCAGGATATGAGTTTGGTAGCCTGATTGAGAGTATCATTATGGGTGGTACAGACAAAGAAAGTGACCTCCGTCCTGAAATCGTAGAAGAAATCGAAAATATTGATCATCCCGTTCATTTACAAGTTTTTGTGACCCCCACTTGTCCATATTGCCCCCGAGCGGTTTTAAATGCATTTAAATTTGCTAACTTGAATGAAAATATTACTGCTGACATGATTGAGGCAACAGAATTCCAAGAATTATCCATGCAATATCAAATTCAGGGAGTTCCAAAGACAATCATCAATGATGACTGGATTGAAGAGGAGGACGACGGTGAAATTCTTAGATATCCTAAATGGAGTGTGGTTGGAGCGGTACCTGAAAGTGCATTACTTGAGAAGATTAAAGAAGCGCTTGGATAGATCTACAAAAAATTGGTTGTCAAATTCGTGTATTATATCAAATATCTATACTAGGAGACCCTAAGTGTTGCTAGAACGAATAACTGAAGAATTCTACCAAACAGGTGTTTCTTTTGATGAATTCTTACAATTAGGTACAGAAGACGAACAAGAACGAATCAGTCTATATCATCGTAGACTTGAGAAGAAATTCTCTCCTGAAGAATTTCGCATTGATTTAACCTATCCAGTCAATCTTCTGGTAATTGCTACAACTTGGTGTTGGGATTCCAAAACCAACGTCCCTGTTTTCGTTAGAGTAGCAGAACACAGCCCGAATGTCAACTTGAAAATCTTCAACAAAGATCAATATCCTTTCTTGGCCGATAAGATAAATGGTGTTGAAAAAATACCTCAAGTCCTTGTCTTTTCAAAAGATTACTATTATCTAGATCGGTGGGTTGAACGGACAACCTCTGGCTATCGACTCTATGGCGATGTTCGTAAGGAATATGGGTGGGACGAGAGCGTTTCTGAACAATTTTTGAAAGAATATCGTAAAAAATTTCTGAAACAGCAAAAAAAACTTGAGTCCGACCTTATCCAAGAGGTTAGAATCTTATTAACAAGAATGGACGCCATTCAAGCTGCTACTGGGCGTTTTTTCAAGAAGTGAGTTGTGACAACATGAGTTTAAACTCACAACATTAAATTCCTTGTCTGGGAGGGAATTGTTTAAACCCCAGATTTTTTATAAGAGAAGTAATGTTGCAACTTGTAGAGATGCTTAAGCTTGAAAAAACGGATAATTGAATGGAATCTTCCTTTGGTAGAGATATCAAAAGCATCTACTCATGAGAAAAGTGTTCGTCATGGGCATCCAAGCACATTACATTTATGGTGGGCGCGCCGTCCCTTAGCTGCTTCTCGAGCTACTGCATTTGCAGCACTGATTGATCTTCCTTCGAGTTTGAAAACACAGAAAAAAATCATGAATTTAATTAAAAAAATTGTACCTTGGAATACAGTAAAGTCAGATTTAAGCCCAGTTATTTATCAGAGTCAGCAGTTTATTAAGAATCAATGGGATGCTCGACCACCCCGAATACTTGACCCCTTTTCTGGAGGAGGATCAATCCCGCTCGAAGCACTCAGACTTGGTTGTGAAACTTATGCCAGCGACTTAAATCCAATAGCAGTCTTGATTAGCAAAGCCACATTCGAATGGCCGCAAACGATCGCCAATATTAACCTTGCATCTCTAGTAGAAGAATGGGCAACTCATATTTATGATGAAGCAAATCTAGCGATAAGTCAATTCTATCCAAACGACCCTGACGGAAGTATCCCGATTGGTTATTTATGGACGAGAACCATTCCATGTCCCAATCCGATTTGTCAAGTAGAAATGCCTTTGATCAAGCATTTTTGGTTGGCTCGAACCAAAACACGTTTAATTGCATATAAACCTATTGTAGATAAACGGTTAAAGACTATCTCTTTTCAGATTCAAGAAGACCAAAATATTGACTTTAATCCCTCTATAGGAACCATTTCAAGAGCTAAAGCTAAGTGTTTAGTTTGTAATCAAGTGACAAAAGCAGAAAAGATTCGTGAACTAGCACAAGAGGGAAAAATGCAACAAAAAATGACCGTGGTAATTCTACGTGTTCCAAAAAAAGCAAAAAAGCATTATCGTGTAGCCAATGAGAAAGATCTTCAAGTTTTCACTCAAGCAAGAAACTTTCTTTCTCAAAAACTTTCAAATCTTGAATATATGGAATCTCTCTTCCCAGATGAAGAATTACCACCCATTGGTACATTGGGTTTTGGAGTTCAACTATATGGGATGACCAAATGGAGTGATTTATTTAATTCTCGTCAACAATTAGCTCTTATAACCTTCTTGGAACGTATAAGAACAAATTCTCAACTGATTGAGCAAAAGTATCAAGATATAGTCCATACAACTCCACGTCCAATCAAGCTTTCCACCATAATCGTTGCTTATTTAGCCATAATTTTAGGAAGGTTAGCAGATAAAAATGCAAGTTTAGTCGTTTATAACGCTTATGGTGAGAAAATTGAACATGTATTTGGCCGAACAGCGCTTCCTATGGCCTGGGATTATGCAGAATTGAATGTTTTTTCTGGTGCTAATGGAGATTGGTTACATCAAATGGATTGGGTTTTACGCTTCTTAAGAAATAATAGCTGGAAATCTCTAAACACATCACACGTCTATCAGGCATCAGCAACTAATCTTCCTTTTGAAAATGAATATTTTGACGCAGTTTTTACCGATCCACCGTACTATGATAATGTTCCATATTCAGACTTATCCGATTTCTTCTATATTTGGTTTAAAAGAGCTATAGGCGATTTATTTCCTAATCTTTTTGCAACTCCTCTTACTCCCAAATCAAATGAAATAATTGCTAATAAAGGAAGACAAAAGAACCCTAAAGAATTTTTTGAAGAAATGATAAGTGAATCCTTCAGAGAGATATATCGTATAATGAAGCCTGAAGGTATTGCGATTATCGTCTATGCGCATAAGTCATCGGAGGGATGGGAAACAATGTTGAAGGCATTAACGTATGCTGGGTTCGTTGTCACAGCCTCATGGCCTATTCACACTGAAATGAAGACCCGACTTCGGGCAAAAACATCTGCTGCCCTTTCGTCCTCCATTTATCTTGTTTGTAGAAAACATCCGAGAAAAGAAGTTGGATATTTTCATGAAATTCAACACGAAATGGAAATTCAGATACAAAAGCAATTGCAACGTTTCTGGAGAGAAGGTATTCGTGGCGGAGATTTCTTTATCTCGGCAATTGGGCCAGCAATGAAGATCCTGAGTCAGTACCGTCAAATTGAGCGTTACTCAGGTGAAATTGTTGGTTTTGGAGACCAATTGTCCTATATCCGTTCGATGTCAACGAATTTTCTCGTGAAAAACTTGCTAGAAAACCCCGAGACTATAACAATTGACGGAATATCTCAATTTTATCTAGCGTTTCGCTGGACATTTCAAGATACAATAGTTGACTTTGGAGAAGCCCAAAAACTTGCTCAAGCGTGTGGAGTAGAATTTAACATCATTCAAAGGGGGGGATTTATAAAGAAAAAAGGATCTAAAATAACAGTTCTAGATGCATTAAATCGACGCATTATCGATCCAGAAGAAATTTGTCTAGTTAATATCATGCATCAATCCTTAATCGCTTGGAAAGAAGGAAATGAAAAACTACTAGAAAAATTGTTATTTTCTTCCAATAAAATATCTAATAGTGGTTTTTGGCAATATTGTCAGGCAATCGCGGAATGTCTACCCCGAAAAAATGTTGAAAAACAATTACTTGAAGGATTATTAGTATCGAAATATTGCCAATAAGAGGTAATTAACAATTAAAGCCTTTTAGACTTATTCATTTTCTAATTTAAGAAGTCTCTTGTTGATATTTGTTATAACGCTTTCTATTACTTTCTGATTTTTTATACATTCTACATATCTGAAGATAAGGTTTTGATTTCCTTTTCAATAGTTTTTATTGCTTTTTTCATATTTCCTAGGCGTGGTGTGCGAGCAGGTGAACTTTCAAACTTATAATCAACAATACTTAGAGATTGTATCTGTTCTTGTATGGAGAAGCCTAAATTTGATGATACTTGAGTTTTTAATGGTTTTGAGACTGGTTTCATTCTTATATAATTTGAAGTTAGATTAGGAGAAATATCAAGAGGAGGGGGTTCCTCAAAGTTTCCTTGTAATTCTACTGGGATGATAGGTTTTATTTCATTTGTAGACCGATCATAAAATGACTCATCACTACCAAAATGCGGACACGGAAAATTCATTATATGATTGTTACATTTCTTACAAACTGGACTAATTGTAAATTCCTCTCTATCAATGAACATAGTATTGTTTGTGAACCTTCACTAGGTAATCTTAAATTTTTTCATAGAAAATATCCAAAATATCCTGCTATTATCATTATTGTGTTGCGGTGGTAATTCGACAATTTTTAACGCGTACCGTTGGAATCCATGTGGGATTAGTTACTTGCGACCACCACTTAACCTGTACACGATCATTCCCTAAAGCTTCAATATTGGCAAATTGCCGTAATAAGTTATCACTAATACGAAAGTTCTTTACTGGTTGACCTAATTCTCCATTTTCAATAAGAAATGCAGCATCCCTCGGAATTGTGCTATACTCTGTTGATATTACGCTAGTGAACCGAGTGTACCAGTTACAAGTAACAAAAATGGTTGAGTTTGATCCCTCTAGTAGTTCTTCAATAGAATGATCTCCATTGTTGAACACCAAGTTTGTAGGAGAAGGACCTAAGAGTTTAATACCCACGCCAAAGTTAAATAGTTCCCCATTTCCTGTACTGGATCCGCCAGACATCTTGGCTGTTGAAGTATTATGAATGAAGTTAATTAGAACCCCCTCCTTGAATATAGGAGTAGTCTGTCGTGGGGTTCCTTCAACATCAAAAGGAGATGAATTTAATCCATCTTGTTGTAATCCATTATCTTGTACCGAAACGAACTCTGGTGCCAATTTTTCTCCCATTTTATCTCCTAAAGCACTTCTACCCATCATAATAGCAAGTGGATTCGCCATTCCTGGAATAACTCCCAACAAATTCGCTGCGACCGCTGGTGCCATAACTACATCATATATTCCCCTTTTCACCTGTTTTGCACCTTGATGAAGTTTTGATAAATGCCCTGCTCGTTCTCCAGCAGTGATAAATTCTTTCTCAGCGCCAGAAGGAATTCGACCACAAGCTAAACCTTGGCCAGAAGCATCTAATTCTTTTTGGATTGCTCTAATTGTAAGATTATAGTAGGTTCCAGTATAACTTCCCCTAGGCCCTGCAGAGCTTTTCAGAGAAACTGTTTTCTGGCCGAAAAGGTATGAACCAGCGACTCTAATAGCACCTGCAGCGAGCGCGGCATCAATACAGGCATTTACATCGTTTGGAGCTTTTTCTCGATAATCTAGAATTTTAGTGTCAGCAAGCCACTCTTGTTTGGGATAACTTGAGATTTTTTCTTCTGTACCTTGAAAGAAAGGGCTTGCTGCCATTTTTTTCGTGAATTTTATTGATTCTTCCACATTTTCCTTTACATTCTCGTTAGAGGTGGGTGAAAATTCAGTTGTTGATACACGATTATCGTCAACGACCAAAACTAGTTCTATCACATTTGAGTGCCATTGTTTGTTTATATCAATTTTGTTTTGAGAAAATCTGATTTGATTTTCAATGTTTGATATTCCACGAGCAATAATAAGATCAATATCCAACTTCTGCCCAATTTCCACCGACAAATCGACATAAGCTTCCATTTGTTCTGACATTTTCATCGTACCTCAACCAAGTCTGATATCCCGCATACGAATGTAGCCACCACCAGCATAAACAGGAACTCCCTGACTTGGATCACTCTTTCCACAAACACCAGGAAAATCGAAGAAAAGATCTTTAGAAACTCCGTCAATCGAAGAAAACAATCCTACAGATGTAAGCTCCATAACTGGCCGACGTACCATTGTGTTAGTCACTTCGCCGTCTTTAATTTCATAACATTCGAATCCTACATATTTAGATTGATATCGTCTATCATCTATATTCCACTCTGTAAATGAGAGCATATAAATTCCGTGTTTTATATCTTCTACTAATTCCTCAAGAGTAAAATCTCTTGGTTTCATATATGTATTAGCCATACGAATTATTGGTTCGCGATTGAAATCTGAAGCCCGAGCTGCTCCATTTGATCCTAACCCAAATTTCTCACCATATTCTCGATTAAGTAGTGGTTCATTTATGACTCCATTTTTAATTAGAATTCTTTCACGAGCTTTAACACCCTCATCATCAAATTCATAATAACCTCCTGTCCCAGGAATTGTTGGGTCCTCTGCGATAGTCACATATTCAGATCCAACTCGTGATTCTCCTAAAGATAAATCTCGCCAGAAGGATTCACCCGCTTGAGCGCCTTCTCGACCCATAATTCGATCTCCCTCACTAGGGTGACCACAATTCTCGTGACAAATGATACCTACAACTTCAGGACCCACAACGAAATCTGTTTTTCCTGTTATAACATTATTTGATTGCGCTGCAACTTTAGCTAGGCGAGCACAATCGTCATCATATTTATCAATCCAAGTTTTTGTACCTTCCCATCCTGTACTCCGAGTTAAATCCACCCAACGTTGTTCAGAATCTAACAGCCCTTTGGCTGTTAAGATGCCATAAAATTTGAGCATGGACGATTCTGACTCAATTCGAGTTCCTTCTGAAGTCACAAGGTATTTCTCATAGCTTTGAGCCTCAAAAATGTTCGCACGATTGTTGATTCCATGATCTTCAGCTCTTTTGTCCATTTCTTTCAACAATTCAAGCATTGAATCAGTGTCAACGTCTACTAATTTTTGTTTAGTAGCTACAGACCATTTTGCTTCATTTGAAACTGGTTTACCAAAATTAATTTTCTCTTTGGGATTTGATCCTTTTACCATTTTGACTCCAATATTAACAACATCTTTTACTGTTTTTCTTGATAGTTCATCAATGGACACAAACGCAAGTCCCCCGTTTTTAAGCACACGAAATCCAATACCAAACCAAGGTCGTTGAGTTCCTGATAGCAGCATGCCATTTCGTAAGAATAGAAATGTTCGTTGGCCATTGATTAATCTGGCTTCTACATAGTCAACTCCATTTTCTTGGGCATACTCCACACCAAATTCAGCTAAGTCTTTACCATATGACACTTTATGTCAACTCATGAAATCCTTTTGTAACAAATTTATCAGCGTGATATTTGGTATCTCTACTCCTGAATAAATACATTTCTCTCATTCTCCCCCTTGGATTATTTTTGTACATTTTCAGAATAAATAATGAGCAATTTGGTACATGTGAATGATTTTTGATGAATCAAACCACTAATTTATCGTAAAGAGGAGTCTAAATCAGCTAGTTTAGTATATTAAGTAAAATCTTTAAAGGAAAAATAGATGAGAAACCTTCCAGTTTTATTAAAATTTAAGTGGGGAGATTAATGCCAGCTCCAACGTGTTCTTTTTAGTTCTTCCTCAGAAATCTTAGGTTCCTTGCCGTATTTCTTCTCTAAATAGTTATAATCCTTAGATGTACAACTGGATGGGTTTTTTTCATGAGACGATTGTGATGATGACATATACTTTTTATTATTAGGTAATCCCTTTAAACTCGAAAGAGAGAGAGTTAACTGAAAATGGAAGCACAGTTATGAATGAAGATTTATAAGAAGTTTTTTCATTTAGATATTTGAGGATAATAATGACATTAAAGAAAAATCGCTTTTCTCCACGATTAAAAAAGCATAAAATCAATAAAGAAGTTGTAGAACAAATAAAAGATACTAAGCGTCGCATAAAAGAGAAAATTACAGAATCTAAACCTAAGAAGCAATAGATCGAAAAATTTGAGTGATAATCCATCAATCCACAGTTATAACAACAATGAAAACAATTTCCAAAAAAGCTAATCATTAGAGGTGACCATTTGCCCCGAAAAGGAAAGGGAGTAAGACGTATTCTCCGAGAAGAAAAACGACTGCGAGAGAAAAAAAAACAAGGAAAAAAATCTTGGCGTTTTAAAACTGAAGACCTTGATAAGGACTAACCATTAGTTACAGAGTGATTGGATAAAAATGCGTTTAGATGAATGGCTAACTCAAAAACAATATTTCTCTTCCAGATCGAAAGCCATTCGGTTCATTCGAGAAAATGGAGTTAAGATAAATGAAAAACTGATAAAAAAACCTGCTTACAGAGTAAAACGTCATGATCAGGTAAATATCGAGGAAAATGAGCTTCAGATATTCACAAAACCGTTAGGTTATTCTAAAATGACATGGTTGTCTTTAAATCCTCATTTTCCTCCCTTTAATCTACATGATAAATGTTTAGATGTAGGTGCAAGTGCTGGGGGGTTTTCTCTTTATATGCTTGAACAAAATGTACAATCTGTGTTGGCAATTGAAATCTCATCAGATTTTGAGCCATTTTTAAAAGAAATTCGTAATCAATATCCCAATAAATTTTCATATTGGATAAAAGATTTCTTTAAATTAACTCCCAGTAGTTTTCCTCATTCTTTCAATTTTATCACTGTTGATTTATCATTGGATCCCTATTTTTTACTAAAAAAGTTAGAATTTTTCACTTCACTCCTACAACCATCGTCAATTCAAGCACGCCTTCTATTAACTATTAAAACTGGAAAAATCACAAATTTAAAAGATATATTGCAAAAAATTGAGCAAAAAATTGATACTCTGTGCTCAAACACGTCATGCATATGGCTGGAATCATTACCAGATAAACAAGAACGATTTCTAATGCTTTTAAAATCTTAAAGAAAAGAAGGACATTATCTAATAATCCTCTATATTTATCTGCTTATAATAAAAGAGTATTCCCAAGTACGTTGAGAGGGCCAAAACTCCTCTTGAAGTTACTATTTTTGGATAATTTTGGACAATTATTATCTTTCCCTTTGCTCTAATTTTATAAGTTTCCCTTTTAAAGTCTCATAGATGTAACCAATAACTTCCACTCCTGTTGGAGCAATTAAAGGATGTTCTTGAATACTTCCAACAGTCCTCTGAACCTGTTCCTCAACATCATTGAAACCGAGAAATGCTTCTGAAGGATCAGATGAACCTAAAAAATGTAATACTTTTTTAGGTGAAATCCCTGTTTTTTTGGAAATTTTGGCTAACAATTGATTCATATGGTTCTCGGTCATATTCCCTCCGCAATCAGTATGTCCACACACCACGATTAGGCTTACATTTAGCTCATATATAGCAATTAATAATGATCGAAGACTTTCAAAGGTTAGTAACGCACCTGCGTTTTTCTCCGAAAAACTGCCTTAAACCTATCATGAAATAAAAATTATTACATATTTAAGAAATAGAAATATGAAGTTTTTTCATTCATTCTGGTTCGTATGTCTCTATTGGTGGTAAATTCAATGTTGAAATTAATGAAAGATCAATTTCAAATGCAGCAATAGGTACAAATATTTCCCAATTTTCAAGCAACGCTGGAGAGACTTCACCAATTAGACCTATTTCTTCACTATCAACTAAAATTCTAGCTGATCTCCCTGAAATAAACTCAGATGATTCTATAGCCTCTAACCTATAAGTAGTTCCTAAACCTTGTATTAAAGTTTCCAGTATGCTGTGGCAGTGCTCAAAAGAAACATCAGCACTAGCTAAAGTAACTGCTACCTTAGAAATAGTTTTTACAGATCTATCCTCAATTCTTACAACTTCCCCTACTTCAAAAAGATATTGCGGATATTCATTGTGTGTATTCCGAGAGAGAAAATCAAGTAATCCAGGTAAAAGTCGATTTCTCATTATTGAATAAGTTAAACTCACTGGATTAGCGACTTGGATATAAGAGGTTAGTGTATTATGACTATGCCCCATTAATGTAGATAATTTTTCAGGATCAGTGAGACTAAAATTAAGAACTTCTTGCAATGAACAACCACTTAAGATTTCACGAACGTAATTCTCGCTTGTCGTTCGAGAAGATATTCCACCTATAGTCGGTACCTCTGAACTCGCAGGCTCAATATTCATGTAACCATACGCAATTGCTACTTCCTCAGCTACATCAACCCAATGGAGTAGATCGACTCGGTAGGGAGGGTACTTAACAATTAATGAACCACCTTTCTTAACAGCGTCAAATCTTCTCTTACGAAGAAATTTAATAATATCATCCGCCGTTAAATCAAGATCCAAATAATTCTCAATATCCTCGGGGTTAACTACTATCTCATATGCTTCTGTTTCTGGAGTAACTAATAATTTAGGGGCTTCTCCATGGTTCTTGGGGTAATGGATTTCTACACTATATACCTCACCACCACGGTCTCTTATTGCTTGAGTAATTAATGTATTGACCACCTTAACAACTTCAAGGTTGGTTCCTGTAACTTCCACAAGAACATCGGTTGTTTTTTCGTTTATACGCCCAACATCATTACTATTAATGATCGGAGGCATTGAAAGAACAACACCATTGACATCCTGAAGAATAGGTAGATCTCCTTCAGAAGGTAATATATTACCGTATTCTATTCCTTTTTCGTGTCTTACTAGGATTTCATCTAAAGTCATTTTTTCGTTGTACCCAAGAGGATAGAAAGAAGTTGATCGTGGGGTGAGACCATAAGAAATAGGGCTTTCCAGCATATTAGCATTATAAATTCCAATAGAAGAACGACGACGACGCCGTCCATATGAAAAATCAACTTTCTCCTGTAATTGAATCAATTGCTTGATAAGGAAATCAGAGAATTTCACTCCTTTAATAAGAGAACAAGCAATATACGGACGAACAGGTTTAATTCGAGGGTCGACTTCTATCACAAAGCCACTAGGGGGCGCAGAAATCTCAGGTAAACCTTCTTGCAGTCCTATTGCACCACTGATCTCTCTCACAAGACCTTCTACACCCCAGATGTCTGGCCGATTAGAGGTTTTACAGTCGACTTTGATATAACCCTCATCAGCTAAATCATGTTCTTCAATTTCAGATTTACCAAAGCTAAAGAGATGATCCAATTCTTCTATGGAAGTACCATCTGGTAAATGAAGTAATTCAATGACATCATAATATGAAATTTTGAAAGCAACCAACTTTTCCACCTCTAAGTTAAAGGCACCGTACGTAACCATTTCAAGTTGTGTGTGAAAAGCTCTCTGATATCGTTAATTCCTCTTTTTACCATGTAAAGACGATCCACTCCAAGACCCCAAGCAATTACTGGGTCAGAAATACCAAACGGAGCAGTTACCTCTGGACGGAAGATACCAGAACCACCAAATTCAATATACCCAAGCTTAGGATGATAAGCACTAAGCTCAGCAGAAGGACTAGTAAAGGGATAATAATCAGGCTTAAATCGAACTTTACTAGCTCCAGCAATCTCGATAGCAAAAGTTTTAAGAAGGCCTAGTAAGGTACGGAAGGTTATAGAAGGATCACAGGAGATCCCTTCGAGCTGATTGAACTCGGACAGGTGAACAGCATCAACTGAGTCAGGTCTATAGCATCGTGCGATACAAAAGTATTTTGCGGGAATTTTAAGTTTGTAGAGTGTCCGAGCACTCACAGCTGTCCCCTGAGGTCTTAGTATCAACCGAGCAGCTTTTTGTGGATCCCATCTATATCGCCAACCTCGCGAACCAACAGGTTCGCCAGTTTCGTGAACGTGCTGAACATTTTTTACCAGCTCCTGATCCTTGGGGAGGATTCCATGAGTCGGATGTTTTATTGTATAAACATCTGACCATTCACGTGCAGAATGATCTTGTGCTTGGAACAAGGCATCAAAGTTCCAGAATTCACTTTCGACAAGTGGCCCCCTCATCTCAATAAATCCTAGACCTACAAGTTTTTGTTTTACTTCATCTAAGAACATAAGATACGGATGTTTTTTTCCTATTGGGAGTTTTTTAGGACGAGTAGTGATATTATAGCTTTTTAACTGTAAGGATCGCCATTGTCCAGACCGTATTTGATCTGGAGTCAAGCGTGATACAGTTTCAATAATCTTAATATTTGATAATGCTTTGGATCCTGAATTGGTTATCTCAACAGTTGCGTGCTGTCGTTCTTTTAATTCAACAAATCCTCTATTAGAAAGTATCGGTATTATTTCCTTTGAAACAGGTAATAGGGGATCTTCAGATAAAGATTTCAAAGTATCTTCTAGTTCTTGATTCAATCTTGTTTCTGTTTCAACAGGAATAAGAAGTCCTTTGTTAATATTAACAAATCCAGCATTCCTTAATTTTCCTATTCCTGCATTTACTTCCTGTTTAGTTAGACCCACAATAGAAGAGAGCTGGGTTATTGGTATTCCATCAGGTTTATTCTTTACTACTTCCATTATCTGATTTTCAGGCAATCCTGTATTGATAATTTTTTTACCTTCTCTTGTTAGTACAACACGAGTAAATGTTTTCACATCTCTGATTGCTAATTTTTCCTTGCTTAATCGTGTAGTAATTTGTTCTACTTTAGCATGGGACGTCCCGATAGTTTCAGCCAATTCATCTATTGTCATCGAGCCACCTTTGCTTAACTGACGCAAAATTTTCGCCATCTCTGGTGAAACTAAGATAGAATCGCTATTCAACTTACTTGAAACTCCTTTACCTGAAAGATAGTGATACTGCTTATTTTCTGTAAGATTCGACATCGATGTAAAAGTAATTGTAAAAATAATAGATTTGATAGATCTAATGATGTCTT
The DNA here is from genome assembly GCA_029856365.1 of Candidatus Hodarchaeota archaeon. GTDB lineage: Archaea > Asgardarchaeota > Heimdallarchaeia > Hodarchaeales > Hodarchaeaceae > Hodarchaeum. Next base: position 22,419 of record JAHQWW010000038.1, read on the forward strand.
GTTAAATATAAAAAAAGAGCCATTTTCATCTAAAGTTGTGTAAATTCCAAGGCATCTACCTCAACCAAAGCCACAAAAATAGTAAATTTAAATGTTTCTATCATTCTCCATTTTTCTCTTTGTATATCCAGGTTTTTTATTTCTACAATAGTTCTCTTTAGTTACTACCTTAATCTTTTTTCTAGATATTGAATCTACCACCTTAATCGGTAATATCACATATAATATCTGTTATCTTTCAAAGTCGGATTCAGGTTTAACTATTTTACCTTCTCTCTTCCGTCCGTCTATCAGAACCAGAAAAGGACGTTTTTTCCGAATATGACGAATGTAATCAGCTTCTGTTACCATATTTTTCTGATTTTTCAGCCAGTCCCAATCAATGAAGTCCTTTTTTGACTTAGTTTTTATAAAAAAGTAGCCAATATTGGCTGTGGTGATATTTTGAAAGAAATGACTTCCTTGGGAGTGTTCTACTTGAAAATCTTCCAAATCAGTTTCAATGATCACTTGAGCGTTCGATATATGGTTCCATTTCACAGGAATTCCTAAAAAGCGATCGAAGGTCCCCCAACGACCAAATCCTAGAAGGATATATGGGGTTCCTTGGATTCGCAAGCTCTGATTTATTCGATCGATTTCGTTAACCATTTCTTGAGTTTTCATTTTATCAAAAGATTCGGGTTTCACATAGACAATATCATGAATGTTCTTTATGACTCTGTTGCCAGAGATTTGCGATGAATATGCCAACATCTCGCTTTTGGGAACTGAAATGACTTCTTCACTTAGTATTTCGTTTTGTTCGACGAATGGTCGTATTTGTAACAGGTAAAATGTAGTTCTTTTCTTTGGGGTGGGTTGAAAATTCCCTGCAAATTCAATTTCCACGCTACAACCCATCGCTTTCTCCCCAAGTTCTAGAATCTTTGATATTGTTTTAGCAAAAGGGAATGTGTCATATTTCAATTGTTTACTGAAGGTTACAATAGGAGCACCTTCTCCCATATACCCACTCCTAAGTACACGATCGTTGTAATCATAAGTATCTGCAACTTCAGATAATATCATTTTATCAGCATTGAAAACGCTAGTTTTTACCAGAAAAGAATTTTCACCTTCGGTAATATCAGTTGCTGTTGATGCCAGATCAATAGCAAAGAAATCTTTTTGACTATTCTGCAATAATTGGTCATGAGTAGAAAAAAAACTGATTTCTGGATATTTTGGACAAAATCGAAGAGCAATACCACCATCTACAATGGTTTTTCCTAAACCAATGGCCAGAAAAGCTATCCTATCAGAAGGTTGCATATAAGATATTGGGTAATAATTATATGAGGATGCTACTCCTGAGAAAGAAGGATAGGATAATTCTCCAAGGTGTTTTCTCCCGACCACTTGCTGAATGACAACTGCCATCCTTGATTCTTCAACAGACTGATCAGTAGATTCAGCATAACTTTTTGCTCTCTTTAAATAAGATGAAGCATACACTAGCTTTATTGCATTACATAAAAGCTTTACTCGAGTATTCATATCTTGGTTATTAGGTAAAAAATATGTATCGAAGATTCCTGCAAATGGCTGATATTGAGAGTCTTCTAATAAACTTGAAGATCGTACAGACAACGGGCCGGTAAGTGTCTGTAAAATATATCTTAGATCGTCGTTGAGACTTGTAGAGATCTTTGCTTTTAAAAAATTCTTTTTAATATCTTTATCAGGAGTATTAGAAAGAGCAATGTCATAAAGCTCATCATTCTCTTGCATGAAAAGATCAAATTCACTTGTTCCTATTACAAACGTCTTAGGTATACGAATATCGACGTCAAGTGAAAGATCATCTGAAAGTAGGAATGTATTAAGGAGGAATTGTAAAAATGCAATCCCTCGACCCTTTCCTCCCAATGAACCTGGTCTTAGTCGAGTAAATCGTATTGCAGGATGGTGACTCTCCCTATCCCAATCATGTACGACACCACCAGATTTTTCAACAAGGATAGCGTTTATTGATTCGAGAAGGAATTGTCGTAAACCCTCCTCTGTCATATCGGTAACTTTCACAGGTTTAATCTTCTGGGCAATAGCAAACTCTGCACGATTCATTAACCAGCCAGAAAAATGATCATGTGATCCATGATATATTAAAGATTCATTAGGTACCACAGAAATAGCTTGATACAACTCCATAATGTTTCTAGCTCGGCCAACAACCGAACCGTCAGCTAGGCGGAAAACAAAGTCACCAAAACCGAGAAATCTCAACATGAATTCCTTTAAACTTTGAAGGAGACGCCGTGATTTTTTATGAATGAAATATGCTCCTAGATCCTTAGCTCGTTTTTTGTTTTTTAGTTCACTTGATTGTAACGCAGTAGGAAGAGTGGGATTGTTAGTTTTAACTTCCTTAATGAAAGTTAAACCTGCATCTTTGTCTATCTTCCCCCCTCTGGGAAATCTAACATCAGAGATTACACCTATGACATATTTCTCATATTTTTGATAATAATTCATGGCTTCTTCATAAGTACATGCTAATAGGATCTTTGGCCTCGCCCTCATTTGTAATAAGTTGTAAAAATCATTAATTCCAGCTGAAATTAATCGATGGGTCTGTTTCATGAGTTCACTATAAATCAAAGGCAAGAAGAGGGAATAATAACGAATTGAATCCTCAACGACGATTATCACACGAACAAGGCCTTCCTCAGTATCATGTTCAACATTAAGGCTATCTTCTAAGTGTTTTATTATCGCTACAAATACCGTGGAATCTCCATTCCATAAAAAAATCCTATCAATTCCCATTCTTTTTGTTGGAGCTGGTAGGTACGGTATGATGCTAACATTATTTAACAGTAGAATGACTGGGATGTCTCGGATTTTTTTAATATCCTGTCCAAAAGCAAAAGCATCAACATCTCCTAATCGTCTCATGGTGATAACTAGGTCAAATTCTTTTTCGTTCACCAGTTTTAACGCTTCTTTAACAGAAGCAACCCGCGTGATACTTGGTAATGTTCGAAGATTCAAATTATGAAATTCTTCAAAAATTTGATCGGATAGCCTACCATCTTCCTCCAAAATGAAGTTGTCGTAGTATGAACTTACTAGAAGCACTTTATTTATCCGTTTTGTCATTAAATCATGAAAGACACGATATTTTGGCTTATAATCCAGTCCTAAATCACTTTCTTCGATAATACGAGGGGGGGTAGAATTTGTCATTCTTTCTCATTTTTTTTATACAAATAATACTTTGAAAAAGTTTCCTTGAATAGCAAATTTTTTTATATTACTCTAACCTTTGGTCGAAAATCTGATAAAATCATCTTTTTTCTTCAGATCAATTCGAACTCGAGGCATTTTACCTCAGAACAGAGAAATTTTTAATTAAATTCAGTACTGTTTTTCAGATATTTTATTAAATGTGTTGTAATCTCCTTTCCATATCTTAAATTTAATTTCTCTACAATAGAGTAACTTTATGTCACAAGAAAGAGTAAAATAGTTCCTTCCAATGGTATTAAAAAAAGACTCATAAGTGCATAATTCCTAACAGACAGGGTACAAAAACGTCTGTTCTAGGCTTATTATTTAAAATAAGTCCCAAATGTTAGAAAGAAATCTTGAAGAAAAGGGTTTTGAAATGACTTACGTTGACGAAGTATTTGACTGGGTTAAAGAAAAGAATCCTGGTGAGAAAGAATTTCATCAAGCAGTAAAAGAAGTCTTAGAATCTTTAGAACCTGCGATTGAAAAACATCCCGAATTAAAAAAACACAAGATGCTTGAACGCATCGTTGAGCCCGAAAGGCAACTTATGTTCAGGGTACCTTGGCAGGATGATCAAGGTGAAATTCATGTCAATCGTGGTTTTCGAGTCCAATTTAATTCAGCAATCGGTCCTTATAAAGGGGGTTTACGATTCCACCCAAGTGTTTATCTTGGAATCATCAAATTCTTAGGATTTGAACAAGTATTTAAGAATGCATTGACTGGTCTCGCGATGGGTGGTGGTAAAGGGGGATCTGACTTTGATCCCAAAGGTAAAAGTGACATTGAAGTCATGCGCTTTTGCCAAAGCTTCATGCAAGAGCTATTCCGCCATATCGGACCTGATTGCGATGTCCCTGCGGGAGACATCGGCGTAGGTGGCCGTGAAATAGGATATCTGTTCGGTCAGTACAGAAAAATTATGAATCAATTCCATGCAGGGGTATTAACAGGTAAAGGATTGGATTACGGTGGTTCTCTCATCAGGCCAGAAGCAACAGGATACGGTTGCACTTATTTTGTGGTTGAAATGCTTAAGGATCGAGGTCTAGACCTCAAAGACAAAGTTTGTACAGTATCAGGCTCTGGAAATGTAGCCCAATACACAACAGAGAAAATAAATCAGTTAGGTGGCAAAGTTGTAACACTTTCTGATTCTAATGGGTTTATTTACGATCCTGATGGTGTCACTTTTGGAGAGAAATTTGATTTCTTTCTAGAGCTTAAACAAATACGTAGAGGCAGGATCAAAGAATATGCAGATAAATTCAATGTCGATTATTATTCCAATAAACGACCTTGGGAAATTAAATGTGATATTGCTTTCCCCTCGGCGACACAAAATGAAATTGAAGTTAATGACGCACAAACCTTGATAGACAATGGGGTCATCGCAGTTGGTGAAGGAGCTAATATGCCTTCCACAATTGATGCAATCAATCTTTTCTTAGAAGCTGGTGTTGCTTTTGGTCCAGCTAAAGCAGCAAACGCAGGTGGAGTAGCTACTTCAGGCCTTGAGATGTCCCAAAATAGTTTACGGCTTGCTTGGGAACGTGAAGAAGTAGACAAAAGGCTTCATGGTATTATGGTTAACATCCATAAAAGCGCTCGTGTTGCAGCAGAGAAATATGGTGCTCCAGGAAACTTAGTTGTCGGGGCAAACATTGCAGGGTTCATGAAAGTTGCCCGATCAATGATGGCACAGGGCCTTATCTAATGTTATTTGAGGTTATTACAAAGAGAAAGGATACAGATGACTCTGTGTCTTCTTTTTTCTCCTTTTCTCGCTATTCAATTAATATTTTGGGAAGACGGAGCTCAAAGACGTTTCCTTTTGGATCAGATGGACGAATTTTCAGTAATCCCCCGTAATATTGCATGATGACAGAGGCTAGTGCAATCCCAATATTGTGTCCAATTATTTCCCATTCATCTGTGATTGTTCCTGAGAGTTTTGAAATTATTTCTTGCGGTAATGGTTGAGAACAACAGTCACTAATGTAAACACAGAAAAATGAAGGGAAATAAGACCCTGTAATATTGATATTTGTTTCAACACTAATGGTTCCATCGTAAGAAGTCAAGATAAACGTTAATAATTCATTAATAACATCTTTGAAACGTGTATCGATAAATGCCCTTGCATCAAGATTCTTCTTGTTAATATTGACAAGCTGAGAAGCCTTTGGTATTTCTATCACAATATCATTAATCTCAGTGAGAAGTTTAATGCTATCTTTTGGTTGAATAAAAGGGGATTGGAGAACTTCAAAGATTTTATTTACCGTGTCAATGGTTTTAGACGAGCTAGAAGCGATTGTTATGATTTGGTTTATAATATTGTTATCTAGTTCTAGCTTGGATTCGTACATTAATGATAGTAATTCTATGTTATTGATTATCTTTTGCATATCATTATTGATGAAATGAGACATCATAGCATGATAACGTTCCTCTTCCAGCTTTACTTGTCGTAGTGCCTCTTCAGCTTGTTTACGTTCAGTGATATTACGTGCAATACCCAGCATACCTGCAAGTTTCCCATCCTTAACCTGAGCTGAAGCTTTTATTTCAACTGTTACGTAATCTTCAGACTTGGTTAAAAGTCGCATCTCAGCTGGAGACAACCGTTCACCTTCCAAGACACGTTTAAATCCATCTATTATAATGGGAAGATCTTCTTCGTGTACTAAAGGTGAAAATGGCTTTCCGACCCACTCGTCTTGAGTAAAACCCGTAATGGATTTTACTATGGGATTAATAGAAGTTAAAATACCATCAGGAGATATAGTAAAAATTATATCACGCGCACTCTCTATATAACTCCTGTACCGCTCTTCTGACTCGCGTAATTTTTGTTCCACCTCCTTCCGTTTAGTGATATCTGCAAAGACGGATAGAACTCCTTCAAATTCATTTTTAGGAGAAAAAATTGGTGTTGCTGTT
>JAHQWW010000177.1 GCA_029856365.1 Candidatus Hodarchaeota archaeon
AACAACCATGGATAAGACATTCGACTTAAATTCGATGCTGCACCTTCTTCGATTAAGAATGTAGTATTCACGTGAGCTTGTAGTGCCGAGGCTGGTATAGAAGTGGTAATTTTACCTTCAACCGCTTCTCTAATGATGAGTGCCTTGCGCTCTCCTGAAGCTAGCAGGATTATTCTTTTCGCTTCCAAAATTGTCCCTATTCCCATAGTAATTGCATGGCGAGGAACCTCCTCAATTCTTTGAAAAAATCGGGCATTATCTACTCGGGTTTTCTCTGCTAATATGATTTTTCTAGTACGAGAGGAAAATTCTGAACCAGATTCGTTGAATCCGATATGGCCTCCGTGAATTTCTCTTTTGTCAGTGAAAAAACTCTCCCCAATTCCTAAAATCTGAATATCAATGCCTCCTGCTTTATTAATCAACTGTTCAAATTTTTCACAATGAAAATCAAGATCATCCTCCGAGATCTCTCCACTAGGGATATAGATATTTTCTGGATTGACATTAACGTGGTCAAATAGCCAGTAGCGCATGAAGGTGTGATAACTTTGATTATTCTCTCTTTTTATAGGATAATATTCATCAAGATTGAAAGTTGTAACCTGTGAAAAGTCTAAATTTTCTTCTTTGTGCATCCGCACTAATTCTTTGTACATACTTATGGGAGTACTTCCAGTTGCTAAACCCAACACTGTATTACGTTTCCTTCGTATTTGTTCAGCAATGATTTGAGCTGCTGCTATTCCCATTTCATTATCATCTTTTTTGACGACTACAACAACTTTTTCGGATATTTCTCCTACTTTTTGCATGCCCATAATTGCTGCACCGATAGCTCCGACAAATTTTCGTTCGGTTTCGGGAAATCTCTCTAATGAGGATTCATAAACCTGAACAGGGGTAATTTTTGGAATAAATCGTGTTTTCAAATTATTTCGGATCACTTCATAAAAATCATAACCAAATTTCGTAACATTACTCCCAATAAGCACTTGATTGATATTTGTTAGATCAACAATAATCATAATTGCTTTAGAAACATCTTTGGCAATCCCAACCAAATTCTCCTTAGTAATGTTAGAAATGATTGATATTTTAGCTTCAAGACATCCTTTATTCCCACAACCACAAATGGGTGCATCAGCGCTATCATCAATAATTATATGTCCAAGTTCGCCTGCAAAATAGTTTTCACCATGTATAATTCTATCATTAATAATAATACCACCACCAACGCTCTCTCCAAGAGTAAGAGTGAAAAAATCTCCTTCAATCCTTGAAATCTGTTTTTCCCCTAAAGCAATAACATTTGCATCGTTTTCAATAAAGGTGGGGTGACCAACAGCACTTTCAATTTCAGCCTTGAGGTTAATATCGTGAAAATCTCCCATTATTATCATTCTTCTGACAAAAATGGGGCCAATGCCGCCAGGGATTCCAATGCCTACACTTTTAATCTTATCAGGATTTAAAGATTCAAGTAATTCTTTGATTAAGTCGATAGTTTGGTTAATTACAAATTTATAGCCATAATGCTTATTTATGTTTCGTTCCGATCGTTTTATGACATTTCCATTACCATCAATGCATACTCCATTAATGGTTCTTCCCCCAATTTCAACACCTAGCCCTATTTGATTTTCAAACTGGCCTAACTTCTTTATTTTTGAGGTTAAAGAAATAGGCTCCTCACTATAAAAAGGGAGGGAAGTTAAAATTTGAACTCCTCCACCCAGTTTATCAAATATAAATTCATCTTGAAGACAGAAACTCAAAGAATCTATAAGATAGGATTGTAAAGCTTTGTCCTCGCATTCAAGAACAATTGCTTTCGGACTAAAGATGTTGATTATATTGAAGATTTTTATTGCAAGTTTTCTTATGTCTATTTCTTTTTTCGTTTCTTCATTAAATTCTAAAAAATCAAATTTTGAAAGTAAAAAGGTTTGATTATTCATCAACCTTATTGTTACGTCCATTATAAACCCACAGTTTTTCAAACTTCTTAATAATTAGTTCCATATTTGGGAATGTCCTTGATTAAATCAAGGTATATTTTATAAAACCTCAGATTCCTTAGGATAAAAAAACTGATTAATTATACTTACTATATCCAGAAAGTAAACGTACTACAAATTATATATAAATATGTATCCATAATTAGCGTTTTATCATACTTCTGCAAAAAGTATGGATGCTTTTTACTGGTAACTAGAACAAAGATTTTCTATAGAGATTAAATTCGATAAATTTGGTGAGACCACAATACCAGAAAGGAAATTAAAAATCCCAAGAAAAAAAGGGGGAGAATTAATTTCGATACTATATGAAACTTCATTGAAAACCACTAAAAAACCCCCATTAATAATCTTTTGTCATGGATTTACAGGAGACAAGTATGAATGGGGACGATTCCCGGAAACAGCAAAAAAATTGAATGAGAAGGGATATGACGCCATTATCTTTGATTTTTCTGGTTCAGGGGGAAATAAGAGAGAACCTGTTTTATTATCGAAACAGGTTAAGGATTTGGAAGATGTTTATAATTGGGCCAAAGACCTAGACTACAGAGATTTTGCCACCATTGGATTAAGTTTTGGAGGATTAACAGCTCTCATTACAAACCTTCCAGTGCAGGCAGCTATCTTTTGGGCCCCTGCATTTTACATGGAACAAATCACGAATGATTCACTTTACAGTCATTTTCCTTTTAAATTACCCTCCGCTGCTCCCCCAGAAATATATATTGAAGAAGAATTCATACTTGAATTGAAAGAAATTAAAACTGATGATCATCTCCAACAATTTAAAATCCCTTCATTAATAATTCATGGAGAATTAGATACTACTGTTAAACCAGAACTATCTGTAAAAGCAATAGGACAAATGCCATTAACAATTAATCATAAGCTCCATTTAGTAAGGAACGCAGGTCACTTGTTCAATGATAAGCAACTAGAGGAATTCATAGTTGAAAGTATAAAATGGCTACAAAAATATCTTCATATTGATTAAAAATAAGGATGATTAGATCTAGCCCGTTAAATTTAATCAAAAATCATCGCATTAATAAAATTAAAAGAAGAGTAGAATATTGAATTACGTTAATATTTTAGTTATTGGAGGATTAGAAACAAAATTCCATGATTTTTCGGTAATGGGACCCATTTTCAAAGATTTTTTAGAAAAAAGTGGCTTTGAGGTGACATTAACGGAAGACCTAGACTTTTTCTTACCTCAAAATATCAAAAAATTTCATGTAATTGTTTGTTACACGACAGGAAGAGAATTAACCCAAGAACAAGAAAGTGGTCTTTTGAATGCCATAATTGGCTCACCCTGGGGAGAAACTGGAGAACCCAAAACATTTATTGGAGTTCATGGTGCTTCTTCTTCTTTTCAAAATTCTAAAGCGTATTTAAGAATGCTTGGGGCTAGATTCTTGATTCATCCTCCTTTGGGAGAAGAGTATAGATTTCAAGTAATCAAACCTGATCATCCCATTATGCAGGGGGTATCAGATTTCACACTTATGGATGAATTATATTTGATGGAAAGGTATCCTCCCTTCGAAACTCTTGTGATATGTGATTATCGGGGATTTCTCCATCCTATTGTATGGACGAAGTCATATGGGCTTGGAAATGTTTTTTATACGGCGTTAGGACATGGAGAAGAACAAATTAACCAAAAAGTTTTTCAAAAGATGATCATCAATGCTATCAACTGGAAATTATGATTAAGAAGAATTTTGTTATTAGAGAACCCAATACACTCGAATTAACAGAAATTTGTGGGGATTGAAGTTAAATATAGCCCAATGTTTTAATAGGATTTCATACAGCCTTAGTTAACCATTATCATGCTCAAGTAGCTCAATCATCACTTTCAAATCTTTTAGAGAATCGATATAGGCATACCGACCTCCTGTGTACTCTCCCTTCTGAATTAAGGGCATCTCAATTTCATTAAGAGCAGTTATTTTCTGCTTCATTCCTTTTATAACGAAGGCTATATGGTGAATCCCTTCGCCATTTGTGTCTAAATACTCTCTCCATGTACTAGGGTTGTCATCTGGTTCAATAAGTTCGATTTCTAAGTTTGTTAATTTTATGAATGTTAATTTTGCTCTGGCTTGTGTTGGATTTCCTTTAAATTCTGTCTCCGATTTATCAAAGGGTTCTGTCCAAAACCATTGAGGTTTTTCAATACCAAACAACTTAGAATATATCAGTGAAGTCTTTTCAATATCTTTCACAATTATTCCTATTTGTACTATGGTCTGATTTTCTAATATACTTATCATATATCAAATACTTCCTGTATAATTATTGATTCCTGACTGATCCGTTTATTGAGCTTATCTAATTTAAGTAATTCACTAATTGAAGGTAATTACTCAGTATAATAGTAACCATGCTGTTTAAAGGCAATTGAAAGGTATTTAAAAAAGCAGCGAAAAATTAACACATATAGACTAAGGAAACCAGAAATAAAACTGGGCCGATTACCTTTACAATGCAATTTTTAAATCTGGCTTTCTTCTTACGAGATGAAAAATAAGATTCAATCTTCGTGAAATAACTTAATGTCAACATAAATCACCCAAATTCAGAAACATCAGAGACGTATATGATGATTAAAGCGAGTTCTAAGCTAAAGGAAGCTTTTAACCACTCTTATACCAGATTTGTATTAAAGAAAGCCTTTTTTTATCTGATAGCAACTTTCATTGCCCTTACTTTCGTTTTTATTATCCCTAGATTTATGGTTGAAACACGCAGTGGTTTCGTGTATTATTTTTTGGGCTTAGATAGACCTTTGGAAGAACAATATCTTGTTTTTTTGAATAATTTAATACATCTAAATTTAGGACCATCTTTCACATATTACCCAAGCACAGTTGTAGAAATTATGTTCTTTCCTCTCCTTTATTCATTGATTCTAGTAGTTCCAGTGTTATTTCTAAGCTTTTTTATTGGTAACTGGGTTGGAAGTAAAGCAGCCTACATTAGAAACAGCCGATTGAGTGATATTATATACTTTATATTACTCTGTTGTCGAGCTGCCCCTTTTTATTGGTTGGGTATTATTATTTTTGTCTATTTTGTAACTGGTAGCAATATCTTTCTTGCGCATCCTGGAGGAATAAGTCCTGAAGTAAGCCGAGGGTTTACTTGGGAATTTTTCTTTGATACATTTCGTCATTATGCTCCAGCTTTCTTAACATTGTTGATTGTCAACTTAGGATTTTGGGCTGTACGTATGCGAGCTTTAACTCTTTCTGAGATGGAGTC
>JAHQWW010000178.1 GCA_029856365.1 Candidatus Hodarchaeota archaeon
AAATATGCTGAAAAGTCTCCCTTTTCGCTCAATTGATTTTTATTGAAAATATCATCAAGTAATCCTTTGTAACGAGGGCCTAATAAAATATTATGAATATAAAGATCTGGATACTTACAATCTGTTCCAAAATAGATCATAAATACACTCATTCCATAAGTAGCATTTCTATATCGTTTATTGGAATTTTTCTTACGACATTTTCCCCTGATCATCTGCATATAAGTTGTCGCAACAGGAGCATTAGAAATAATGATTGAAGATTCATAATATTTCCCATCCTTTGTAATTACTCCTTCAACAACTGACCTATCGGAGACGATTATTCTTTCCACTTTACTATTTAAGATTATTTTTCCTCCTAATCTCGTGAATAGATTACCAAACTCACGAACTAAGGAATTTGTTCCACCTTTTGCAAACCAAACTCCCCATTCTTTTTCAACAGCCTGAATAAGCATATAAATCGATGTAATTTTGAAGGGATTTCCTCCAATAAGTAAGGGGTGATAACTGAAAACCATTCGTAATTTCTTATTCTTAATATATTTAGAAACATAAGAATATACTGATCTATATGCGCCTAACTTTAATAATGGTGGTCCAATCTTCAACATTGAGAAGAATGACTTGAAAGGTTTATCAGAAAGTTCTAAAAATCCTTTCTGGAAAATTGGTTCGATTGACTTCATCATCTTTTTATAACCCTGAAGATCTTCAGGACTTATTTCTACTATTTGAATCATATTTTCTTCCATAGTTGAATAGTTAAAATAAGAGCCATCATCAAAATAGATTCGAAAATATGGTTCAATTGGAATTAATTCTAAATAATCATTCATATTCTCATTATTTAATTCGAATAATTCCTGTATTAAATGAGGAACTGTAATCGCAGTTGGTCCTGCATCAAAAATGTAATTATTGATCTTAAAAGCAGAAGCTTTACCACCAATTTGGTTAGTTTTCTCTAATAAAAGCACATCATAACCTGCAGCTTGCATACGAATAGCTGATGCAATACCACCAAACCCAGCTCCAATGACAATCAATCTTTTGTTATTTCTATGAATATTTTTTTTCATTTTGATAACCAATTATAAAGAATTAAAATATCAAGAAGAAAAAATTCTCATTAAAGACAGATAGGTTGAGCTTGAAATGTTGTTGAATCCCTCATGCGATCACTAAAATTCCAAGAATACAGATTTATTGGAGTTAGTTCTATAGCAACTTCCCGAACTTTCCTTGAAAGAAGTCTTTCTCCTAAAGGTGATTTTTTCCCATCTCTCATATAACGCTGTAGAAGTGTCTCTAATACTTTAATTCCTTTTGATTTTATTATCTTTGCTATAGCTTGTCCTCTAACTCCACAATAGGGAGGTTTCTCATTTGAAATTTCAAAAGCACATTGTGGGTTCTTTCTTAAGAACCTTACAACCTTGGCTTTTTCCGGAGTGGCGAGAAGAAGCTTACGATCATCTGTATAAGTAAACCAAAGTGAAAGGATAATTGGCCAACCTGATTCAGTAATTACTGATAAACGTAGGGGAATCTTTGCTCGATTTAGAAAATCCTCAATCTCTGTAGTAATCATTTATCTCACTTCTTTCAACTATTATTCTATAATATCTATTTTATTAACATCATTTTTAAAAACTGATAAAAACGTACTCAACTTATTACGACATAAATTCTACAAAATTCTGAAAATCTTGCTCATTAATGACTATAACATCTGCTTCTGGAAACTCATTACGGTTTTTTTCTATTAAACCTTGGCCTCCTATTGCAATCTTAATTTTATCATCAAATGTATTTCTAATAGATTCTAAGTTGTGTTGTAATGTTCCGATGTAGCTTCGAAGAGTAATAGACACAAAAAGCCATAGAGGTTTTTCACCAATTTCTTTTATATATTGAATCACTGAACGAACTGGGAGAGGACGATCTATGTTAATAATATGATAGCCTATATCAGAAAAAATTAACTCTAAACATAATAAGCTAATGACATGTTGTTCACCCTCTACTAGAGTAAGAATAATTGTGCCTTTTCTGTTTGGTGAACTAACATGAGTTATTCGATCAATAATCAATTTTTCAATCCTATTTGAAATAACATGCTCTTCAGCAATAGTTATTTTTGTTTGAGTCCATAACTCTCCAACCTCAATCATTAAGGGAATAATAAGGCAAGTAACAAAGGTTTGATTATTCTTAATAAATTGAGTAATCATCTTAACAAAAGTTGTATAATCAAATTCAGTGGATTTCAGATATCCGATTAATTCATGTATCTGAGCTGCATCACAAGGAATTTCGATTTGTGTTTCTGGAACAATCTTTACTCCTTTAATTGAGAATTTATCACTTGGATTAATGGTTAATTGATCATTTTCGAAATCTAACTTTGTTCGTGGATCTATTTTCTTTTTTCTAATTAATCCTTCAAGTGCTTTCTTCATCGCACTTTCAGTTAATCGTGATTCAACAATATTATTACCAAAAAATTGTATTAATTCTCTGAATGAAATCTCCCTGTTTTCATTCTCTCTAAAGTAATTGAGAACTCGAAGATCTATTTTTTCTGTTTCATGAATATAAGGATGTTGAATTGAATCGCCTCTCAACCAAATGACTGTATACCTTCCTCGCCTTAACTGCCTTCGTTCTATGACTATCTCTTCTTTATAATTTAACTCCTTGATAGCATTAGAGATTGTATTAGGTTTTAAATTATATCTCTCAGAAATCTCAGAAACCGGTATTTCTTTTCCCCGATTTGCTTTAAGGTGTTTAATGATAAGATCTTTTGATGATTCCACAAAATACAACTTCTTTTCTTTAAATTCGGTAAATGAAATTAGCTAAATCTTTCTCAAATACTCAAGTCTGACTTTTGTAGCCAACAAAAACTTATGAAATTTCGATACTACTGCTCTCTGTTTTAAAACCTGATAATCACGACGACGAATCTCATTCAAGATTTCACCATAAACACGTGAAGCAACCTTGACAGTGTAAGCTGCTGCAGCTGGCAATTCCTCTATTCCTAAATCAGCTTGTTTATAATAACCTTTGGCTCTGGTGGACTCATATATGATTAATGACTTTAAATTTTCAGTAACTTCATCTCTTTTGAAATCATCAGGAGTAACATTGTAAAGCTTGCATGTATTTTTAGGTAGATATATCCTTCCTCTCTCATAATCCTCCTTAATGTCTCTCAGTATATTAGTTAATTGCATTGCTTTTCCTAAATCGGCTGCGCGAGCAAGAGTTCGTGGAGCGGGGTTCTCCAGGAAAATATGAGTCATCATAAGACCGACTGTACTTGCCACGCGATATAAATACAAGTCTAATTCCTCGTCATTCTCGTATTCTTTCCTCGTGAGATCCATACGGACTCCCTCAATAAGCTCATGTATATATTTGATAGGAATATTGTGTTTTTGAATTGTATCTCCAAATGCATGAAGTATTGGTATAGTAGAAGTATAGCCCTCATTTAATTGAGAGATGACTGTTTTCAATTTGTCAAGATCTACATTAATTTCTTCAATAGATGTTCCTTCTGAGGCTTCATCAACAATATCATCTGTTAATCGGCAGAAAGCATACAAAGCTGCAACTGATTTTCGCTGTTCACGAGGTAAAAATCTACTAGCAAAATAAAATGATTTGCTATGAATAGCCATCCATTCTAAACATTCATTATAACTATCTTCTAACGATTGCTGGGCAATATTGAATTTAGTAACAATACTTTCTGGGACTAAACCCCATTTCTCAACTGTTTTTGTCGAGTACATCATTTTTTCACTAGATACCTTATTTATATAATTCATGAATCTAATTCAATTTCATGAATAAGTATTTAAATATATTTTGGTTATGTTTTCAAGTTGAATAATTCAGCATCAACTAACAAAAAAGAAAGTATTGAGGCTAAAGATGTGAGGTAGATGATCAGTGATGAAAAAAAGAATGGAAATCAAGATATAAAGGTAATAATTATTGGTTCTGGATTTGGTGGTTTATCTGCTGCAATTCGATTACAAGCTACTGGGAAGTATCAAGTAACTATACTTGAAAAATTAGATCAGATAGGAGGTCGAGCAAGAGTATTCAAAGACAAAGGATTCTCATTTGACGCTGGTCCTACAGTAATAACTGCCCCGTTTATCTTTGAGGAATTATTTTCTCTTAATAATAAAAAAATTGAAGATTATGTCCAATTTCTACCAGTAGAGCCTTATTATAGGATTTATTTTGATGAAGGCACATATTTTGATTACGCACATCCCGATGAGAATATACCACAGATTGCACAGCTCAGTCCTAAAGATGTTGACGGTTATAAAAGAATGTTAAAAGCTGTTGAACCAATCTTTGAGAAAGGTTTCAAAGAATTATCTTTCAAACCTTTTAATAGCTTCTGGTCAATGATGAAAGTTGCTCCCTCCTTAATCCGCTTACAATCTTATAGATCTAATTATAATTTTGTGTCTAAGTATATCAAAAATGAAAATTTGCGCATTGTATTTAGTTTCCATCCCCTATTGATAGGAGGAAACCCCTTTTCTGTTCCATCAATTTATAGTTTGATACAATTCTTGGAAAAAGAGTATGGAATATGGTTTGCAAAAGGTGGAACTACAGCTCTTGTACATGCCTTATCCAAGTTATTTATGGAAATAGGTGGAGAAATACTCACTAATGAAGAGGTCACAAAAATTGTAGTTGAGAAAAAGAAGGTCATTGGAGTTAAAACAGAAACTGGAAAATTTTATTCAAGTGATATCATAGCTTCGAATGCCGATCCTGCTTTTACTTATACTAAACTTATAGATACAAAGTGGCGTAAGAAAAATAGTGATAAACGCTATAGAAAAACAAAATACAGTATGAGTTTAGTTGTTATTTATTTTGGTACTAAGAAACAATATCCTGACATGAAACATCATACAATAATCCTTGGACCAAGATATAAAGAGCTTTTAGAAGATATATTCAAGAGGAAAATTCTCACTGAAGACTTCTCAAGCTACTTACACATACCTACAAGAACTGACCCTGATCTTGCCCCAGAAGCACATGAAGCATTCTATATATTGGTTCCAGTCCCACACCAAGATTCTGGTATTAACTGGGAAGAAATGGCTGAGCCTTTCAAACAGAAGATATTTGAATTTCTAGACAAGAAATATTTACCTGGGCTTTTAGACAATCTAGTAGTCGAAAGAATGTTAACTCCTTTAGATTTTGAGCGTGATTATAACAGTTA
>JAHQWW010000179.1 GCA_029856365.1 Candidatus Hodarchaeota archaeon
TAGAATTATCTGCATTAGGTCCTAATACTGCAATCTTACCAATATTTTCATTTAGAGGAAGGATATCATTGTTATTTTTTAATAAGACTAAAGATTGAAGTGCTGCTTCCAAAGCTTTCTTTTTGTGCAACTTACACCCAATAATTTCAGTATTTAGATCAATGATTGGGTATCCTTTTTGCTCAAAGAGGCCCAAACGGAACTTAATTTTCAAAATTCGGGAACAGGCATCATCAATAAGCTTATCATCAATACGTCCTTCTTTAATCCCTTTAATTACAATGTCATAAAATTCAGGAGTTGACATTATCATGTCATTTCCAGCAAGAAGAGCAATTTCAGCTGCATCTTCTAATGTAGCAGCAACAAATTGTAATTCATGCAACCAAGTAATATTTGCCCAATCTGTTAAAATAAAACCGTTGAATCCCCATTCTGTTTTTACAACGTCTCTTAATAACCATGAATTTGCAGAACATGGTGTTCCATCTATTGACTGATAACCTGCCATCATGGAACCACATCCTGAGTCCACTACCGCCTTAAATGGTGGTAAAAAGATGCTTTTTAATTTTCTCCTGGAGACTTCAGCTTCAGCAGAGTCCCTCCCTCCAATCGTTTCACCATAAGCCACAAAATGCTTTGGACAGGCGAGAATGCTTTCTGGATCAGATAAGCTTTTACCCTGATAACCCCTAACCATTGCTGATGCTAATTTTCCAATAAGAAAGGGATCTTCTCCAAAAGTTTCACCAATACGCCCCCAGCGAAGATCTCGTCCAATACAAAGAACGGGAGAGAAAGTCCAGTGAAAACCTGTATGGATAACTTCTTTTGCTGTTATCCGAGCTACTTCTTCTAATAAATCAGGATTCCAACTGCAAGACAATGCCAATTGAGATGGAAATACTGTTGCACCATCATGGAAACAATGTCCATGCACCGCGTCAATCCCAAAAATAAGAGGAATTCCAAGACGTGTTTCTAAAGCCATTTTTTGAAGGAGTTGAGTATCTTTCCATTTTAGATTAAGATATGAACCAATATTTCTTTTTTTTATCCAAATTTCAGGATCATGACTGAGATCAAGCTGGCACATCTGCCCTATTTTTTCTTCAATTGTCATTCTCGCCAATAAATCCTTTGTTCTCTCACCTGGTGCAAGTGATGGATCCTTATAGGCTTCATTCATGTAAATATCCCTTTATTCCATATTATTTTGATATTTAATGAAAAAAGAGTTATTTAATGGAATTTAAAACTTTTCTTTTATTTGATAAAAAATGTGAGTAAACTTTGAAAAATTAGGAGGTAGAAAATATAATTTTTAATACAAATTTTATCAGCATCTTTATGGACTTCAACAAACTACATTGATTTCGCTTAAACCTTAAAAGTTCTATAAGATCGATGAAATCCATATTTAACGGCATTATCTAAGTGTAATTAAAAAAAACCATTTCAAAGGCAAAACAAACAAATCAATTACAGAAATTGAGGAAGATGAATGCAATACGGATATTTTGATGATGATCGTAGAGAGTATGTTATTACGCAACCTGATACTCCATTACCTTGGATTAATTATTTAGGCTGTGAAAAATATTTTGGAATAATTTCTAATACCGCAGGGGGATATTCATTTTATCAAGACGCAAAAATAAGACGGATAACTCGATATCGTTATAATAATGTTCCTTTGGATTCTGGTGGACGATATATCTATTTACGAGATAACAAAACAACAGAATTTTGGTCACCTTCATGGCAACCCACTCGTAGGAATGTGGAGAATTTCACTTGTCGCCATGGGTTAGGATATTCTGTCATTTGTTCTACGTACAAGAAGATTGAAGCAAAAACACTATATTTTGTCCCATTAGGTGAGAACTTAGAAATATGGCAGCTTTCATTAATAAATCATCAAGAGAATCAAGTAAATCTGTCAATTTTTTCCTGCATTGAGTTCTGTTTGTGGGATGCTTTGGATGATTCTACCAACTTCCAACGAAATTATAATACTGGTGAGGTAGAGATTGAAAATAACATTATTTATCACAAAACAGAATATCGTGAACGACGAAATCATTTTGCATATTTTGCCTGTTCAGAACCTCTCGAAGGGTTCGATACTAAGCGTGATGCGTTTTTAGGGTCTTATGGAAGTTGGGAAAAACCTGTGGTGGTAGAAAAAGGTCATTCTTGTAATTCTGAAGCTCATGGTTGGGCACCAATAGGGTCACATCATGTTAAAATTATTCTAAATCCCAATGAAACTAAGCAAATCATCTTCGTACTCGGTTACTACGAGAATCCTCATAATCAGAAGTTTGATCCACCTGGATCACAGATTATCAATAAAAAAATGGTAAGAAAAATCATCAGTAAATATTTGGATAAGCATAATGTGGAAAAAGCCTTCAATAACCTTAATTCATATTGGACTAGCTTATTAGGAAAATTCCAAGTTGAAACACCTGATATTCATACAAATAGGATGGTTAACATTTGGAACGCCTATCAGTGTATGGTCACTTTTAATTTGTCACGATCAGCCTCCTTCTTTGAGTCTGGAATCGGACGTGGTATAGGCTTTCGTGATTCTAATCAAGATCTGTTAGGTTTTGTACATATGGTTCCTGAACGAGCACGGGAACGTATTTTGGATTTAGCTGCCACACAATTAAAAACAGGGGGGGCATATCACCAATATCAACCTTTTACCAAACGAGGCAATGATGATATTGGTAGTAATTTTAATGATGACCCCCTCTGGCTAATTTTAAGTGTAGCTTCATATCTAAAAGAAACAGGTGATTTTGGTATACTCGATGAACCTGTAGTTTATGAAAATCAAGCTGGAACCGAAGAAAGGCTTTTGGACCATTTAAAACGCAGTCTCTTGTATACACAAAAGCGGTTAGGACCACATGAGTTACCACTTATCGGCCGTGCAGATTGGAACGATTGTTTGAACCTGAACTGTTTTTCTGAAGAACCAGGCCAATCCTTCCAAACAACAACAAACAAAGATGGAAAAGTAGCTGAATCAATATTTATTGCAGGGTTGTTCGTACATGCAGCAAAAGAATTAGTTGAGATTCTCCGAGAGTGTAATTTAGAGGAAGAGATAACGGAATATCTCACTTGGATTGAAAAGATGAAAACTGCTGTAAACAAGTATGGATGGGATGGTGAATGGTTCCTACGCGCCTACGATGACTTTGGAGACAAAGTGGGGTCTCAGAAGTGTAAAGAGGGACAAATTTTTATTGAACCCCAAGGATTTTGCATCTTAGCTGGAATAGGGTTAAAAGACGGTAGAGCAGAGAAAGCACTTAATGCTGTAGAGAAATTGCTGGCTACACCGCATGGTATTATGCTTCATCAATCTCCGTACACACAATATTATTTGCATTTAGGCGAAATTTCGTCTTATCCTCCTGGGTACAAAGAAAATGCAAGTATTTTCTGCCATACGAATCCTTGGATAATGATTTCTGAATCTATTGTTGGGGATGGAGATAAAGCATATGATTATTATATGCGAATAAATCCTTCAGTACGGGAAGACATCAGTGAACTACATCGCTGTGAACCATATGTATATTCTCAGATGATCGCTGGGCGAGATGCCCCAAATTTTGGGGAAGCTAAAAATTCTTGGCTAACTGGCACCGCTGCTTGGAATTATATTGCCATTACAAATTGGATTCTTGGGATTCGACCTACATATACTGGATTACAGATCGCACCCGTCATTCCAAAATCCTGGTCCAGTTTTAACGCAACACGTATCTTCCGTGGGGTGAACTACGATATTTTTTGTGAACGTATTGGTGAAGGGAATTCAATCATGCTTGAGGTCGATGATCAACCGATTGAAGGAAATATCATTCCGTTTTCATCAATAAGAAAAGCAAAAGTTATAGTTAAAGCATTTATAAGTTGAATGAGTCATGTATTCAGAGGAAGAATCAATCTATGGAAAGAAATATTCTAATAGCTGGTATAATCACAGTATTAATAGTAATAAGCGCTTTAGGAGTGGTTTTATTAACTTTATACCAACCTAGTTCACCAGAGGGGCCAGTATCTATTCCTAGCGATATTCCTAAGGTAGCATGGTCACGAGGAATTGGGGTTCCTCACGATCAAACTGGTAGGCCGAAGACTAGTTACTGGATCATAGATGATAAAGAATGGGGTGGAGTACCACTTGGTGGTTTAGGTGCGGGTAGCATTGGTCGTACTTATCGTGGAGATTTCGCTCGTTGGCACTTAGAAATAGGGAAACATAAATTTGAAACAATTTATGCAAATCAATTCTCAGTTTTTGTTTCCCAAAATGGTGAATCTGAAGCATATGTTCTTTCACCATTAAAAGCATCAGATACGAAGCTAGAATGGAATTGGAATATGCCCGTTGGTGCAGGGACTTATTATGGACTATTTCCTAAAGCATGGTATGATTACAATTGGAAAGAGCTGCCTATAAATCTGATACAGAAGCAGTTCTCGCCTATCATCCCAGAAAATTACAAAGAAAGCAGCTATCCCGTTGGAATATTTGATTGGGTCGTTGACAATCCATCAAATGAGTCAATAACAGTAGGTATGATGTTCACATGGCAGAACCTTGTAGGATCAATAGGTATTACTAATCATCCACTTATGGACAAGTATAACTACGCCTACACTGCTGATGACAAAAATATGACTGGAGTCATTCTAACTCGTGAAAAGGATGTGGCAGAGGAAGAATGGGATGGTTCATTCGCTTTGGTAACGCAGAATAATCCCGATTGGACTGTTAGCTATCGTTCACGCTTTTCTGTTAGTGGTGGAGGCTCTGATGTTTGGCAAGATTTCGCATCAGATGGGAGATTAGACAACATCAACAATACAGTTGCTGCGGATATATTTGAAGATATTGGTGCAGCTTTATCGGTTACATTAGAATTGGAACCTAATGAGAAACAAACAATACCATTCATTCTAGCTTGGGATTTTCCTATTACTGAATTTGACTGGAATAGACAATGGTATAAACGACACACTCGTTTTTTTGGGACTAATGGAAGAAATGCGCTGGCAATTGCCTCTGAAGCTTTAATTAACCACGCAAAATGGGAAGAAGCCATTGATACTTGGCAACAACCAATTTTAGAAGACGAAAGCCGGCCTGGTTGGTATAAGACAGCTCTATTCAACGAACTATACTATTTAATTGATGGTGGTACATTCTGGGAAAATGGC
>JAHQWW010000180.1 GCA_029856365.1 Candidatus Hodarchaeota archaeon
ATAAGGAGATGAATGGGGTTCTTTTAGAGATTTAGAAGAAATATCTTCTTCTATTGAATTAAATACATTCTCTAAACACTTTATGTGTTGATTTTTCAACTATAAATCCTCTTCTAACATGAGAAATACCTATAATTTAAAAGAAATTCCAAAATTTATCAATAAACAAATCGGTCAGAATCATTTTAATGTTTTTGAAGCAATAAACTTACTATTAATATGGTAAAAATACCTCTTTGAAAAAACATACAGTTATTAATGCATAAAATGTATTATTTTCAGTATGTAAATTTAATCTTCACATATTAACAAAAGATTTAGAATCGAGTGGAAAATTAGTAGGTTTATGGCCCCATTCCGAAGTTTAATGTTAAGATCGGAGGAGATCGAAAAGTAAGAGTTAAATTCTATATATTATTGAGGGTTTCTGAAGTTATTAACGGTAGATGAGAAATGAAAAAGAAAATCTCGGGCTATTTTAACAGTTTTACGGATTATTACGAGAAAAGTCTCATTAAACGCATATTTGTTGGCTTAATTGTTGGAGGATTTCTTTGGTTTTGTATTTTTGGGATTACACTTATTTTTGATCTTTTTATAAACGATGCTATATGGTGGGAGACATTTTTGAAAGATCTCCCATTTTTGGGTTTCATTTTAGCTATTCTTGTATCAATGCAAATTTGGGGATTATTACCTCAACCAATGAATGATAACCAAGTTTCGATAGAAAATGTAGGTAATATAGAAAAAGAAGGTTCAATAAGGGAAAAAAGTAAGTCAGAATAGTGATAAGGGATAGGGATAAGTAAAATTATTTTTAACCACTAAGGTTTATTGTCTTTGTATTGATAAGAGATCCACTTTTTTAAAATCGATGAATTTTTTTTATTTTTTGATTTCTATCAACCAGATTCAGAAGAACTTGGTTTCCCTCTCTCGTATTCTTTTGTATTCACGTAAGACAAAACAGATACCACAGTGAGTAGGATAATAGCTCCAATAATCTGCCATCCTGTTAATTCAAAGCCTAAGAAGATAAAGTTAACAAAAATTGCGAGGAGTGGGAAAGCTAATTCTGCTAATCCGCCAACTGATGCTCTAGACCATCTTAAGCCAAAATAATATAGCGAGAGGGGTATAACTCCTCCTGTAAATATTGTAACAAGTATAATAGCAATTAACCCATTCATGAGGATTTGAAAATTAGAAGACAAGAGTTCACGTGGCCATGGCACCCAAAATGTGTTGATGGTCTCGTTTAAAAGAGCAAAATTTTGGTTTATATATGCTCCAACAATAAGATTAAACCCCACGAGTATTATCGTTCCACCAATATATCGTAAAGTGGTTAGGTTCCAATAATCCACCTTATCTGTAAGGATTCGTCCCCAAACTGTATTAGAACCCCAAAACCCTGCTGCTATTAACGAGAAAAGAGCTGCCAAGATCTCATCAGAAGATTCTGCTCCAAATGATTCAAAGACCATGAAATAAATTCCCACTAGTGAAGCTACAAGAGCAAGGTAGTAGAATTTAGTTGGTTTTTCTCGCATTATCATCATAGCAAACGCTAAAGTAATTAAAGGTTGGCTTTTTTGTAAAAGAATAGCAATTGTCGGGTTTCCATATGCAAGCGCTAGCATAAAAAAATAAAGCCCTAATCCTGATCCCATTGAAACAAGAATAAAAGAGAGCCACTCACGCCTATCGAAAGAGACTAACTGCTGGTAAAGTCGTTGCTGTGCTTTTCTAGAAAATAAAAGAATAGCAACAATTATTGTCCCCACGATATGTTCAATAAGTACAATAAATGCTGTCCTGGAAGAGACGAGCGGATTAGTAACTTGAAGAGAAAAATTCTTCAAAATTAGTGGGTATCTAACAGGAGCATCAAATGCACGTGTTGCATTTGCAGCTGCTACAACCAGAGGTCCAATAAGCACCTCTTTTCGTTTGTCAGGATCCATCCTTGACACCTTTTATGAATGTTCAAAACTAAAGTATATGAAGAGTATGATCGAGATTTTTGATATTTCTAGTTAATTATTCCTTCTCGATCATATTCAGCAAGATAATGTCTCCTATGAGTATATAGGAACATTTCTGGTACAATTTTAATTACTACTATAAATGTTATTATTATATCCAAAAATGAGTATTCCCATAAAAATCCTTTTGTTAATACTAACACAGTATTTAATAAATGATTATATGTTCTATGGGTTAAAATATCCTAAGATTATTCAATTCATAACAATATAAATCGAGTTTATTAATAATAATATTTCAGAATATTATCGAATGTGCAATCAGTCTCAAATTGAATCTTTAGGAGTTTAGGATATTATTTTAAAAAGCATAATATTAATAAAAAGGCACAAGTTTTTCAATATAGTGTCATTTAAAATCTTCCTAAAGATTTTTACGAAATTTAATAAGACCAATGGTCTTCAATTTTCATCACCGAACGGGAAATACAGTATTGCTATCTAAGGAATTAACCTTCAAAGCTCCTACTTGGGATAATATCGAATCGATAACTGTTGAATTATACAAATTAGTCAGAAATGATGGATATTCTCCTGACATTATTGCTGGAATAAGTCGTGGTGGCTTAGTTCCAGCGAGAATTATTAGTGATCTCTTCTTATGTGAGTTTGAAAAACCCACTTTAGCAATTATGCAGATTGGTTTTTATTCTGGTGTGGGAAAGACGGAAAAGGAACCAATAATTTATCAGGATCTTCCAGGACATATCCATGGTAAGAAGATTTTACTTATAGACGATGTTGCTGACAGTGGGGTATCTCTAGATTTCGCAATGAAATATTTGAATATGAAAAAGCCCCTTGAAGTAAGAATAGGGACTTTATACTACAAACCATGGAGTAAAGTTAAACCTCAATATTATGTAGAGGAAACAGAAAGTTGGATCATTTTTCCACATGAACGATATGAATTCATGACAGAACAATTAAAGAACCGAAAAATGGATGTAACTGAAGCAAAAGAATTTTTCTTGAAGGAAGCAGGTATTCCTAAATATTCAATTGAACAGTTCATAAAAATTATAAAAACAAAATGAGTAAATTTTTCAGCTGAAGTTCAAACCTTTATTTGATAACTTTTTCTTCTATTTCCTTGACAACTAAGTCAACGATTTCTGGTGCTAAGCCAAGATAATTTCGTGGGTCTAATATTTCGTCTATTTCTTTTTCTGAAAACAATACACTAATTTGGGGGTGATTTTTTACAGCAACTCTGAAATTGTCTTTTTTTACAAGATCACGTAAGATCACATGAGCTTTTTGTCTACCTATTGAATTTGCTAGCTCTACTAATAATTTTTCACTACATTGACGTCCATCTAAGAAGAATAAGTTCTTCTCTACATTCTCTTCATTAATGTTTATCCCTTCGAGAATTTCTTTCATTTCTAACAATAAAAAATCAGTTAATGTGGTTAGTTGTGGTAGTATTATTCGTTCAGTACTTGAATTAGACATATCTCTCTCATGTTCTAATGCGATATTCTCTAAAGTTGAGGAAGGGAGAGAACGGAGATAACGAGCAATCCCACATATTCTCTCTAACCTCCAAGGATTCCTCTTCTGTGGCATTGTAGAAGAACCTACTTGTTTTTCCCCAAATGATTCACTAATTTCACCGATTTCGGTACGTTGGAGATTTCGTAGCTCTCTAGCTAATTTATCAAGAACACCTGTTGTTTCAAGAACAACGGATACAAAATGAGAATATACAAGCCGAGGAACAACCTGAGTTGTAATAAGAAGGTGTACCAACCCTAATTTTTGCATTACTCTTTTTTCAATCTCATTTGTCCCATATGCAGCATAAGTACCTACTGCACCAGAAAGTTTGCCATAAATATTAACATTAATCAAGTTTTCCTTAGCTAAGAAAAGTTCATTGAGAAAATTAGCAAATTTAAAACCATAAGTGGTGGGAATTGCATGCTTTCCATGAGTTCGCCCAATACAAACCAGATCACGATATTTCTTGGCTAGCTTGATCAAAATCAGTAACAAAGCATCAATATGTTCAAGAAGAATTCTTTTTGCTTCTTTAAGTTGTAATGCTGTGACAGTATCTTGAATATCGCTAGATGTAGCTCCTAAATGAATATATTGGCCATAATTTGGACATACTTCTGTAGCGGCTAGTACAACACTGTACAGATCATGATGAGTCTCTTTTTCTATTTCTTTTACTCTTTTTAACGATATGTAGTCAGGTTTAACAAATTGTTCAATTTCCTTAGCTGCTTCTTGTGGAATCTTACCATATTTAGCATTAGCTTTAGCTAGCGTTCGTTCAACAAGAAGCTGTAGTTCTAGTTGTTTTTGTTCCTCAAAAATATCAGCAATAGGGGTTCTATAACGTTTATTAGGAAATGATGTCATTTTAAGTGCCACAGAAATTAATTTTCAGGGATTTCAATCATCGTGCTTATTGTTTAATTTCTAAGTGAAATTTGAAGAAAATGCACATAAATTTTTTTATGAAACAGGAATGATTGCAATATGAGGTAAAAAATTATTGAAATAATATAATCCTTGTGAAAACTGTGAAAAAGGCTTTTTTAAAAAATCTATGAACCTGAAAATACCATTAGAGTTTATTAAGGCAAATATCTTTGCACATTCGACAAGAAAGGAATAAAGTTGAATTAAAAATGACATGTGACGTTGTTGTTGGTGGTTTTTGGGGAGATGAAGGCAAAGGAAAAATCATTAGTTACCTAGTAAATAAGAGGCAAGCAAAGGTTGTAGCTAAGGGAGGTGTTGGACCTAATGCAGGACACACTATAGTAATTAAGGGTAAAGAGTACAAACTTCGAATGGTTCCCTCTGGAATCGGTGGCTCCAATGTTGAAAAACTTCTTATTGGTCCTGGTGTACTTGTCAATCCTGAGGTTTTTCTTAAAGAAATTGAACTTACAGGAACAAAAGGACAATCGTTTGTTGATCCACAATGTGGAATAATTGGCCCAGAACATATCGAAATTGATAGAACTGACAAATTTTTAACCCAAACGGTTGGAACATCAGGAGCAGGGACAGGACCAGCCAACCAAGACCGTGTACGACGCGTGTTGAAAATAGCTCGCGATATAGAGAATTTAAAACCATATCTTATAGATGTTCCTCAAGAAGTGAATAAAGCAATTAATAATA
>JAHQWW010000039.1 GCA_029856365.1 Candidatus Hodarchaeota archaeon
AATCATTTTATATGGATAGTAAAGAGGTTTGTGAAATGGAAGACCAGTTTTTACTCCGATGCAACTTGGATACTAGAAAAATTATAAAGGAAGAAATACCAGAAAGGATCTTGGCACAATATGTTGGGGGAAGAGGTTTGGGAGTAAGATACATGTGGGAAGAGGTTCCTCCTGATGTTGACCCATTAAGTCGAGCCAATAAAATGATATACGCTGTTGGTCCATTGACAGGAAGCTATGCCCCAACCTCTGGACGATATTGTGCTGTATCAAAATCACCATTAACAAAAACAATATTTGATGCTCATTCAGGGGGAAGATTTGGTTCAGAATTGAAAAATCTTGGGGTTATGGCCCTAATCGTTGAGGGTATGGCAACAGACCTTAGCTACCTCTACTTGGATGCAGAGGATGATATCTTTGAATTGAGAGATGCATCCCAGTTGAAAGGGAAAACTACCTGGGAGACAACTGATATACTTGTAAAGATAACAAAAACACAAGCAAGAGTAGCCTGTATTGGGCCTGCAGGTGAGAATATTGGCCTTATGTCTTGTATCATCAATGACAAAGGTCACGCCCTTGGCCGTGGTGGGATGGGTGCAGTTATGGGTTCAAAGAAATTGAAAGCCATTGTAGTCAAAGGACAAAGACCTCAAAAGAACGAAGAATTGAAAGATCTATCAGAACAGTTAAATTTAGCTGTGAGGAAAAATCCTGTTACTAAATCTGCTTTACCCGTTTTTGGTACATCTGTTTTAGTAAATATTGTCAACGAATTAGGAATGTTTTCCACTAATAATTTTAAGGAAGGGACATTTGATGACGCTCTAGGTATTTCAGGGGAAAAACTTAAGGAATTGTACGTTATTAAAAATCATGCTTGCGCGGGGTGTCGTATTGCGTGTGGGCGTATAACAAAGGTAACTGAAGAGGAACAAGGAAAAGGACCAGAATTTGAAACTATTTGGGCTTTTGGATCTCAAATCGGAAACAATGACCTAGCCTTGATTTGTAAAGTCAATTATCTTTGTAATCAATTAGGTTTAGATACTATATCTACAGGAAATACAATTGGTTGTGCCATGGAACTGTCAGAGAAGAATAGATTATCTAATTTTCCCAGATTTGGCGAGGTTGACTCATTAAAGAAAATCATAACTCAAATTGCTTACAAAGAAGGAATAGGAGCAGAATTGAGTAAAGGATCTAGAAAATTCGCAGAAAAATATGGAGAACCAGATCTCTCAATGACTGTAAAATCCCTTGAGCTACCTGCATATGATCCTAGAGGCGCTCAAGGTCAAGGTCTATCATATGCGACATCCAATAGAGGGGGTTGTCACCTTCGTGCTTACATGATAAGTACTGAAGTGTTGGGGACACCAATTCCAATGGATCGCTTTTCTTCTTCAGGAAAAGCGAGTATTGTTCGAGTATTCCAAGATCTTTCTGCAGTAGTTGACTCGCTGGTTTTATGCAGGTTCTCAACCTTTGCTCTTTCTGCTGTTGATTATGCAAGGATCTTATCAGTAGTACACCAAAAAGAATATTCACAAAGCGATTTCATGAAAATTGGTGAGAGAATTTGGAATTTAGAACGTATTTTCAATCTAAAAGCTGGTTTTAGTGCAAAAGATGACTCTTTACCTAAACGATTATTAGAAGAACCCTTAACGGTCGGTGGTTCACGAAACCGAGTAGTTAAACTGCAAGAAATGCTTCCAGAATATTATAAAATAAGAGGTTGGGATGAAAACGGTGTACCAACCAAAGAGAAAATAGCTCAACTTGAGCTAGGTTAAATGTGAATATGAAAAATATTTCAACAACACTTTCCAAAGAATCATTAAACAAGAGATAGACGAAAGGAGTATGTGGGATGACGAGAATCATCCGAGGTTTTTCACCAGCCACAGGTTATTTTTGTTTGGAATGTCTTAGCAAATGTTGTGCTACAGAATATGAACTACCATTATTAGCCCAGGAAACTGAAATATTACGTCAAGAATACCCTTTTTGTAATATTTTTATACATCATTCAGTAGAGGGAAGTTGGTTACTTCGGGGAGATAGGTGCCCTTTTCTGAATTCTAAAGGGCTCTGTATACTTCATAATACTCCAAATAAACCATTGATATGTCAAATTTATCCTCTAATCTTCTGGAAAGTGAAACCAGATCTTATATTGGCGTGGATAAACCCTTGTCGGGGAAATGGATTTCAGTGGATATCAAATCCTAACAATCGTATTACGGATCAAGAAATTGAAAGACTACTTAACAAATCTCAGTTAAATTACAAAAATTATATGGGAGAACAGATTGATAAACAAAATCCATTCAATGACATTCCAATGAAACGACTTGACGAAGAGCTTACATTTTTTGATAGTATAGATACAAATGATTTACTTAATGAAATTAAGAACTTGAATCTTGTTCCCCAATCTTTAGAGAGAATTCTTTTACTAACAGAAGATTCTACAATAAAAGAAATGGTAGCAATAATGAATGCGGTCATTTATTGGTTATGCTGGAGTCCTGTTGGATTACAACTCTCTTTTAATCATTCAAAATTACTTTTTTTGGTAGCTGCTATCTGGATTGACTTTACTAATCGTCCAATTCTTTCTCAAGCAGTTTTACCTTTGAGTCGTAGCCAAATCCTTCAACAATTGGGATCTTTCCTCGCAACAGCAATAATTCCTTCCTTTTGGAGACAAATGGCGCTTAAAACAGAATTTGAAGAATTGAGAAAGTTTGCTAAGAAAGCTTTTAAGGTACTGAAGGGGGAAATTACCCAGGAAGAGTTTATTAATTCAGATCCTTAAAAAGCCGTGAGATTGAAGGTCTTAATCATTTAAGATTCAAAATCATCGGGGAATCCGATCTGTTTAACAAGAATATCACTTAGTTTATCGGATCGCGGCCGGGACTCGATGAGAAAGTCTTCTAAATTGGTTTCAAGTTGTTTTAACTTTATTCTTTCATCAGGATCAAGATTTTTCTTGTCAATATGATGTTCAAAGAATTTACACGCTAATTGTGGGCATTGTGTCATTGCAGAGAGTTCCTCATCAGATAAGCTTCGAATTCGATATACAGTTTGATTGACTCTTGGATCAAAAATATTGCTTGTAGGATGAATAATTGCGGTTAAATAACTTCGCCCCTTAGTTATTTCGTCTTCTTCCATCCAAATATCAGACCCTAAAGCCCACATCTCATAATCAATGCCCCAAATTTTTTCTGCTTGTTTTGCCTCATTAAATTGGACTAGGTAATTCCCTGCATTTCTATCTGGGTCATTTAACCAAACATCAAAAGGTAGGAGGGTATAGCCATCATCTATTTGCTGAACAGTTTGAAATGCTTCATCTAAATCCTTGTAAGAATCTAAAAATTCATCGAGATTAATGGTGTTTGGGATTTTTTCCAGAAGAAGAGCCAAGACTACTGAGGGGTCATCATGCCCACTTTTTGAGGATAAAATCTGTTCAAATTTTGCTGATGTTTCCAAAGTATACGATTCTCGCTCAGAATACTGGTAATATTCTTCAGCTGTCTCAACTTCTTCATCTTCATCAAGCAAGATCACATCCCCAAGAGGTAATGTCGAGGTCTGTCTAAGAGGATGGTCAGCAATTTGCTGAGAACAAACAATTATAGCTTCAGGAACATTGAGATGTAAGCGACGTCCTAAACGTGAAGCTGTAAGCTCATTAAAGGTTCGCCATAAGTGCATTCTGTCACGACTATCCTCTGGAGATTCTTTGAGATCAACCTCCAAGTCTTGAATCTCTTTTAATTCAAAATCAATAATATTTGCAAAGGTTTTCAAGAGCCATTCCTTACCATTCTCGTCTTCCAAGACGGTAGCTTTTCCATGTTGTCCCGCTGCAGTCATTGTTTTTTCAGTAAGCCGAAAACGATTACGAACAGCTATTTTATCAGGAGTATCAAAAATAACTAGATCCCAGTCATCCATTATTATCAACTTCCTACATTCTCTTCCTAATGTAGATATATCGTTTCTTGGATTCTTCCTATGTTTTTAGATTATAATTTTTAAAGAATTAAATGATTAAAAGAAAACAGGTTAAAAAAGCTAGCTTGATGCTTAGGTCACTCGGGTACCATCAGATACCTCTTGGTCAGGAATTAACAAACTTAAATCTTCTCCATCAACAGCAGCCAAGAGCATTCCCTCGGAACGAACTCCTCGAATAGTGGCAGGTTCCAAATTTACGATCACAGTTAATCGTTGTCCAATAAGTTCCTCTACTTCTCTAAAAGTAGCTAATCCTGCAACTAATTGCCGCTGACCAATTTCTGAACCAAGATTAACTTTAAGCTTTAATAAATTCTTCGTTTTAGGGATTTTTTCAGCAGATATAATGGTTCCAATTCTTATATCAAGCTTTTGAAAATCCTCAAACGGAATAGTGGATTGTTTCTGTTCAGGCACAGGTATTTCCTCTATTGAGTCACTTTTTGATCTGATTCTCAATTCTTTAAATTGTATTTGAAGTTCTTCAATGTCTATTTTTGAGAATAATGGTTCAGACTCTTTAATGAGGGTACCTGGTTGAAGTTTTAATTTACCTGCTTCATCAAAATCCTGTTCTTCGGCTTTTCCCACTTGACCGAGAGTAGTCCAGATTTTCTCACTAGCTTCAGGTAAAATAGGCGATATTAGGATGCTTAGTGTGAGAAGAGATTGAGCACAGAGATACAACGTTGTCTCGACAGCGATAAAATCTGTATTCACCAATTTCCAAGGTTCTTTTGCACTGAGATAAGCATTAGCTGTTCTAGCAAAATCGATTATCGAAGACACTGCTTTCTTGAACTCAAAGCGGTCGAAATAATCCGCTACACTATCAGGAATCTTGTGAATAGCGGTGACAAATTCCCTATCAATATCATCAAGACGATGACATTCTGGAATCTTACCATCACAATATTTGTTAACCAAAACAATGATACGATGAATATAATTACCTAAGACGTCATTAAGATCATTATTAACACGTTGTTCGAATTCACTCCAAGTAAAATTAGTATCTTTAATTTCAGGCCGTGTTGCCGCTAAATAATATCTCCAATAGTCCGTAGGGAGAAGATCAGCTGCATCATCAATCCAAATACCGATACCTTGCGATTTACTGAACTTTTTATCCTCAAAGAGTAAAAATTCGGTTGTACTCACATTGTAAGGGAGAACAAAAGGCTTACCATAGCTCTCCTTGGTCCCCAAGAGAAGACCAGGGAATAACAAAGTGTGAAAAAAGATATTGTCTTTACCAATGAAAAATACAGTCCGAGTGTCTTGATCTAGCCAGTATTTTTTCCAAAAATTGGGATCATTATGTTCTCTTTCCCCTAATTCTGCGGAGGCAGAAACATAACCAAGAACTGCTTCTAACCACACATAAATGGATTTCCCCTTAGCTTTGGGGATAGCTTTATCGGCCGGAATACCCCAGGCCAAATCTCGTGTCAGGGTACGTGCCTGTAATCCCTCATTCAAAATGTTAACGGAAAATTTACGAGCATTTTCCGGTAGTTGTTCATTCTGATGAATATATTCAGCTAGGGGCTCCTGAAATGCCGAAAAATCATAGTACCATTGAGTTGTTGTTTTAATAATGGGAGAATTATTACAAATTTTACACAGAGGATCTATTAATTCGATGGGACTCAAAGGCTTCCCGCAATCAGGGGCATCACATTGGTCTCCTCGAGCACCAGAAGCACCGCAATAGGGACATATTCCCTCTACAAATCTATCAGGAAGAAATCTCTTATCAAGTTCACAATAGAGTTGGTCTACCTCTTTGGAAAAAATATACCCGTTTTCAAAACAACGACGATAAAAATCTTGAACCCACTTATAATGGAAAGGATTTGCCGTTTTGGAATAATTTAAGCGGATATTCCATTTTTCTAGTAGGGTCAAGATTTTAACATGGTTTTTGTCTACTAATTCCTGGGGAGAGATGTTTTCATCGATCGCAGCTACTTCAATGGGGGTACCATGGCAATCAGAGCCAGTGGCAGAAATTACATCTGCTCCTCGCAATTTTAAATAACGAAAAAAAATATCTGCACCCAATAAATGTAAGACAGTCCCAAGATGAGGAATAGCATTAATATAAGGCCACGCTGGGCAAATGACATACTTTTGATCTCGTAAGGTTTCCACATTAGCCACGTCCTATAGATAGTGAGGAGAAAAAATTGCTGCTGTTATGATAGCCTAATGATGCACTCGTGATGAGAGTAAAAGAAAGATTCAAAGAAAATTGAAAAAAATGACGAAAACATAAGCGGGTGAGCGGAAAAAGAAATAAGGATTCAGCTTGAGTACGCCATTTGGCAATCCCACATTGTTTATCGCCTCAGATCATTCCGCTCAGAGACAATATAAATGGCTTTCGATATAAACAAGCCGATTCAAGGAGACATGTTTACACCAAGAAGAATAATTAAATATGTAAAGTCAGAAAAAAAGGAAGTCAAGCCGCAAACTGTAAAATAAAGTATGATCATTTAAATAAAAAATCAAAAAATACCAATGAAACTAAGTAAAAAAAGGAAATTAGGAATAAAAATACAATAGCTGAAGAAAGCCTGCATAAAAACTCCTTATAAACAAAAATTAATATGGAACGGAATGAAATATGGGTAGAAAATCTCAAAAAAAGTTGGAGTAGGAATCATTTCGCTACCCAAAAATTTGAGTACAACGAAAAAAGAAACAAGAAAGAAAGTACTCTCGAAGGGGTGGAGGAAGAAGCATTAGTTAAGTGGATTTGACAAGAAAAAAGTTTGAGAGAACTAACGGTAAAAGAATATAATAAGCCTATTTTCTGGGATTATTATCGCTAAAACGATGAGTAATGATATCGCAAGATAAAAGTTATAATGAAAACATGAAACAACATGATTTGAACCTGAAAGGACGAAGGGAAAGATAAAAGTCAAATAGAAACGAATAAAACGATACTTTAGCCGCTGAATGATGAAAGGAGTACAATGGCGCAAGAAAACCTATGAAAGCCTTGGGCATCCAACGAACCGAAAAACTTTCTTTTTCCTTACGTTGGGTGCCCCTCCCTCCCCCCTCAAAATATTTCTCATATACACTCTATTTTGACAATTGAACAGACTAAATCTGATTTTTAGTATCGTCATTATTTTTTATAAAATAAATTGATCATTTTATAATTTTGTTTACTTCTGAAGCAAAAATCAGTGTTGCGGCGATATCTTCAACACTCTCCCCTAGCTCTTTAAAATTCTCTAATTTCTCCCTCATTGTTTGAATCATTGCTTTGTACACCGCATATTGCTTGTCAAGTGGGTATTTTGAGTATAAACTCGCCATTGCCAGTAATGAGGCAATTCTTGCTGTCTTTCGCGGATCTTTACGAAATTTTTTTTCATCTGCTTTCATAAATTCCTGAAGTTTAACAAAACGATTAAAAACATCTAAATAAGCTTCGGACATTCTTTTTTATCCTCTTTTATCTGTATATGATCTGAATAAAGTCATCAATAAGGATTTTAATACAAAATTGGCTCTTTTAAATCTGGTTTCTTGATTTGGTTAATGACTTTAACCAGATATAAAAAATTTTATTGTGATGATCATATATATTATTTAACCAATTAGTAGTTTAACCCAGCATAAGATATATTGATATCAATTTTTACGAATAATGTAAAAGGTTACTATTTTGAACTCCTCGGAAATCATATGATTATCGGTAAGACTTAGAAAAAAAGCTGGATCAAATTATGCTTACAGAGGACGAATGGTTAGATAGACTGGCAATCGAAGCTCAAGAACTAGCTCGTGAACAACCAACTTTCCGTACAGTAAATAATAATTTAACACATTGGAGGGGGGAAATATTAGGCTCGGGTTTGTATGAAGGGGGTGTATTTTTCATCGAAATTCATATTCCCCGTAAATATCCATTTGAGCCGCCCAAAGTTCGTTTTAAGACCCCAATTTGGCATGTAAATATTTTTAAAGAAAAAGTATGTGTAGGAATCTTAGGTAAGGAATGGAGTCCAGCGTATAGCCTCGTCCAGATTGTAGAAACAATCAGATTTCTGTTAAATAGCCCGAACCCTGATGATCCCCTCAATGCCACAGCTTCACATCAATGGAAAAAAAATCGTGAGGTTTTCAGACGACAAGCTGTGGATTATGTCAAAAGATATGCCCATTGGAATCAACAGTATTGAGTTGAGCACCTAGACGCCACGGTGTATTTCTCGTTTTACAGTATACTTAGGGGGATGTTCTAAGCGTGCAAAAACATGATCCGCGTTTACCTCTGCTTTCAAAGTGTCCAACCAATTGACATCTTCTTCATTTTCAAGGCCCCATACAAAAAGAGACTTTTTGTAACCACTTTCTTCATATAAGGTAGAACTTCTTATTGATCGTAGTAAGATGTCCCAACCTGGAGTGTCAGGTTCAGGATACATTGGAGAATAAGGCATGAGATGATAGACAATATAACCGCTAATTTCAATGATTGTGTCAATGTTAATCCCAAAATGACGGATGAACCCTTCGTTCCAGTCAGTTTCAGGGTCAATTGGAACTATCATCCCAACATCAAGATCTGGGTATTCGCTTTTAGCCATTTCTGTAATCTCTCGAAATGCTGAACTAATAAGATCAGCACGCCATTCTTCAAACATTCTCTGGATTGGGGGATCTTTTTGAATGTCGAGATACGTAATGTCTAGGCTTGATCCAGAGATTTCAGCGAACTTCCTAACACTTCTACGAGCAAATGAGTACTCCTGCCTAGGGAATAGAAATTCTTGGAAGATTAGCGATTTAATGGGCTTTGTAGCTACCTCGCGTGCAATATGGTTCAGGTGTTTCCAATAACCTTCCATCGATGGATCCACATAATCATGGATAGCAGTGCCGTCAGATCGTCCAATGGAATAATTAGGATCCGTACCAAGGTATGAATCTCCGAAAGCATATGCTATTGCATGAGTTCTAAGGCCCAAATCGCTTGCTAATTCAGTGAAATCCGTGAAAAAATTTTCATAATTTCTATCGCTAGGTGCAGCTCCAGATCGATATGTTACTAAACCATCTTCTTTTTTACATATCAGAGCTACTTCCTCAACTACTCCACCATACTCTGCGAGAAAAGCGTTAGCACCTTTTTCAGCTGGAGAGTCTTTAGCTGTTGGATCAATAACTGGAATATAATTATGATCTATTAATTCGTCAATATTCAATTCTTACATCTACCATTTTTGCTTAGAACACAAAACACGAGTTGGTTATTAGAAGCTTTTTTTTTGTAATGCCTTTTAAAAATTATCCTTCCTTTGGTATTTAGTACTTGAGAACGAAGAATGCACTCCTCCACCGAAAACCATTAAAAATTCAAAGACTAAAAAGAATATAGATTGTAGAAATAATCGAATCATGGTGAAACAAGATGACAAATTTTGTAGAATGGGCTTCGGGGATCTATCGGGTGGTAGATGATGTGGGAAAAGAAGGGGAAGAATATGCCAGCTATCTTGTTATGGGTGATGAAAAAATCGCGATTATAGACCTCCCATCTCGCTCGATAGGAAAAGATATCATTTCTTTCGTGAAAAAAGCTGGCCGAGACCCCACGACAGAAATCAGATATCTTGTTCTAACTCATACACATCCTGATCACTGGGCTGGGATTGACTCGTTAGAAAAAATCAAACCTCAAATATGGCTTCATAAATCTGGGGTTGAAGCCTTAACGGCAGGAAAGAAATATATTTTAGAGAAACAGTTTCCCCAACCCTCCAAATTTAGCTTAGCGATGAAATCTTCACTGTTCTCAAAAATTAGAAAAGTGAAAGAGGAGCTTATCCACTCATTTGAAAAAAGTGAAACTATTGATCTAGGCGGAGAAGAACTCATTCTACAAAATTCAGGAGGACACTCCGCTGATTCTATTTTGATTCAAGCTTATCGAGGAGGGTGTACTTTTATAGGAGATGAGGGTAACATTTACCCGGGACGTCCAGCTGCTTTCTTTATTGATGGTACTGGAAGTGTAGAGAGACGATTGAAATTATTAGATTTGGTAAGTAAACTTAAAACAGAAGTAATTTGCCCTACTCATCAGAGTCCAGTTCCAAAACCAGTGGAACTTTACATCAATGATTTAACCTTTGAGCATAAGCATACTAAAGATACAATTTACGATTTGGTAGTCAGTGCTGGAGAAGTTAAGGCATATTACATTGCGGAGGAATATCAACGCATCCTTGGTTTTTTCTGGGAAACACCATTTAAAGAGTTGGGTGTTGCTGAAACAACTGTTACTGCTTTTCTTAAACAGTTAGAAAAAGAGGGTAAAGTTCATTACGAATCACATACTCAACGATGGAGTATCCTCTAATAAGCTATATCTTCTTCTGATCCATATTAGTAGCTATTTCTAAATCTAAGAGCTGTGTTAAAAAATCGTTAAATAACAAACCAAGCGGATTCTGTTATAATATCTATATCAATGGAGATCCACTTAACATGAGGTTGAGCTATACGCGATTCACAGAGAAGTCGTAAATAAATGTAAATCTCAGGTTCATATAAATATATCTCCCATGTTTTTCCTGTATGGATTTGAAACTCCTGAAGATTTTTATCCTTAATTTTGCCATTAGTTAGATTGCATTGGATTACCTCCCCATTAACGTCTTCTAAATTTATATTAATAGTATTAGCAAGAATTTGAAGTAAATCGCCAAGGAGGATTTTATTAGTCGGATAAATATTCCAAGTAACCGTGACACTTTGCTTGCGACTATTGATCCTTACTGGTAAAGTATGGATTCTGTTGGAAAAATAAGAATCTAAAAGGTCTTCAATCTTCGGAACTAATTGTTGAAGAACCTCAGGGAGGATTTCTAAGTTCAAGAAATTACAACTTCCCACGACAATAAGGACATGTATGGTGTTTGGCAAGCCAGCGGAACATATGATCTTGATGAGCCTTTTGGTGACAATGAGGACATTCTATATAAGAACCAGCATCTTTATCGTGAATATCGATTGGTTTCCAACAAATCATACATTTAACAAGCTCAAAAGGATTCCATTCTCCAATATTTTTACTAATCAGTCTGATAAAAGAGGCACTGGATGATTTAGGAGGAGTATCACTTGGAATATGAATTTGATTATTATCAGCGCCTTTCCCAATGGGAGATGATCGAAGACTAAGCTTAGTAGAAAGCGTGATTACTTTAGGGTTCATTCTGGGTCACATGATCCTTCAATTGTTCAAGGATATTTGATAAGTCTTCTTTTAATGCAATTAAGTCAGCTTTTTCTATAATTAATTGTTTCTTTGAAAAGTCACGACTTTGCTCTTGTTTGGATTCTATTTTTGTTAAAAGAACAATGAGATCAGAAAAAGTTTCACCAAGTCCTCCAAGTTTTTTACCATATTTGACTAATTGTGAATTAACCTCCGCTAAGGCTTGACTGATTTGGGTCTGAAACTGGTTAATTTGTGATAGATGATTGTTTAATGAAGCCATCTCTGCATAAACAGTGTTTATTGTAGTTTCAAGACCTTTAACCGTAGGAACGTCACCTTTAGGAGTCTTAAGGGTCTCAATCTCGACTTTTCGAGGTTCATTGGACATTGTCTTTCACATGAATCCTTTTATCTTTTGATTTGATAAATACAATCTAATTAAAAAATTTCATGACCCCAGGGCAAAATTCTTTATGTTTGATATCCTCGCATTTCGAAGATGTTATAAACGTCAATATCTAAGAATATCAATTGATACCCCATATTTAGAGTTTAAAGTTGCCAAGATGCTTTTTTCACAACACCATATTGAATAATTAACGAAAGGATCTATCATCGGATGGAAAGCAGTTCAAAAGACATTTATTCGGTGGTACTATTAGGAACAAGCGGCGTAGGGAAATCTACAATCGCTTTTTATCTAGAACATGGATATCCTCCTCCTCGTGACATAAAACCAACAATTGCATTTGGGGTAACTCACGTGGTTATCCAAAATACAGTGATGGGATTGATCGATGTGGGAGGTCAACGGAAATTCTTAGATATGCGTTATCACGAGCGTTTTGTACGTGCTGCTGATGGATTGGTCTTTATTGTGGATAGTTCGCGAAGAAATTTCAGATATGATGAACAATGGTTAGATGACGCTCTAAAGTTAATATCTAATCGAATACCAATTCTTGTGATTGCTAATAAACAAGATTTACCTAATGCTCTTTCCCCTGAATTCTTAAAAACACATTTCTTTAGTAAATTTCTAAAGAATAATAATTATAATATTTTTGGTACAGTGGCCGCTGATCCAGGAGGGATTAGAAGTGGCGAGAATATTGAGATGGCATTTCAGTACCTCATAAACCAAATGAAGCTGAATCGTAAGGTTTTGATAAGACAAAGTCAAATTTAATCAAAGGAAAACGTGCGGTAACTTGTTCGAACAAATTACTCGTGTAACCTCGGGTGTTCCATATTTAGATGCGTTAACATCAGGTGGTTTTATCAAGGGTACAACCAATCTAGTAATTGGTCCTGCTGGGGCAGGTAAAACTATTTTTGGCCTACATTTTCTGCTTGAAGGCGCCCGACGAAATGAAAATGGTCTATTGGTGGCTATGCAAGAGCCCCCATGGGCAATTCGTAGAGACGCGAGCAGTTTCTCTTTTTTTGATCATAGCTTTTTTGCTGAACCAGAGAAAATTGTTATGCTTGATTTCACTCCCTCGGGTTGGGAACTATGGGATCCCGATAGTTTAACATATACAGAAGAGTCTGAAATGATAATAGAGGCGGAAGGAGTGCCTTATGACGAAACATCTCTGCCTACTTTTCTTCACAAAGTATTCTATCATATTAGTCAAGTGGTAGAAGAAAAAAAGATTGAACGTGTTGTGATAGACCCTTTGGCCGCATTTCAATTCTACGATTATGGAAATGATTTTGGATTTCTAAGAAAGCTTACAACAGGATTTTTAGCAAACATCACAGCTTTGAATGTTACTACTCTTGCCATATCTGAGTTATCTGGAGGTA
This sequence comes from Candidatus Hodarchaeota archaeon, assembly GCA_029856365.1. Classification (GTDB taxonomy): domain Archaea; phylum Asgardarchaeota; class Heimdallarchaeia; order Hodarchaeales; family Hodarchaeaceae; genus Hodarchaeum. The sequence goes on from JAHQWW010000039.1 coordinate 13,124, forward strand.
TGGAGCATTCACTTTTCGGGGAGGAATATATTGCTGATTCAATAGTACACTTAGACATGCTTTCAGTGAGGGGTGAAATGATTCGTATTCTTAGAATTGGAAAGATGAGAGCGACCAATCATACCACACAAACTTTAAGGTTTGAAATCAATCATCATGGAATCACTTTTCTTGATTCTGAAGACAGGGATTGATTAATTAAGAACATATTTCTGATATAACCTGTTTTCTAATAGTATTACGATCCTCGATACAGATATATATTGAAGAACAGAAGGGATGATAGATTTGGGTTCCTCATTCAATATATTTTAAAAGCTGTACTTTTATAAAGTAGATTAAGTAGTTGAAACGAAGGAATTCATAATGCAGATTAATGTAGTTCAAGCTATTGGAGGTGGGGAGATCACAATGACTTGTGACAGGACAGACTCGGTTGCTGCTATCAAAGAGCGAGTAGCCCAGCAAAAAAGGATACCCGCTAGATCGGTCATCCTTGTCTTTCAGGGAAAACAACTCGATGAAAGTGAGACTCTCAAGTCTGCTGGGATCGAAGATATGGATAAATTGTACATGATCACTCGAACTACAGGTGGCTTCGCCTAATCCAAAATACGGTCCCTAGGACAATACTTTGCATCTGATTTTACAAATCCAGTGAAGCACTTTTAAATTCTTTAGCTGAGGTGATGGTTGGGATCGTAATATGAGTGAGCGGTATAATCGACAGCTTCTGATCAAACATTGGGATCAGAAAAAAATCCAACAAAGTACCGTGACATTAGTCGGTCTAGGGGCATTGGGGAGTGTTGCTGCTACATCGTTAGCTATGGCTGGAGTAGGAACACTCATTCTTGTTGATTTGGACACCATAGAAATGAGTAACCTGAATAGACAACTTCTTTTTCGGGCTGCAGATATAGGAAAACCTAAAGTGAAAGTCTGTGCACAAGTATTACAAGAAATTAATCCAGATGTTAATGTTATTGCGTTGTACATGCCTATTGAAAAAGCTCCGCGCCATGTCTTAGAAGCCTCGACCGTCATCCTTGAAGGTTTAGACACATTTCAAGCACGACGATGGGTTAACTCATTTGCAGTGGGGGCGAATATTCCTTTGATTTCTGGAGGAATTTATAGTTTTTTTGGAAATCTCCAAGTAATTATTCCTCAAGAAACTCCCTGTTTGGAATGTCAGTCATTAATTCCAGAAGAAGAGCTTCAAAAAGCCTGTACACCTTTTGGAGAAGTGAGAAAAGAAACTCGACCTACTGAAAGCGAGGAAGAATATATTCCATATGTTTCTAGTGTTTCTTTTGTCCTAGGAGGTCTTATGGCTCAAGAGGCTTTAAAGGTCATTCTTAGATTACCCCCTTTGAAAGAATATCTGTTTTGGGATGCAGAGGCTGAGTTGTTCACTTCAGTACCTCTAGAACGTCGGGAGGATTGTATTGTTTGTTCACCACGATATCAACTAAAAGCAATTCCTATTCGTTCTCCTATTGACCAACAGCTAGGCGACTTCATGGCTCAACTACGATATTCATTTAATCTGAGTTCAGAAATGGCATTATTATTTCAAACTCAGAGATTATCTATATCTGAAGAAAAAATAGGAAGTATTTTTCAATCAGGAGCGATTTTCCGGGTTGTTGATCCCACATTATCTACTCCCCTAAAATTTATGATTAATCTCGACTGAAATCTGTGAGTTAATCTACAGATTAACAAAATATTTTGAGTAAATTTTTCCTTATACTAAAGAAAGTTTGGTAATAGAAAAAGAACGATATAGATAAGCGTGAGGATGCCACTAATGCCATAAGAATAATATTCATTAAGTAAATGGGCCGTACGAATACCATTTCCGCAATGATAAGCAGTGAGGCCCAAAAAGGGGATATAAAGGATTTCAAATAGTGTGTAATGGGTCCAAGTTGTAGACGTAATGGTTCCAACATCTAATCTTGGTCCTAAAAAAGTAATTAATAGACTTATTATTATTGATGCGGGAATGAGAGGCCCAAATGAGTAGCCAACAATTCCTTGGGTATCACGAAAACTAGCCTTTCCTCCAAGTGTTTTTGCTATCAACCAAACAATAAGACTACTGATAATCCATCCAAATATCGCTAAGATGATAAAGGCTATAGCAATAATCCAAGGAGCAATTATGAAGAATAAAAAATGCCAATCATGCCAAGAGGTGTTCGCACTTATAAAGAAAAATGCACTAAGACGAAACCCATAAGCTACTGAAACAAAATATAGTACAATTAAGGCACCAAGACGATCTGGATTGACTCCAATCTCATTAAAAAGACGTTTACTTTCTCTAGGATCAAAAAAACTACGCCAAATTCGCAAAAGTTTTTCTCTAAATGTAACGCGAACTCGTTCTCTTGCTCGTACAATTTTTGTTAAATCAAAGCCGCAATAAGGGCAGAGAATATAACCTGCTGGACTTCTTTCGCTACAATTGGGACAAACGAGGGATTCAGACTCAGACATTCGTTTCCTCTCACGGAAGAGCAATATCTTATTGTTTCTATACGCTTAAATTACTTATCACACAGTTATTCTTAACTATTTTCTTTTGGATTCTTATTTCTTTTAGATACTTAAATAAATTCTAAAACCCTTTTGAAGTCATTCAATCAATTAGAAAATTTTATTATTAAGGATCACAACTGCTAGTTATTCTTGAATTATATTTTAGTGTTATACCCCTCTACTGAAGAAGAGGATTCTTAATTTAATGAGAGTTTTTGTTCAATGATTTTAAATAACCACGGAACACAAAAAATACCAAAAAACGCCAGAATCGCATATCGACAAAATCGTGCAATTTGATAAAGAGGAAATTCTTTGAAAATCATCTCAGTAATAGTACTCAAACCGAAATGAATGATAAAAATTATAATGAGGCCTATAACAGCACGATAAATAAGTATTTTCTTATTTGATCTGACTTCTTTTACTTTTAGATTGACATAGCGATTTTCAAGCATATAACCAACTGATAAACCTAGAAACAAACCTGCATATGAACTGGTTTCAGCAAGTTCAAAATCATTACCCATTAAAACAGTAGAGATATACGATATTACTACTGCTATTATGGGAGCTATTATTGCAATTAGTACTAGAATAGAAGGAGAAGATTTGGCAGCAAATTCTTCCATTTTAGGTAACATATAAATAAAGAGTAATGTGATCAATATTCCAAGTAAGACACCAATAATTACATCCGTTGGCCAATGTACACCTAAATAGCAACGGGAAAGGGGAACCATAACTATCATAAAAACTGCTATTATCCAAAAACTGGGACGGTGCCATTGAGTTGCTAAAAACGGCCAAAACGACCCTGCATTGGATGAATGTCCACTTGGAAATGTATAATCTGTTGGAAGTTGTCCTAGAATATCTTTGATCCCTTTTATTTCAGTTTTATTCAGCCTTTCATATTCAAGATATGGTCGTTCAAGACCAAAAAAGCCTTTTGCCATAAAAGTGATGAAAGCTGTGAAAATTGATAAAAATGCAACGTGAATAGCAAGTTTTTTATCAATACAGAAGAAAATTACAATAATAATTCCAATGATGAAGAGTTTATCACCAAAAAAAGTGATAAACCCAAAAAAGAGATCAAGTAATGATGTACTGAATGTTTGCAAGAAAATTACTATTTGGTCATCTAAAGGACCCAACAATTCACCCATCTTTTTTCCTTCCAAGAGTGTCAAGTTCAGAGAGAGGACATAAAATTCAGCTTTCTTATTAAAGTTTTATTTTCTTTTTCAAGATTAGTTGAATCATGACATCACAATAAGAGACTAAAAGATAAAGGCTTTTAGAGGGTGAAGGGCCATACCTTTATTAGTCAAGAATTAACAAGTTGAATATCTGTTAAGAAATTATTAGAGGTTTAAAAAACTGAAGGAAAAAAAATCTCTTGAAGAAAAGGTTCTAGACGAGTCCAGATCTGATGAAATGGAAGAATTTTACCATAAGGTTCAGGTAGACCTTGAAAAAGCATTGTCAGGGCGCAGTGATTATTTAACGATCTTGGAAGAAGCTTATTCTCAAGCTGAAAGAACTGAGAAGGATTACATCGAAGATTTTAGACAATTTGGCTTAGAAAGAAGAGCGGAAAAAACTGAAGACATTTACTTGATTTCCTGTTTTGTAAAAAGTGGCCAGCCATTGTTTGATTATCCTCTATCACAAAAAATTAATTTTCAAGAATCTTTAGGTTTCATTTTAAGTACAATAAAAAATTATGTGCGATACAAGCTCGGAGAATTACTTGAAGTTCTTACTCTTGAATCCCAAACCATTCATTTCTTCATAGTTGAACAGATAATCATTTCCATTGTTACTTCTAAAAATATCCCCCGAGATAAAATCTATATGTTAGCAATTCAAATCGGACAAATTATAAGTCAACATCCGAATAAAACCCCTCAAACCAGTCTAGATTTGCGTGGTGATCTTGATCGTGCCATCGACTCAACTAAAGCTACACTCGTTCAGGAACATCACACTTTGAAGGTAATCCTAATTGGTGATGGTGCAGTAGGGAAGACTTCTATTCGAAGACGCTATCTTGGAGAAGGATTTAAGGTTGACTATCAAATGACTATAGGGGCAGATCTAGCTGCTAAGGCATCTGATATAATATATACTGGAGGAAAACAGATAAAATACTTGATTTGGGATCTGGCGGGACAACCCCGCTTTACTAATGTGAGAAAGATCTATTACATGTCTGCTGTGGGAGCGTTGGTCGTATTTGATTTTACTCGTCCTGAGAGTTTTCAGAACATCGTGAAATGGATGAATGAGTTATGGCGAAATAATGGGCGTGGACCTGTTCCCTTAATTGTTTTGGCTAATAAAATAGATTTATGCTCAGCTGGGCTGCCTTGTGTATCCGAAGAGAAAGTACAAGCTTTTGTCTCTCGCTTGTCTCAAATTTCAGAGAAATACCGTGGTTTCAAGATTTACTTTCTACCAACAAGTGCAAAAACGGGCCAAAATATAGAACAAGCATTTGAGCTGTTAGGTGAGTCGATAGTAGACTTCTTATCTTCTGTAAAAATCTCTGGAGGAAAAAAATAGTAATATTATTTGAATTGAAACTTGAATTTCGGGAGAAACGTTTCAAGGATACCATATAATAAGGTTTTGGAATTTTAAAGAACGGTCATAAGATTTTAAGAATTAAATCAGCGACTCTTAGATTTAGAGAGATGATTGGGACTGAAAAAGGGAATAATGCACTTTCTATTCCGATGATGTGAGAGAAAAAGCGATATAGGACAAGTGAGCATCTTTTTAAGGTTCCTTATTGTGAGGCTTTTTTAAGAGGTTTCATACAGGTGTACATAAACCGAAGGAACCACCTATCTGGATTAAAAATATTTACATGAATGTTTAAGCCAATAATTCAAAGAAAGGAGCCAGAAATAAAAATGGATAGAGATTTTATTTTAGCACGAGAGGCACAACTGGTTTTTTCTAATTCTGCAGCCTCAGGGTTCAATCCTGTAGGAGAATCCTTAGCACGATGGCAAGGAACTTTGACCTACACAACCAGTCGAGGCCGAAACATGTTTTCTTTCGAGATCTTTTTACCAGAATATTTCCCCAATGTCCCTCCCGTGGTTACAGCAGTTGGTTACATGGATCACCCAAATATCGATGAAGATAGCTTTGTTCAATTACGAATCTTAGATAACTGGCGTGCAGAGTTTCATCTTTACCAAGTGATTATAGCATTAAAGAACCTCATGTCTAGGGTGCCTCCAACTCCACGAGGTGAGGCTGCTAAGTCAGTTCGCGAAACAGTTGCCCGATTAACCGAAACGCCCCCAGTGATCGAACGTCAAACAACCTCCGCAGAAACTACGGCCTTAAGAACAGAGGTATCTTCTTTAACACATAAATTACAGGAAAAAGATGAAGAATTAGCCCGATTACGTGCACAACAGATGGTTCAAGTACAAACATCACAGAGAGATCAACGTTCAAGTCTCTCAGCTCAGGATAACCTCGAATCAGAACGTATTGCCCTCTCAGAGTTATTAGCATCACTTGAAGATCGCTATTCAGCTGGGGAGATTTCAATTTTCGAATATTCACGTTTATACAAAAAATATACAAAAGAACTATATACAATTCGAAAACAATTAAATTATTTGGGATAGGATGAATTTCATGACTTTTCCTCCAAATTTAGCGAAACGTTGGGAATTAGAAGGACATTTATATGCAAATATTGGGACTCTTGACTTATTATCTCGGACTTATGAGCGAGGTGAATTAGATCCGAATATCTTTCATAAACAACACAAGAATCTTTTAACATCAATTGTTGCGATTCGAGGAAAGCTAGAAAGCTATAATTTTGATTTGGATGACTTCATTCATACGGAACAGATTGAAAAATTATTTCCATATGGTCTTGAGAAACTTCATATGACAGAAGGTACAGATGACTCACCTCGAAATCGCATTGATTATAGCCAAATTAAGAAACTTCCCAGTGTTGCGGCCGAATTTGTAGCTAATGCCATTGAATTACTTGATCTTCTTCGTTTAGAGGCCATAGCAACTGTAGATCGAATTCTACCTTATCTAGATGAGCTTTACGCAATTCTAACTAAATCTCATGTATATGGAACTGATCATTGGGTAACACAAGATATTGATCAGTGGATAAAGTGGATGGATAGGCAAAAACCCGGCCAACTCTTAAAACAAGACGAATTGCGAAAGTTAGAGTTGCAGGCTACAAGATGGCTTTCAGATTTCCGCCGAGAATTGAATAATCTCTGAAATATCTGATTTAAATTTATCAATTCTAAAATTAGAATCAATTCAAAAGATTGGTTTTCCCAGTTCGAACCAGCAATTCTGTAATTGCATCATTTATTTTAGCGAGCTCCAATTCGAATTGTTTGATCAACTCGAAATAATCTCGACTGGAGACCTTTTTTCTTCCTTCCTTGAGTTCCTGTAAAGCCTTTTCATTAGCCAGCTTACGTAAGCGAAGGTCACGAAGTCGATCTTCAAGAACCCCTGTGACAAAATCTGGTTCTCTTTCTTGGTCGGAAGTTGTTTCAGCCGTTCCCCTCGTGTTTCCGATCATATTTGAACTAAAATTAAGCGCTGAAAGTATTTTTTCTTGGTAAATTTCGGAAGACCAATCTCGAAACGGTTCATGGACATATATATCACTGGGACGTCCGTAATAACTTAGTTGAAGTGCATCAAATATTCGCATTAGGGTCTGAAAATCCGCTCGCAGTTCATAGTCATGTTTGATGGTTGTTATTTGAAGTTTATCCCGTTTCAGAAGCCCTGTGTTTGTTTTTTGGACATCAATCAGATCTTCTGGTGGAAATTCATCATTTATTATAATTTTCTGACCTAATATCTTGTGTCTTTTTTTACTGAGCATAACAATTCTATCAGTTGTGATTACCAAATCAATAGAACTCTTTCTGATACCACTGTTCTGTAATCCAATATTTGGGAAAAAACCTATAGCCAATTCTCCAGGTACAAAAACAAAGACATCAAAGCATCGTCCAAGATGTCGTGCCATCTCCTCAAACTGATCACACTGATTTTCTATATACTCAATTAGATCGTGGATTGGTTGAAGTTTATCATGGACTGTTTGATCGAAACTGGTAATTTGTTTCTGGAAAAGACTAAGTTGAAGCGAAAGATTACGATAATCAGTAAAAGAGGAGTCTAAACCCATTAAACTGCGATAGAGTCGATTTAATTTCGAAGCATATTCTTGAAATTCAGATAAGGTAAAATTTTCAATTTTTTTGGTGTCGAGGAAGATTTTATCGATCTGATTTCCTGGGATAAGAAACTGTTTTCTAAAAGATCGTAATCTGGATTCAAGATGCCCAGTGCGTTTAAGTACGATGACTGAGCGATAACCTACTTGTTTAAGTGAGCGTTTCAACTCAAAAATATGTTCCAAGGTTTCAGTTTTCAAATTCTGTGTAGGAGAACCCATTTCAATATTTGGTGAACCGCATGGACATTTAAACTGGGCACCATTAGTCTGTAGTTGAGAGGCACACTGAGAACAGAATGCTGCACCGCAATCAAAACACTTCTGGGAATCTAACTCTCGAATCATGGTGCCACAAAATGAACAATAAAAGCTTGATATTCCGGAAGGCATCTCGAGCACCTCGTACTATCCCAGTAGGTAAGAATTTCAGCTTTTCGTTTATAAGCTTACAAAGTCTTAACATATTATGGTAATCAAAATTTTAAGAAAATTGTGAACTGTAACTACTTGCCCTTAAAAGTGCTTCTATAAGTCGTTTTGACTGTTTCAACAACCAGATTCGAACATTTTTGAACAGTACTATCCTATACACAAATTTTGAGTGTCGGATTATAAAGAAATATAAATGAAATCATGTAAGTCCAACTTGAAATTATAGTAGGAAAGATAGGAAAGCAACCATTATGGGATTACGGAGAATCGAAGAGAAACTTGCTCAAGAAGCTGAGATGAAGCATAAAGGTACGGAATTAGCGCTGAAATCCTTAGAAGAAATGACCCGAAAAGTCCAGGATCTTCATGAGGATTTACAAAGGTTAGAGAAAAGGCATCAAGCAGATCTAAAGAAGAATCCTGAACTATCTCGACGCTTAATGGCACTACGAGAGGAATTGGGACTTCCCCGTGCCATAGGGATCTATGAGGTGGGGAAACAACCAGGTTTGATGCAACGATTAAAAGGAAAGGATGAATATCATAATTTCTTGGCACTAAGAATCATAGAGCTAGGAAAACAAATGCGAAGTCAAACTGGTGGGCTTCTCAGTATCTCAGAATTAGCCTTAAGGTTAAGCGACGAAAGTCAAGGAATTACTACCTCAATTGGTGATATCACAAAAGCTCTTAATTTATTAAAAGAGAATGGAATGATTCATGAAATCCGTCAATTATCTGGGATGAAAGTTGTAGTGTTTATTGACCCTAAGCTAACCACAGATCACCAAGTCATCTTAGAATTAGCAGCTCGATTTCAGGGACAAATTGGTTTAACTGAATTAGTTAGAGAGACATCATGGACGCTAGATCGTGTAAACCAGGGGTTAACACAATTAATCCAACAAAAAATCGCAATTAAAACCGAAACTTTGGACGGAGTAATTATATCCTTTCCAGGGATCTAAAAATCTGCCCAAATTAATCATATACTTTCTTTAAACTTAACCTCGAAATATTCTAGATCTAAACTAATATCAATACAGGTTTTTCCAGTCATTAGAAGGCTATAAGGGGTAAAGTAGGGAAAGTCTTAAGTACTGAAAACTCAAAGTACACCTGAAGACTTTTAACTAAGAAGATTAATATTTATACATTAATAATTTAGTGAGATGAATTAACCCTTGAAAAGATTTAAAGGTTTTTTAACCGGAAAAAAACCTAATAGCTCAACTGAAACTAAAGCAAAACTGAAACGTACCATCAATCAAATGGAAGTTAAAATCAGGAACTATTCAAGACAAGCAGATGAACAGTATGAGCTTGCTCGAACTTTATTAAAATCAGGAAATAAGTTAGGCGCTCAACAGGCATTGAAACGCCGTGAACTTTACTTAACCCAAGTTTCAAACACACACAACAAAATTGCCAACCTTCAGAGAACAATTGATACTCTAGACGTATCAGCAGACAATGTTGCTTTAACTGAAACTCTAGCTTCTGCTCAAACAGCTATTGATGCCAATATTGATGCAGCTTCCCCTGAGAGAACAGAAGAAGTAATGATGGCCTTGGAAGACTCTATTGAAATGGTTTCAGGTATGGAAGAAGCATTAACGGACACTTCAATCACTGAAATTGGAATGGATGTTGAAGCAGATGATCGCATCTCTCAGCAAATGGCTGAATTGGAAGCTGAATTAGCTTCTGGTTCGCTTCCAGAGCCAAGTGTTGAAACATCGACCCCTGTCACTCCTGTGACGGAAACATCCTCCACTACTAAACGTGAAGCTGAGAAAAAGAAACTAGATGAAATGCGACGACAAATTGAAGAAGGTTTGAGGTCCTAAGAATGGTCTTTGATAAATTCGGAAATTGGTTGAAAGGTGGAGGTCGTAGCGATGCTAGATCCACACGAAAATGGATTGTACGACTACGTATGGTCGAAAAACGGATGAATCGTCAGCGAAACAAGCTCATTAAAGAAGAGAAACGAATGCTTAAGGAAGTTGAAAGATCAATCGAAGATGGCGATATGACAACAGCACGATTATTAGCGAAAGATGTAGCGAAAAATCGAACCATGGCTCGTGGATGTCAACAAATGGCAAGCCGAGTAAAAGGGATCAAATTCAAATTAGAGCAGGCTGCTGCAACCCAAGCCATAGGTCAGGATCTCAAAGGGCTAGTAAAAACCCTCCACACAATGAATAGACAGCTAAAGATTCCTCAGCTTGAAAGTGTCCTTCAGCAAATGGAGATTGAAACTGAAAGAGTTGACATGGCTACAGAAGCTATGGATGAAGGTTTCGAGATGATGACTTCAGATGTTGAGGAGGACGAAATGGTGGACAAGATAATTGGGGAATTGAGTGCTTCAAAAGCAGCTGCAGCTGACTTTGGACTTCCATCACCGGACATTCGTAGTCAAGAACTTCAAAAAGAATTGGAGAAAATCAAGAAAGGATAGATAAGAATCCACCTCAGATTTTCTTTCTCTTAATTAGGTATTTTCTGGTGATTAAATTATGAGCTCTCCATTGTTTGAAGCTGCTAAAAAGAATGCAGCCACAGCGTACAGACTCGATCAGAGTGGACAAACATCACAAGCGGTACGATATTATGTGAATGCTGCTGAACAACTGCAGAAACTAATCAATTTTACTGACGATCCAAGTATGAAAAATTTATATTATCAAAAAGCCATGGAATATATTTTACGTGTAAAGGAAATTCGCGGGATTGTGGGATCGTCTGAATCTAAGACAGGTTCCACTGCAGCGCCTTCAACTGAAGATGATGAGATTTCAGGGGCCATCTCTAGCGTGATTGTTAGAGAAAAGCCCAATGTCAAGTGGGAAGATGTTGCTGGTATGGAAGGTGCAAAACGAGCCCTACGTGAAGCTGTCATTCTTCCTATGTCTCGACCAGATTTATTCAAAGGCGCTCGCAAACCATGGAAAGGAATCTTGATGTTTGGCCCGCCTGGGTGTGGAAAGACATATCTCTGTAAGGCAGTCGCATCTGAAGTAGACTCAACCTTTTTTTCTGTAAGTGCAGCTAATTTAATTAGTAAGTGGTTAGGAGAATCAGAAAAATTAGTTAAGGAATTATATGATCGTGCTGTTGAAGAAGCTCCTTCTATAATATTCTTTGACGAGATAGATGCCCTCGCAGGAGCAAGAGGTGGAAGTTCTGAGGGAGAAGCAATGCGCCGTATCAAAACACAGCTACTACAGGCAGTTGAGGGATTTGAGACTGGAGAAGAACTACTGGTCACCGTGGGGGCTACAAACACACCCTGGGATATTGATGCAGCCATGCGTCGACGATTTGAGCGACGGGTCTATGTTACGTTACCAACAACTGAAGCTCGCGGAATAATGTTTCAGATTCATACCCGTGGTGTAAAATTAGATTCAGATGTCAGTTTTGAAGAACTAGCAAAATATACTGCAGGATACAGCGCTGCAGATATTGCCCTCCTATGTCGTGAGGCCTTAATGCACCCCATTCGGGAACTCGATGCTGATGGGGCATTGAAAGATGCAAGTATTCAGCCTCGAGCCCCTAACTTTAACGACTTTGTTGTTTCTATGGAAAATATCAAACCCTCAGTATCACCTAAAGAACTAGCACGTTATGAAGAGTGGAAAGATCAGTTTGGGGGATAGTAAGTCTAAGTAGACTGCTCTTAAATGGTAAGTTGAGCTTTCATGTCTGAGATGCAACGAAAAAGAGATAAGGAAAAGAAAAAAACAGAACCCGTTGATGTACTTGGAACAGTCTTAGATGAGGTTACAAAAGAACCCTCAACTTCAAAATCCCCAGATTTAGAGCAAATTAGTGCTGAGGTTTCCCGTTCATCCCCTATACTTTCATCTGTTCAAAGTAAATCCACCTCAGCAGTACAAATTCCTCCTATCTCTACTACAACCGAACCAGTAGCAGTACCAAAACTTCAACCAGGAACCGTTGACCCACGCGTGAAACCAGTTCTTCCTGCGTGGGTGGGAAAACCTTGGCGTTGGATGGTGCCCGAAGATCTACAATTAAAACAACAATGGTTAACTACATGGGGAGAATTTATGCTGGATTTTGCACGAGTGCTAAATTTCCATATCCTTGATCTCCAAGAAGTGGCACTTGTCTACCCTTTTCAAAATCCTCTTATAAAGAAAAAATTAACACTCCCTCAACTTGTATTGATTTCTGAATATCTTATAGAAATTGAACGAGCCAGCTGGTGGGATGATGAAAAAACACGCTTACGTGTGTACTGGAAGACCTTGAAGTCGCATGCTGATGAGTTGTTTCATTACGCATTTCAACATGGTTATGATATGGTCACAGCTTTTGATATTGTCAAGATGAAACAGTCATGGTCCACATTACCTCCAGCTGATATTCGAATGCTCATGAAAATAATGGTAGAATCGAAGCGAGCTTCATGGGCAGATTCGGAACGGAAGACAATTGAATTTCATTATGCTTAAACGCTTATTTTTTTTCAAATGAAGGTGTTAAAAACTCCAAAACTTCTTAACCTTTGTATTAAGAACCTTCATTGGCTCTTAAAGTAAGAAAAGATGAACATCCAGAGGAATTCACATCAAATGTCAATTTCTGAAACAGAAGGGGAGCTACTTGCCCCCCTAGAAGATTATTTAAAGGCTGGCGTCCACATTGGAACCTCTTCTGGAATGAAGAGTATGGAATGGGCAATTTATCGGACCCGAAGTGATGGCCTCTATGTCCTAGATGTTCATAAAACGGATGAACGGATTCGTGTCGCTGCCCAATTCCTCTCTCGACAGAATATAGCGCAAGTTGTGGTTTGTAGTGTCCGAGCATACGGGATTTTTCCTGTTGAAATGTTTTGTAAAGTCACAGGAGCGACTCCAATCACTGGTCGTTTTATCCCTGGTATTTTTACTAATCCCAACATTAAAGGCCGATACCATTATCTTGAACCGACCTCTGTTGTTATTACTGACCCTCATTTTGATCGTCAAGCACTGAAAGAAGCAGCACGAGTAGGAATTCCAGTTATTTCATTAGTCGATACTGATAATGTGACTAGATATGTTGACCTGGCAATTCCTTGTAATAATAAGGGCCGTAATTCTCTTGCAATGATTTTTTGGCTGCTTACAAAAGAGTTTTTGAAAGAAAAAGGCGAACTGACCCCTGAACGGGATGCTCAACTACGAGTGGAACATTTCAGGGCCCCACGAGGGCGTAGACCAACACCAGCTAGTGATATGGGATATTAAACGAGGTGATCAAGTCAAATGATGATTCCCATACGTTGTTATACCTGTGGAAAAGTCTTAGCTCATTTGTACGACGATTATATTGAAGGATTAAAAGAAGGAAAAGCCCCAAATGAGTTACTTGATTCATTCGGATTGACCCGCTATTGTTGCAGACGAATGTTGATAACGCACGTCGAACTGATTGACAACATTCTTACATTCTCAAGCCCTACTCGCTAATACTAGCCCCGTAGTGTAGTGGTCCATCATAGAGGACTCTGGAACATGTTTTAAGTAACATGAGAACATGTAGTGAAATTCTCTGACCTCAGTTCGAATCTGAGCGGGGCTATAATCATTTTAAGTTAGTGAGGACATCATTGTAAAAGCCCAATTTCAAGGAGTGAGGCTGTACATCATTAGGATTATGCAAACTTTTTTATTAAAACAAAAGCTAGAAAATAAGTCGAGCTCATAATGGTCAAAAACGAGAGATTATAATGAACTTGGGTGTTTTAAGCAAGAATCGCGAGTTTTTTCCGACAATTCAGCTATTAGATGAAATAGAACAACGAAACAGCACTCATGGTATCTTTATATCGACTCGTTTTGTGTCACCCCTGGTTAACAATTCACTTGTAGATGCATTATTTGCAAACCAATCATTAAAGGCCCTCGATGGTATTATCCCCAGAATAGGTCGGTCACAGACCGAGATTGGGTTACTATGCCTGCAACAATTCGAATTAATGGGAATTCCTACCACGATCTCTTCACACGCTTTGTACTTAGCACGTGATAAGTTTCGATGTTATCAAGCACTTTGTAGACTCCCAGGAATACAACTACCAAAGACTATACTAATTAGTAATTCTTTTATGTTTGATAAATTAATGGCAAATTTTAAATTTCCAGTAGTAATTAAGATTCCAAACGCTACACAAGGAGTGGGAACAATCCTCGCTCCTAGCAGACGATTAGCTCAAGAGATAAGTGAATCATTTAGATAT
>JAHQWW010000040.1 GCA_029856365.1 Candidatus Hodarchaeota archaeon
TGATGTTAATACCTGCACTAGCGCCGATTCTAAATTTAAGAGGATCAAGAATAAGTCCATTGGCAATTATGACTCGGGCAGCATCAGCATAGTTTCTAATTCCTCCAGCTGCTTTTACCCCCATATCAGGTCCTACTGTTTTTCTCATCAATTTTACATCGTAAGGGAAAGATCCATATACGCCAAATCCTGTTGAAGTCTTTACAAACTCTGCACCAGCATCTTTACTGAGTTCACTTGCCTTAATCTTTTCTTCATCAGTAAGATAACAAGTTTCAATAATGACTTTTACTAATGCTTTACCTGCAGCGCTTACTACACTTTCGATATCTGTTTGTACATACTTATACTCACCACTTTTTAACATACCAACATTAATGACCATATCGACTTCGTTAGCGCCATTTTTGACTACATTTTTTGTTTCATAAGCTTTTGAATCGGTGCCCATCATCCCTAGGGGAAAACCAACAACAGAACAGACTTTGACATCAGTATTTTTAAGAGTTTCAACGGCTAACGGAACATAAGAAGAATTAATACAAACAGAGTAAAAATTGTATTGAATTGCTTCATGACAGAGATTTTTTATCGCTTGAGGCCCTTCCCATGCTGATAGTTTTGTATGATCTATCAGTTGAGCCATTTGGGCTGGAGTAACATCAAGTTTGAAGCCTTTAAAATCAATATCCATTTTGTAAATACAACTCCTTTCTCATTTTTTTAAGAATTCTTGCATTAAATTTTCTTTCATCAGATTTTATCTCATTGATCCAGCTTTATTAGAGAATAAGACATGAAAAACTCTCAAGCATTACAATAATTTGGTTTTCAATGCAAATAATACATAAATGATTTGGTTTGTTTCAATCAACTTATGTTGGGTTTTTATTCTAGAATTATATAGTAAAGCTTTTGAATTAATGATAAGTAAGGTGTATATGACTTAACTAACACTGGAAGAATATAAAAATGGCAGGTAGTCATGGTTCGCTTACAAAAGCTGGAAAAGTCAGAAATCAAACCCCTAGAGTTGAAGCCAGGCCTCGGAGGGGGCTTACACCAAGTCTACGAAATAAAAAGAATTTCTTCAAGCGTGTGGAAAGAGGGATGCCAACTGGACAACCAGAATATAGACGCGAGAGTCGTATGTGAATAAAATTATCTTGATCGTATTCGTTCGCCACAACGTTCACAAAATTTTCCTTCAGGATGTATTGAGGCACCACATCTTCTACAATAACGAACTATTTTGCCTTGCCTTGATTGTTCATCATCAGAGTATTCACGCCACGCTGATTTATGAGGATCAACACCTTTCTTCTCTGCATATTCAAACCAAAATGATTTTTTTTCCTTTTTTTGAGTTCGACGAGGATCTTTTGCTTGAACTATTTATTCCACCACGCTTTTCATGCTTTCCAATTAAACAAACTCTGATGTACTTAAAAAATTTTATTATCACAGAACTAGTGCAATATAGGTAATTCCCAGAAATCATGGAAAAAGCATCAATCAACTTTTTTTAAGTATTTTAAGAATTCAATGAGGTATCATCACTGTATAGGTGATTATTATGACTCCCTCATTAAAAAATTCACTTATTATAAAGAAGGATGCTAAAATGAGGTTTGAAGTTAGAATAGAAGTATATAAAGTGACTGAATCACAAAGAAATGAGTATAACTCCTATATTCTCTATAGTTTAGCAACTATTTGAAGGAAAAAGATATTAAAGTTAAAGATATCTCATTTAATAAAATAACAAATGGTAGCGGCCGGAGGATTTGAACCATCCGATCTCGGGGTTTCTCAAGATAGATTTCTTTATGAGCCCCGCGGGATAACCTAGCTACCCTAGGCCGCTCAATTATTTGGGCTATTTACCCTATTGATAATAATTCTCTTTTTATTTATAAACACTCAGTTATTTTTTGATCCATTGCCAGAATTACGTAATAGTTAGTAGTCATATTCAGTTTTAAATTTTTCCACTCTCACATCTCTACGAATGAGAACATAACTTTCCACATCAGAAATAAAAACCTCTAGCTCTTCCTTAAACCAAAAAATAATGGAAATCTAGTAATATGGATGTATGATTGATAATTTGAGGATTATTCAAAGAAAAACGCTTTAAATTCTGCATCCTGCTGCAACAACTCAGTCACCTGTAAACCAAGGGGCGTTAATTGCCAGCCTTGTTCTCCTCGTTCGACTAATCCAAGTTCAAGTAATGATCTACTATACTTCCCTGTTCGAATATGACTTCTAATGGTATCCAAACCCACACCAATTATCTTGCTAAGCCGTTTATAGCCTACTGAATCACGATATAACTCAATTAAAATGCGTTTTTTGGTTCTCCCGAGTCTTTCAATGACCTTGGTGGGATCTGAGCTCTGTTCTTGTTGTGAATCTTGTGTATCTGGAATATCCTCGGATTCTTTCTCAGCCATTTTTTTTCCTCATACTCGGGTGATTTCAGTTCTTCTAGCTCTAGGACGACTACGAATCCATTTTTTTCCACATTCAGAACATGTAATCCGGAGATCAACTTTCTTTGTGGTTTTTGAGGTCATATTTCTCGCAGCAATCGGCCTGCGAGAATATCTTCCATGATTGCCAATACGACTTGTCCACCGAGCGCTCCTTCGACTCCCTTGGCTCATTCCTCCTCCTCTTTGACGCGGTTTCTCAACTTTTACATCTTGGGATGTGTGTTTGTTGCAATTGGGACAGAATGTGCGCATTCTAGAAGGAATTTTCATCCTAGGTTATCTCCATTCCTATATTAATATCAGAAACTTTTATTTTAGGTTGTCTCCATTCCCAATCGGTTTTAGACCGAATATATAAATTTAATCTGATTTGAGTATTTCGTTCTTATAATTTTAATATCCATTTTGTATGATTATGGTATCTATTATGGTATCTTTTTTATTTCTATACTTATGTTAAAAATTAAATATTTAGAGAAATATAAGCCTTTAGCCATTTCCAATAGACGGAAGATAATAATGATCTAACGATACTTCTAAAAACTTTGCACATAATCCCTTTCTATGAATAATATTGCCTTTATTGCCTTTAAATCCAAAATATAAGACGATTATTGAACTAGGTCTGCTTTTAGGCTTTGCTATTCTGATTGCAATAGCTGTTTCTGCTGGAATCACGATTTTCTTGGGTGGATCTAGGCACCCTACTGTAGCAGTGACCACAGGTAGCATGCTTCCCATTTACAACGGTTTTCAAGATGGTGAATATACAGATATCTACCCCTTTCGTGGAGATATCCTTCTTGTGAAAAAAATTCCAATTGAATCGATAGAAGTGGGAGATGTTATCGTTTTCAATACCACAAATGTATCTGATCCTGTTGTACATCGTGTTGTTGCAAAATGGCAACATAATGGTGAATACTTCTTCATAACGAATGGGGACAACAATCTTTCACCGGATAAATGGGAAGATGTAGAGGGAACGATTTCTGGAGATAAAGTTTTCGGAGTTGTAGTCCTTCGGATCCCTCACATTGGTTGGTTCTTGTTAGTAGTACAAACAACTTTTGGAAAAATAATTATCCTAGCGCTTGCAGTTCTCATTCTATTTGTTGGAGACGAATCAGAAGAGGAAGCCTCATCTATCAAGAAAAAACAGAATTTTATACATCAAGAAGAAAACACTAATCTGCTATCAAAGATTAAGGTCATAGGAACCAAAATAATACAAAATAAGAGTTATCTATATGTTTTTCTCGCTCTAATGATTCTCATCTTATTTTTAAGTGCTAATTTACTAGGTAGTCTTGTTAATCCTCCATCAGTCAAACTTTATCGTATTGAAGATGAATCTCGAATAGCTAATCTTATTCTGGCACCCTCACCTCTCTCTGTTAGTGGGAATAAAGATCTTTATTCTTGGAAAGATCATACCAATCAAACTATTTTCTTTTTCCCCATTCAAATCGAGATTCAATCAGGGGGAATTTTCAATAATATTGATTGCATTGAAATTCGTGTTAATGAGACCAAAGGACTCTATCGTTGGACCACTGTTTACAACTTCATTGGGACACGTATTTTTGAGGGAGCAATTATTGCAGTCATGGATAGCAATACTATTGCTAATGCCTCGGTTTCTGTAACCATGTATTCACGGGGATTACTTGCGTCTTCTCCCCCCCCCCATTCTTTCTCAATCATTTTACGAAGTTAAAGATGAAAATCATGACTAACATTTGCTATTTGGTTGGTACTGCTGGATCAGGCAAAACTATGCTTACGTCATCCCTTCAACAATATTTAACTACGAAAGGAGCCTCTCTCACCATAGTTAACCTTGACCCTGCAGTTCAATATATTCCTTACAAAGCAGATATTGACATTCGAGATTATATTGATTTTGATAGATTAGTCGATGAATATAAATTAGGCCCAAATGGTGCTATGATTGCAGCTGCAGATTTAATAGCAGATTACATTGTTGAAATACGTGAGGATATCGAGGAATTAGGTGAAAGCTCTGCAGTGGTATTAGTTGACACTCCTGGTCAAATGGAGCTTTTTGCATATCGCCATTCTGGTTTGAAAATATCAGAGAGCTTTCCAAAGGACACATCATTACTAACTTTTTTGTTTGATTCCAGCCTTATCTCTCAAATATCAGGATTTATTTCAATCAGTCTACTAGCAACATCAGTTCAAATACGCCTAAACCTTCCTGTTACTCATGTTATAACAAAGAGTGATCTGTTGAAACCTCATCAGATTGACGATATTTTAGCATGGCGAGAGGATCCATATGGGGCTATTGAGGAACTTTATGGCATGACCCGTGAATTTTCCGCACGAGCAGGACAGATAATTGAAGGGATGGGCCAAATTCCCTTAATACCCGTGAGTGCTCTTTCAGGGGAGGGCTTAGAACTGCTTAGTGCTCAAATTAGTCGTATTTTTGTAGCTGGTGAAGATTGGTCTATTTAAAAGAGCTGTATCATCCACACCAAAGAAGTAAATACTATAAAAAGAATTACAAAGGTGAAAGTCCCAGACAACCATAATCGTTTCTGATCAACCTGATCATATGGGATTTTAAGGCCATATCGCACAAAAGTGACACAGATAATCAAACTTCCAATAAGAATTACTATCCAAAGTTCTGGGGAGACATTTGACAACAGAAAAATTAATCCTGTAGCTATCCCGCCACCTACGCCAAAACAGATTTTGGTATAATACATTTTTGTATTGGGTGCAAGCCCTTGAGGCTTCGTTGCGCTTGGTTCGGACTCTAGCTCAAAAGATGAATCATCAGTTGGACGTTTGATTCTGCGAATCTTACGTTGACTGATATATCGCCGCTCTTTACTCAATTTCAACACTTATTAACAATGGTTTGAGCTTTTTGAATAATAGCTTAGTACAACTCCTCTTATGTTATGATAATAATCCTTTTTACTGACTTGAAAATTAAGCTTGTATCTATTATTCTAATATACATCTGAATAACAAAATTCAGTTTGTTTTAATAAGCAAATTATTCTCACTATTTTTGTCCAAAATTACCTTTCAGCAATTAATCCAATAGAGAGGATTACTATGAGTTACTCTGGGGAATATCTTGTAAAATTAGCCCGTAGAGCTATTGAAACTTACCTCAAAGAAAAAAGGAAAATTGCAATCCCTGAAAATGCACCAAAGAATCTTTTTGATCAGTCTGGTGCCTTTGTAACACTTCATCTTGTTGTTAAGGGGAGAGAACCAAGTTTAAGAGGATGTATTGGGCGAATTGAAAGCCCACATAGTTCTTTAATCCAATCAACCATTGATTCTGCAATTGATGCTGCTATCCGTGACCCACGGTTTCCTCCCGTTGGTTATGATGAAATAAAGTCAATAACTGTTGAAGTCACTGTTTTGACTGTTCCAGAGGTACTTAATGTCAGAAATCCTCAAGATTATTTCAATTTAATCGAAATCGGAAAACATGGATTAATAGCAGAACGAGGCCCATACCAACGAGGGCTTCTCTTGCCGCAGGTGCCTGTTGAGCAGAAATGGGATCTCCAAGAATATCTTAATTATGTTTGTTTGAAGGCGGGTCTTCCCAGTAAGGCATGGACTGATCTAAATACTAAAATTTCACGATTTGAGGGCTTTATTTTCACAGAAAAAACTCCAAATGGTGATATCGAACAGAAAAAGATCAACTAGCTTAGTTTACTCAGAGTTTAAAAGATAAAAATTTCTCCAGTGTTGGATTATTGAAATCATTATAAATTTTAATAGAAACTTTTGATTGAAAGGGACAACAAGCGATCTGGTCTAAGTGATCTATGTTTATACTTTGACTGAAAAAACCTAGTTGAATCGGCCGTATTACCGATAAAAAAACATGTTTCTCAAGGATTTCCAGTGCTTCTAATGACATTATTTCATTATTATAGTTAAAACAAGTCGGAGATATAATAATTGAAATCTTTTCCTTGTCAGCAACTTCTTGGCATATTTTCTCACAATATACTTGACAGAATAAACACAGGGAAGAATGATCTTTGAAGGAACCTAATAGGTCTTTTATTGACATAACAATAAAATCTCTATTGAATTGTGATCGAATGTGATCTAAAAAAGTATTTTCAGATGATTTCCCCGTCCTGAAAAAAATAGGTATTACTTCCACTCCCCTCTTCTTCATCAACCAAGCTGCTAAAATCGAGTTGAAATTAGGTCGAATTAGAGCAATTGCTTTTCCTTGAGATTGAGATGGGATTCCATCAATCCCTCTGAAAATTTCTGTATATATGAAGGCTAATGGTCCTCGAATATCTATAAAAATCTGAAAATCTGGGGTTTCTAGATTAACTTTAATGCCTTCAATCTGAGATGATAAAATTTCTGTACCTAATTTGCGTGCAATATCCTTTGAGGAAAAAGGGTGATTTCCTTCTCTACGAACACGAACAGCAAAACTGCTATGAGGCATGATGATAGCAACAGCATTCGACAATCCTCTAGAAATGATGGATTTTTCTGTAGCTTCAACAACAAGTGCTGGACTGACAGAAGAAATACCACTAAGCGAAGTAACAATGAGATGTGACAACTTATTGAGATTATTATTAGATTCAGAATAAATAAGCAAACGATCTCTGAATTCAAAGATTTTGAAAGTGGGATATTTTTCTAAAAAGCTCTCAATATTACGTTTTAGCTGACTCACCATACGTCGACGAGTTTGCCAGCTTTTTATCCCTAATTCGCCACCAATACGTACTAGTATAACTTGTTTATTTATTAAAAATAAGTTATTTGAAAATGAAACCATATTGATGACTTTCTGGATTCCTAGTTCAAATCAAAGGAAGTTTCATGTATTTTGCTTTAATCCCATATTTGGAAGGTCATTGAACCTCAAAACAACGTGCGAGTCAGAGTAACTATAAGATTTCATCGCTCGGCTCATCCTTGTCAGGTTTCATCATTTCGCCGCTGGATGACCTTGATATGGGATCTATTACCCTTCATCTAGCTCTTCTAATTCTTCCTCTTCTTCTGTGAGCTCTTGGGAGGTTTTAATTAATTCTGCAGCATCAAACTGTTGTTCAAACCTCCGCCAAACAGCTGCTTTTAAATTTTTATTCAGTTTTTTGATGGCTTTTTCTACTACTTTTCTTGCTTCCTCACGGTCTTCAGGTAACTCAGTGAAACCCCATGTCGAAACAGGGGGAGCTTTGGGGTCTTTTTTAATCAAATAAACTAAACTTTCCTGTTGTTGAAACGCATAGAATTCAGGTTGAACAAGAGGGCAATCTATGTATCTACAAGTTCCTGTAATGGTGAAAAGATGATTACAACGAATTTTTGGAGATGTTGAAGCAGATTTAAATGCGCATTGTCCATCAGCAAGGTATTTCCAGGTGGTAATTAACTGTGATGATTCCATTTCTTGTCACACAACTGTTTTATGTTCAGTTTAGGTATATTTTTCTGAGAGTAATTATAATAGCCGCTGGTGGGAATTCCATATACAATTCATCAGAATCTTATATCTTGAACCCACGGCCAACGGATTACAAGTCCGTCGCTCTACCAACTAAGCCACAGCGGCATTAGTTTTTCCAATATTCATTCATTATATGTGAGATTTTGGAGTGATTTTCATACACCTTGTTTCAAATTCCTCCCTTTTTGGATAAATTTAAATTTGTTTCATTGTAATTCAAGAAATCGCTGATTACGAATATAAAGGAGTTTTATTCTTTTCTTACGCGCCATCCTTTTTAATTTACGATCATTAGTTGCAATAATCCCATTTCTTTCTTTTCCATAATGCAACAGTATAAAGTCAATATTCCGATGTTTGTACTCGGAAGGCCATTGTTGACAATATTTATGCACAAATTCAATCGCTATGCGAGATTCCATTTGTTCTTTAGGATTTCCTTTCAGATGTATTTTCTTGAGTTCTGAATAAATCGGCTTAATAACAACTAATACTCGATTTCCAGGAATAACTCGATCTAGTTCATATGATAAGTTAAAATTAGGAATCTGACCTAGAGCCATAAGAAAATTAGTGTCTAAAAATATCAATGACTGCTGTTCACTTGAAAATGGAGGTTTTACTTCTGTCGTTGTTCTTTCCCGCCTTTGGTTACTCCCCATCCGATTAATCTCCATCTACGATCAATCTGACGACTTATGGCTATACGAGTGCCTAAATCTGCACATACTGGAAGCCGAAGATCGACTTGAGTGCCCTTTTTACTAGTTTTTACTACTTTCCCTACGGTTTTAGCTGTACCCACACTTAACATGAGGTTTTCATTTAATTCAATAGCTTGAACCATTGTTTGAATTTCGCTGCCTACAACACGCTCAAGTAGGTGGCTATCAAATTCCAACATATCCCAGATCGGTGGAAGCTCATCAGGATATCCGACGATTTGTCCGACGAGGGAATCACTTTTCGTGAGAGAGGGATCGATATTTGTTCCAATCCCAATAAGTCCCCCTGATAACGCTGTTTGTAGCTCGCCAAATCCTGATCGTAAGCTTACAATCTTTGTCTTAATGACCTGCCATTTACTGCCTTTTCGGTTCCCTGGCCGTATTTCAATCTCATCATCAATTGAAAATTTGCCCTGGACAATACTTCCTCCTACAACTCCTCCTTTCAGCTTAGTCGGGGATTGTCCTGGTTTGTTTACATCGAAAGATCTTGCCACAAGCATTCTAGGAGAAAGACTCTCGTCTCGTTCTGGTGTTGGTAAGTGTTCCTCTATGTTCTGTATTAACATATCAATGTTCGTATGGTGAATAGCACTAATAGGAATGATAGGAGAGTTCTTTGTACTAGTTTTCGAAATAAATTTCTTTAGATCTTTATAATTCTGAATAGCAGCCTTCTCAGAAACCAATTCGATTTTATTTTGGCAAAAAATCACCCTCTCCATCCCTATAATCTCCATGGCTGCAAGATGTTCACGAGTTTGAGGCATAGGAACCCTTTCATTGGCTGCAACGACGAGAAGTGCTCCATCCATTATACTTGCTCCAGATAACATTGTTGCCATTAATACTTCATGTCCAGGAGCGTCAACAAATGCGACCCGACGGAGGAGAATAGTTTCTTTACCGCAAACTGGACATTTTTTCTGAGTAGTATATTTAGCTGGGCTTTCACATTCTAGACACTCACGAAACTCGGTTTCAGCATATCCCAATCGAATTGAGATTCCTCGACGAATTTCCTCACTATGAGTGTCAGGAAATTTTCCGGTCAATGCTTCTGTTAAAGTGGACTTTCCATGATCTACATGCCCAATCATCCCTATAGAGATCTCTGCTTGATTGGGATAGTCCGCTGGGGCCTTCTTCCTCTTTGGTGGGGCCTTCTTTTTTGCTGGGGGCCTCTTCTTCTTTGCTGGCATTGGAATCCTCGGATATAATTCATAACAACTCTTCTATGGCTTTACTACTCTTATCTCGTTCGAGAATTTTAAGGTTTATCTGGTAGATATCCTCACTGATCAATCTACCTCGGACACGTTTTCTCCGTCTTTTTCCTTTTCTATCAGGCTTATAACCTACACCTCTATGGCCAATGAGAATTCGTTTGGGCATTGCTCCTTCAACACCAGGAACCATAGGAAAACCAGCATGATCAGAACCCCCAGTTATTTTAAATAAATAACCGTCAAAACCGATGAATTGTCCATCTAGCTCATCTCCAACTTCTTTACCGATTAGATGGCGTGTCATAGCGTCATCATCGATTTCCTTTTTATAACTCTGCTTATCATCAGCTAAATTAAGTTGAAATCTAACCATTTTATCGTCTCATGTCTTTTTATCAAATGACCTATTAGAATAACCGTTATAATCTGTATTCAGATGTTCATTGGGTTATACGTGTCATAACGTGTCAAATCTCTTTCTATTCTTAATAGTTCTCATAATTCTCGAGAGGTTCATTTTGTGATTTCCCATCAACCGTTTTATCATTTAAAACTCTTGTTATTCTGATAGAAAGAGAATTCTTACGAAAATTACCTAATTTCTAAAAGAAAATTGCACAACTTCTATTTTATTCTTACTATACATATTTCAAAGTGAAGAACCTATATCAATCCATATGGGATCATAGCGCCCAATACTTATTCACAGTTCGTCGTTTTATTTCAATCAGTTCAGTAAGTGCATCCATTTCTGTCCCTGAAAGTAGGTTTTGTTCAGTAATTTTTCGAGCATCAGGTTCAGGAACATCGATCCATAATTCATCCCCCTCCTTAATCTGACGTCCTGCAGTTGGGCCACGAATAGCTACTGCAACTTGATCAGTCACTTTTGCTTGAGGAATAGTATTTCCACGGTCTTGTATTTGTAATAAGTGACCAATTTTTTTATTTTCACGATTGATTAGATTATTTTGAGGAGTTAAAATGCCAGCTAACACCTCAACTCCTAATATGCATGGTTTGCTTTGTCTAAACACATAGGGAAGAACTTTTATTTTGCTAGGTCGTATGATGTCCTTGATTGCTTCTTCTTCAAGACGTTGTTGAACTTCATATTGATATGCTTCATATTCTTCTGACAAACGATAAATAATATCATTCTGAATTATAGGGATATGTAATTTACTTGCCTCCTCTTGAGCATCCAAAAGGATAGCCGTTCGAAATCCTAGGATAATGCCATAATACTCATTTTTTTCTCTAGATAATGATGCTTGATAGACATCTTTCTTGGTTACATCTCCTACAGCAGCAAATCGAATTTGAACATTGGAATCCCGAAGGAAATTTACCAGTGCCTCCAGAGAGCCCAGGGTATCAGCTTTTACAATAACTCCAGCATTGTCAGTTTCAACTAGAATACTGGCCAATTCCTCTTCGATCTTCGTTATCGCCTCTTCAACTTCATTTTTATCTACCACATAAAGGGAGGATCCTGCTATTGCCTCATCTATATTGGGGGCAGCCAATTTCACGCCAACTGCTGCCACAACTTGTTCAACGCTATCAAATTTATTCCGTGGATCCCGAATTTCATCCAATTCCTTTGGTACCAATATTGCACGAACATTTGTTGAGATCGGACCATTTATTCCAGCTAAGACGATTAAAGAATTTTGTTTAATAATTCCATCGAAGAGGATCACATCTAATGTTGTACCCATTCCTACTTCTTTTTTTACTTCTAAAACTACTCCTTTTCCTTTGTCTAAATGTAATTCTAACTGCTTTTTCAAGTATTGTTCTGTAAGACTGGCTAATACTAGGAACATTTCGGGAATTCCCTCACCTGTTATCGCGGAAGTAGGAATAATGGCGATTTTCTTCGCAAAATTTTTGATCCGATCAAATCTATCTGGTTCAAGATTGAAATGACTCAATTCAGTCATAATTTCATAAATAATTGATTGTAGAGCTTCTAATGACCCATTAGATTGTTTTGATAGTGATTTCACCAAAGTAAGGTCAGGATAGCTTTTCCAACCAGGAAGACGATCGATTTTATTAGCGGCTATCAGAAAAGGTACTTTTTGTTTCACTAAAATCCGTAATGATTCAACTGTTTGTGGTTGAATCCCTCTACGGACGTCAATTACTAAGATTGCAAAATTTGCCGCACTTGCACCGCGTTGTCGTAGATTCATGAATGAACTATGCCCTGGTGTATCAATGATTAAGATCCCTGGAATTTGAAGTGTTTTTCTACTTTGAGTAAGTAAAGATCCACATAGAGCTGTAACTGTCTCAATAGGGAAAAAACTTGCACCAATATGTTGAGTAATCCCTCCTGATTCCCGTGATTGCACTGCAGTCCCACGGACTTTATCAAGAAGACTAGTCTTACCAGAATCCACATGACCGAGAATAACTGTGATGGGACTTCGCATCTGACCTGTATACTCTGATTCTGTTGTCAAATGATTTCACACCACCGAAACGACTTTTTGAATTGTCTAAAGCACCAATCATTACATTTGAATTTTGAACTGTGTCAAGAATGGTTCTTGTTTCAGAAACTAATATATTAAATGTTAACAAAGAGACTATAAAACAAGTATCTTCTTCTAACTTATTGAGGAATTATGTTATTATCATATCTATTGAATTGCAATTCAATCTATATTTTTTTCTTATGTGAATACTTGGCAAAAAAAATATATTTTCCTCCTGATACTGGGTGAGATGATAAAAACTAAAGTTCCTTTTATAAAAAGGAGATAGAAATAACATTGAGACGAGACAATACATATTATTTTGTGTTCCCAGAATATCTTGATAAATCACTCACACGCAAGGAAGGGCGTCGATTATCTCTGGAACAAGCATTGGAAAATCCTACGATCACAGAAATACGATTAGCAGCAGAAAAATTAGAACTTGACTATGAAATCCAGAAATATGCTGCTTATCCCCGACATTGGTGGGAAAGGAACGGTCTTATTTTAATTGAGAAAAAAAATCCTAAATTACAGACTCTGAAAGACTTAAGTAACGAAATAAAGATGTACATTCGTCCAGCACTTGAAAAACAGAAGAAAGAATTAGCAAAAGAGGCGAAAAAACGGAAAAGTATCAAATATTCTCCACGAAAGAAACTGGAAGAAAAAGGAAAACCTAGGAAATTTCGTCCAAAAAGAAGAAAGTGACATTATTTCTTCGTGAGATCAGCTATTAACAGTAAAATGGTGTTAACTCTGCCGAAAAAGCGTGATATGTACACTAAACAGGCTAAATCTGAAGGATATAGAAGTCGAGCTGCCTATAAACTTCTTCAGATTGATAAGAAATTCAAATTATTTCATGGCAACCAAACTGTTATAGATTTATGTGGAGCGCCTGGAGGGTTTTCACAGATAGCACGGGATAGATCGGTTGGTAAAGCACGGATTTTTTTAGTGGATATAGCTCGTATCAAATCAATTCCGAATATTACTGAAATCATTAAGGGAGATATCACAGAATTACATACAATTCTTCAATTACAAAAGAGTCTTGAAAAACATGAAGCAAACAACAATGAAATCATTGTACTAGCTGATTGTTCTCCTAATGTCTCAGGACACTGGATCACCGATCATGCGCGGCAAATTTGGTTAGCAGAAGTGGCTTTGGGGATTTCGAACTATTTTCTAGCTGAAAAGTTTTTAACCAAGGTTTTTCAAGGGGAATATTTCCAAGAGCTTTTAGAAAAGATCAAAGCATCCTATCAGAATGTAAAGACTTACAAACCCCCAACATCCCGCAAGCAAAGTGCTGAAATATATATCATAGCAATAAACAATAAAAATCGGGGAACTGATCGATATAATCGTAATCATCTTGTTGAAGACGAGTAAGTCGTCGGTAGGCTAGTTTATGAAACTTGTTGAAATCCAAGAAGGCGTGGGGACTTTTCTTGTTCCAGAATCAAACATCAATGGTCATATCCCAAGACGATCAGATGAGGTATTCTTTAATTTTCATCAAGAAATCAATCGTGATTTTTCAGTTTTAGCTTTACGTGCATATGGAAATATAAATTCAAAGAGCGATCTGAGAGTATGTGAACCTTTATGTGGATCAGGGATACGTGGTGCTCGCTATGCGTTGGAGACACCAACTTCTAGCATTTATTGTAATGATATTAACTCTAAAGCTGTTTATATCACCCAGAAAAATATTAATCGGCTTCCAAGCATAATTGCAAAAAGGATTCAGCTCTTCAATATGGATTGTAATTCTTTCCTCCAAAAACTCAACGCAATAGATCTTGTTTTTGATTTTATAGATATTGATCCCTTCGGAACCCCCATCCCTTTCGTTCAGAACAGTATTAAAATGGTTACTCTTCAAGGCCTTCTCGCTTTCACAGCAACGGATCTCGCCAGTCTCGTTGGATTATATCCCAGAGCGCTTTATGCAAAATATGGTATTAGCCACTTTGACACCCGTATCGGAAATGTTCATGAGATAGCCGCTCGAGCCTTAATAACGGGCATTCAGCATACAGGATTAATCCTAGGTCAGTCTCTTATCCCCATTGCAACCCTTTACCATAGACATTTTGTGAGATGTTTTCTAGTTCGCAATAGAGGGGTCGACACCGTTATTAATCAAACAGGATTCATTCATCTCTGTGAAAGATGCCAAGCTAGATATCTCAGTTTTTTGGGTGAAAATAAAACCAATTGTCCTACTTGTGGTAATTCTGATGAATTAAAAGTAGGCCCTATATATCTAGGAGGGATTCAAAACTCAGAATACATGTCCTCAATGCTCCTCGATAAACATTTGCTAAAAATGGGAACTAGAAAAAGACTGGTTAAAATATTACCATTAATGATAGATGAGTCATCATTGGATATTCCTTGGTCATTTGATATCCCAAAATTAGCCAAAAAAATTGGAGTTACAGTCCCACCGTTAACACAAATTATGAAGATATTGAATGAAACAGGCTATAAATGCTATAAAATCCATTATTCAGGAACTAGTCTCAAAACTGAAGCCAATGAAGCCGAAATATGCTCAGTGATCAGATCATTAAAACCCAGATCATGAACCACACTTCAAAGAAAAAAAAGTTATATTTCTATGCGAAAAACACCTTTATGGTGAAAATAAACAATAGAGATCGCTAGAGGGATGTGGTCTAGCATGGTTATCGCCATATTTCTGGCAAATACGGTGGCTAGATGATTCCTGATTTGGGAATGACCAATTAGAGATTGGTCATCAGAACATCAGGTGGTCGTGGGTTCAAATCCCACCATCCCTATTCTAAGAGGTTCTTTTCTTTAATAAATGGTTTCTTTCCTTAATTTCTAATGTTCAGGAATGTAATTCTTAACATTGGTTATATGACCTTTTAAAAAGCATCTGAACTTTCTAGTCCTTTTTCTTGCATAATTCAATTGGTTTATAATTAAACTAAA
Organism: Candidatus Hodarchaeota archaeon; assembly: GCA_029856365.1. GTDB lineage: Archaea > Asgardarchaeota > Heimdallarchaeia > Hodarchaeales > Hodarchaeaceae > Hodarchaeum. The sequence continues at coordinate 15,442 of JAHQWW010000040.1, forward strand.
TTAAAATTAGTACTAATTCTTTCCATAATTCCAGTTTAAACAAAGTGAAATTATTATGGTAACTACTAATGAATATGCCAACCTAAGCGATAATGAAAAAACAGTTTTAGGGATTATCAGTGAACTCGAAACGAGAGACAAGGATCCTAAAACAAATGAAATAACTATTTCTGAAAGTTTGAAGATCACTCTTACAGGAGAAGGAATCAAAAAACTTAAAATGATCTCTGAGAAGAATATAGATTCTGATTCTGCAATAAATTCATTGATTGCAAAAAATCTAGTTGTTAATGATGAAATTGGGCTTAAACTTACTAGTTTTGGGGGGAAAATAGGAAAAGTAATTCGCTCTAAACAAATGAGTGATTGGTACAATAAAAATCTCCTTAGATGTGCTAAAAGTAAAGCGTATACCCTGTTCTGTGAAAAAGTGTTTGGAAAGAACCTTTATCAGTTCAATGTTCTTGATATGGATCAATTAGAAACACTCATATCTATATTAAGTCTGAATTCCAATGATTCAGTCTTAGATTTAGGATGTGGATTGGGAAAAGTTACCGAATACATTCAGCTGAAAACAGGTGCCAAACTTACGGGAATCGATTTCGCTGAACAGCTTATTCTGTGGGCGAAAGATAATACAGAAGTAAATGAAGACATGTTAGAATTTCAAGTAGGGAATATTAATGAACTAGTTTTTCCACCTTCATCCTTTAATGCAATTTATGCTATAGATACTCTATATCCAACCAATGTAGATGATTTAGGAGTGACCCTAGCGAAGTTAAAGGCAATTTTAAAGCCAAATGGTCAATTGGGAATATTTTTTGCTCAAATTATAGAATCCAAAGAACAACAACATATTTTAGAACCTAATCAAACCGAAATGGCCCAGGCTTTGAAAGACAATAATTTATCTTATACAGTAATTGATTTCACCCAAAACGCGAGGGCTATTTGGGAACGAGAGATTACTATTGGAAATGAATTACGAGAAATGTTTGAAAAGGAAGGTAATCTCGATCTGTGTGAAGAGCGAATTGCAGATGGAGAGAATTGTGTTTATCGGATCGATAATCAATTACAGATTAGATATTTTTATCATGTATCTAGGATTTAATCACCTCTAATCTGAAATCCTACCATCACTCTTTAAAATATCCAATCAATAATATTAAAGCTCTTGAAGTTCACTCACTAATTCTTCAGCAATTATTTTGGGTGATGGAAATCTAACACGATTGGCAAACAGTTCTTGGCGCTGGATTGTTTCTCCTTGTACTTCCTGTGTTTGTAACTGAACTCGTCCTTGAATAAGTACAGTTTTTCCTTCAGCTTCTTGTTGTACTATGGTAAAAATTTCATCATCAGTTAACCCATTCTCTAGTAGCTTCTGAATATCATTACTTCCCATTCCTGTGAGAATTTCTCCTGAAAGGCCGAAGAATACAGTTCTCATTGTACTAGTCCCATCATCGAGTGTTCCTGTGAGTCGAAATCGTATTTGTGGCTGTACAATCTGGTGTTCTTGACAAATCCACCCCGCGTCTGTTTCTATTACTTTTTTTCGACATTGAGGACAGGAACGATAATAAGGACTCTGTTGAAAAAGCTTGACGACTTTTCCAAGTACTTCTATCGTAGTCCCGTCTTCATCTTCTGACAGATCAGAAAGTTGTACTTTATGATAATCAGGGAGAGATTGAGTAGTAGGTTGTTCTTCCTCAACGATTTCAATACTTCTTAAGGTAATGGGAACCCGTGAAGATGGGCGGACATGACTTTGAGGAGATAAATGAATTTCTATTGCATCAGTGTCTTTTTGTTGAACCCTACCAAAAAATATCTTGACAAATTTCATCTCTTTTTCTTGAATCGATGTTATGTGCTCAACATCATCATCCCAAGCAACCACTCGAATCGATCCCGTGGAGTCTTGAATTGACATTGAAGTTACACGTCCAGTGCTTCCATCGGAGCGATTGAACTCCCTTTCTTCAAAGACGTTTTTAATTACTCCTTGAACACATACTAGACCCTGCTGAGGTCTAATCTCTGTAATATTTTGAAGTGGAGGATCTTCGGGAATTTGGGAAGAATCAAGCGGGATAAATTCGGTTTCAGCTATTGTGTGTAATTCTATCGTCTTATATCTTGACATATTGACCCGTAATTTCTTTATTTGAAAAGGTTCATCCCCTAAATCATCAAACTTTGGGATGGCTTCATTCCAAAGTACCAATGTTGTCACACTTGTTTCATCATATATGGCTGCTCTTTTCACAGATCCAGTTGACCCATCATTTCGTGTAAAGCTACTTAAATTACTTACAGGACCCTTCCGAGCATCAATTGTAACTAATCCATCAGTTGGTTCTATTTCAGCAAGCTTTTTTTCTGTTGCTTCACCCACAACTCGTTCGGAAACCATTGTTTCATCAATACTAGGCAATGATTTATGGCCTATTTTGGTGATATAGGTCACTCGTGAGGTATGTATTTCAGGTCTCCCGTCTCGATCTAATTTAACATTTGCAGCTTGGATTAAAATTTCATCTCCCCGCGTGAAATTAAATGCCGATTCTGCACGATCATCCCAGAGCACCATTCTGCGCGTTGCCTTTTCACCTCTGAGAAACAAGTTTGACACACGGCCCTCCGTTCCATCCGAGTGGTTAAAGGTAACAAGATTTCCTACTTTATAGATTGTAGCTTTGACGTCAATTTCCAGCATTTCCTCATCTAATGAGTCTAAGCTTAGGATTTCATCTTCAGGGTCTGGAAAATTTTCAGTTTTTGTCTCAGTATCCAGTTCTAATAAACCACGATCTCCAAGATGAAGCTCTAATTCTTGGTTCCTCCCTAATTTAGTATATCCCTGCTTAATATTAACAATGGAGCCTCTTTCAATCTGTTTTTCTGTAATACGACGAGCCATTGCACCCCAGAGAACGGTACGGATACTGTCGGTTCCATCATGTAATAGAATAGGCGCTAAAATTCCTTTAGTGCCTTCTCTAACGAATTCAATGGGATGATAAACTCGTAATATAATTGCGGCAAGACCTACCCCTGATAAGCCTGGTTCCATCTTTTTAAGACTTTTAATTGTAAGTTTGGGCCTTTTCTTTAACTCTGGACGACCGAGAGGAACATTTAGGTCTTTTGCGATAATGTGAGCCGCTGCAATGTCATTCACAAAGAATCCTAGTTCTTTTTGTTTTTCCTCAATTCTCTTCTTGATTTCAGCCCGAGAAAGTCCAGCTTTTTGAGAGATTTTTTGCATTAACTCTTCTATATTACTCAAATTTAGCTCCTCATTTCTATTCTAGTGAAAAGACAGTCATTAATGAATTGAGCTTTATCTCAACTTAAATATTAATTAGCTTTTATTTTGTTGTAGAATTGTCTTCGATTATTTTCATTCAGTGATTGATATAATTCTCTTTTATATTTATAAAAATTATTACCAATGTTGATAATTTGACCCCAGTTCCTGAACTACTAATTCTTTAACCCTATTTCGCAATGTACGGCATCCTATCTTAGTTTTTAGTGATATAAGGAAAAAATCAAACTCGGGAAGATCATATGACTTTAATAATGCAATATTTTGTTCTATCAATGTTGTCGTAATTTTGTCAATTTTATTTAGTACAACCACTGGAGGAAGATATGTTCTTTCTGCTATGAATTGAATCATCTCGATATCTAAAGGGATAACCCCTTTTTTTTCTAAACTGGTTACCATGTTATGGAAGGTAGATATATCAATGATATGGATGACGAACAGTAATTGATTTGAGGGATCCTCCAAAAAAAGGATGATTTCATCTTTAATTTGGTCTTCGATTTTTTTTGACCGTTTTGTTATCCTTCCAAATCCTGGAAGATCTATTAGAAATAGGTTCTTAACAAGGGGTACAGATGCTATACTCAAAGTTGTCCCAGCATGTTTTCCAACGGGTCGTTTTGAGTGACTTAGATAATTTACTAAAGAGGTTTTACCTGCATTTGGACGGCCCGAAATTGGTATCAGGTGGATAAAAGTCATCATTAAAACTTAAGCAATTACTTAGTTAACAGTATCATCAGAGCTAGTAAAATTGTTATTATCATTTTCTTCCATTAGTAATTCGTCTAACCAGTCACCATATACATCAACACGTTCTTCAATAGGACGCATTGGTCGGGTTGCCTGAACCTTACATTTTCCGCATCGAATTATTGCTACCTTAATTTTCCTATTAACCTCAATGTGAACTGACTTCCCAGTCCCGCATATAGGGCAATCGAACACAGTTGGAAGCGTTGGAATAGGTTTAGTACGAACAATTCTTTTTCTTTTCCGACCCAACAGGTTTCTCTCCTACTTTTTCCTTCGACGATGATGCTTCTTGATTTGCTTTAGTCGCCTATCACGTCGTGATTCCTTGGAAGGAGGACTAGATTCAATAGAGCTAGTTTCTATAGCTTTATCGGTAGACTTAGGTGCAGCTACTATTTCTTCTCCTGACTTTACGATCAGAATTTTTCGTCCAGATCCGATAAAAAATAATAGACTTCCGCCTAGTAAGAAGAAACTGGCCATAACAACTATTAATATTATTATAAAGAATAAGATCTGTTCTGGAACAACCGAGGGAGAAGGAGTCTCAGAACCCGCCTCTGCTAACCAATCAAAAATATTTAACCATAGGAGTGAATTGTTTTCGCTATTATACCAAGAAGAATTTTCGAAAGGTCGTCCTTCGGGAATCAAATCACTAAACATGATACTAGATCCCCCCAATAAAACGCGAGTATCATCCCAGTGTTTTTCCAGTTCCTGCATCGCCTCCCCAGAGGCTCTGAACAAAATAATATCTGAAGAACCTGAACTAATCTTCCCTGATATGGTCTTGGCAACAGCCTCCGGAGGGGCAACAATGACTTTTTCATCTTTATTTGGATCTGATTTATCGGTTTCAATGACAGAACATGTAGAAGTAACAATGGAAGTAATATTTTTGCCAATTGATAAAATGTTGTGATCGGTACAATTCAAATCGAGGATTAAGTACTTAGAATCCCCCACATTTGAAAACTCATTATGAATAACATCAGTTGGTAAATAATTGGTAACATTCTCTGTATAAACCCAAAATTCACCCATCTCCCATGAATACTCAAGAGACAATAAAAGATCATTTAAAATGTCTCCACGACCGTTTAATGTTTTATTATCTTCATCCAATGGGTTTGCCAACAACATCATTCCCTTTCCTTGCGAAAGGAATTTGTTAATATAATGCTGTTCTGCTTCTAAGAAATATTTTTGTGGATTTGTTGAAATAAATATATTAACCCCTTCAAAACTAGTACTGTTGATTTCCCCTTTATTAAAAACTATCTTCATAGATTTATTAACTATTAAATCCGAAATTGCTTGACGATATATTGAATGATTGAAGAATTGTCCATGTCCTTCATCAAATAGGACGATAATTGGATTTTCTAAGGCTGAGTCATCAGCTCCAACTGTTAAAACATTATTAAGACTAAATATAATACATATTATTGCGTAAAGGATAATATGTTTTGATTTTACGGACATGGTATCTTCCTCAACTTTTCAATGACTCTTGTTAATTGGGAAGTTCCAATAAACGGGTGAATTTTCAAAAAAGAGGTAAATAGATATTATCTTTTGTGTCTTTTCTTCATAAGAATTGTTAATATCTCCAAATAACAACAACTAAAAATACCAACGAATTCCCCTCTAGTTGATTTAAAAAAGGAATTAAGATGGATTTACACTTATTAGCTTAAAACTATCCAAATAGAGACAGTTGGAGAAAGAAATATGGTTACTGCACAAATGATTCCCAGTGAATTATTGATAAAAGCAATTTCAGAGGAACTAAAGTCTAATAATAAGATATTTCAACCCCCTAAATGGGGTGATTTTGTTAAGCTCAGTGTTACTCGAGAAAATGCGCCAGAACAGAGAAAAGATTGGTGGTTCATCCGTGTTGCTTCAATTTTAAGGAAAATCTATCTGCACGGGCCAGTGGGAGTGATGCACATAAGAAAAATGTATGGGGGAAAACGGAACAGAGGAAGTAAACCGGAGAAAACAGCTAGAGGTTCTGGTGCCATTATTCGGCGTGCAATTCATCAGTTAGAAAAAGGAGGCTATGTTACATTAGTTGCAGGAGATGGAAGGATTGTTACTCCAACTGGCCGAAGTTTCGTTGATAATGTGGCATTTAAAGTTAAGCAACAGCTTCCTGAACTTTCAAATTATTAGTTCGAGAAAAAACAGAATCTGTTTTATTTATATAAAAACGTAAAATACCAGAGAAAATCTTAATAATTCTTACTCGGAAAAAATAATGAATGCTTAAAAAAAGTGTAATAATCTTAAGTAATCGGATAATGGGAGTATTTAAAGGCCTTAAAAGAGTGTAAATACCAATGGCTGAAGAAGATCCTGAATTGGCAGCACTTCGGAAAAGAAAGCTTGCGCAAATGCAAAATGAGCAATTTGCTCAACAACAGGCGGAGGAACAACAACGTCAAATTGAGAACCAACGTCAAGCAATCCTAAAAGGAATACTAACGGGTAAAGCACGAGAAAGGCTTGCCAATATCAAGTTAGCGAAACCAGAGTACGCAACAACATTAGAAAACCAATTGATTCAACTTGCCCAAACAAGACGGGTCTCTGACAAAATTAGTGACGATCAATTACGACAGCTTTTAAGACAATTAACCAAAACAAAACGAGAAAGCAAAATTACTTTCAAACGCAGATGAATCTAGGGTTATTACTGATGACAACGGTTGTTCAGTTCTCATGGTCACGATTGGAGGGATTAGGGCTGATCACTGTTGCCCTAGGTTGGGGATTTCTAGCTCAATTACCCCCTATATTTTTTACTTTGACCTTACTCCATTTCAGTCTTGAAAAGTATTTTATTGCCATGACTGGAACCATTCTAGGAACAAGTATTATTCTTGCAACACTTTCCTGTTCGCTTGCAGAGGATTGGGATGATTTAACTTTTCCTACCGTAAGAAACGTGACGACATCCTCTCTTTCTCTTATTTTTATCTTCATTTGTGGATTTTTCCTTTTCTTTCTCCTTGAACCGATTTTCCCATCAGAATTCACTAACTTGGATTCAACTCAGAGATATTTTTCTGCTATGGCGTTAGCGTTAACACTTGTCGGAATATTCACCTTTATAGTATATAAAGCTAAAAGCTTTTTTGTTAAGTAAATTCTTTCTCAACACTTAACATGTGCTATAGCCTGATAAATTCATAGTTGTAATATCCGAAAACTCTGTTTATCGTTTGTTAGTTCTTTATTGATGGTTTTGTAGCCATTTTTCTAAATCTATTTCCATTTAAGAAACAGCTATCATCAACATTCGTTTTGACAAAAAGTAAATAATCCAGATCTAAAGTTACTATTATCAATATCTTATATTTTGTACTTGCCTAGGTATTTAATATGCCTGATTTTATAAAAGAAATAGTGACAGAATCTAAATTATGCTCAATAATCTATTCTTATGACGAAGTAAGCTCAACCAACAATCTAGCTAGAAAATTGATTGAAGAAAAAAATCAAATTGGATTTGTAATTGTTGCAGAAACACAGACAGCTGGTAAAGGTCAAGGAGGGAGGGTTTGGGAGTCACCAAAAGGGGGATTATGGTGCTCAATAGCAATTCAACCCCAAATCGATCTATCATTATTAGGAGTGGTTCCTATTCTTTCAGCTGTAGGAATCGCGAATGCCTTCGAGACCTTCAATATTAAAACAATGCTAAAATGGCCCAATGATATTTTGATTAGATCCAATTTAAAGAAAATTGGGGGAATTCTAGTAGAGAGTAAGGTTTCACAACTTTCGTTGGAATATTTAATCATCGGAATTGGGCTAAATGTTAATAATACATTAGACCAATACTCTATAACGCTTCGAGGACAAATTACAACTATTTATGAAGAGATTGAAAACGAACTTGACCTAGAATTATTGTTACAAAGAATCATTCTTCAGATTGAAAATTCTTTCGAAATCTTAAGTACCTTCGGATCCCAATGCCTCCTTAATGAATGGAAACAAAAGGATAATATCCTTGGAATGGATGTAATTGTTCAAAGTCCTGAGGGAAAATATCAGGGCAGAGCAGTTGATATTTCTCCATATGGCCAATTGGTACTGGAAATTCCAGACTCTGTAAAAACTATAATTTCTAATGGTACGATAATTCTTCCAAGGATTAAAAAGGAATAATCAATATGAAAGTGTCAAGTACTCTCAAAACAAAGAAGATAAGGCATACTAATAAAGAGGAAAGAGCTATTAAATAAGCGAAAAAGAGAAAAATTATATTTACAAAAAAGTGGGGCGAATGTTTTTAAGACCCCCAAGATGTTTAACTAATTTTAGAAATTTCAGAATCTAAAAAGGATAATTTTCCTACAAGGACGGTTACTGTTCTAAGGATATAGAACTGAGGTAATTTTATGTTTTATAATCTAATAAAGGGAGAAAATACAGTTCTTAGAGGCTTGATTGCGGAGGAATTTGCTCGATATATTCTTTCTCTGCGTTTTCCAATTCTAGTAGTACGACCTTCAACCGCTCTCAGATATTTAGAAACAACAACAGTTCAAGGGAGAAATGTCGATTTTTTACGAAAAAACCAAAAAACAATGGATTTTTTGGGAATAACTCCGTTCTTCCCAAGTGATGAACTTCAATTGACACCAAAAGAATTAGTACACAGGTTTTTCTATGAGAGAGAAGGATTAAATCGCTATCTAATGAATGGAACCTGTTTTAATCAACTTAAGGGATTTGTTATCGAGGTAAAATCTCGTACATCTACAAATTCGTGGGCACCTTTTCAGTTTTCATTTTCCTCTAATCAAAAGGAAATGTTTGACCAAATTGAAACACATGATTTTGAAATCATATTATGTGGTGTCACATTTACTTCGGATTGGAACCTTTCTGTTGTTTTTTGTGATAGTAATCAAAAAATTCTTTCAGATGATTTCTTTGTCATAGATCAATAAACACTGGATGAGAGTTCGTAACCATTTGAGGCCCTTTTGAGGTAATTATAACATCATTTTCAAGTCTAAATCCACCCACATCCTTTTCATAAATTCCAGGTTCAATCGTAAAGACCATACCCCTTTTTACTGGTGTATCAGTCCAGTTATTCAATAATACCTCATGAGTTGGTCTTCTTCTCAAATCAGGTGAATCATGAACAGTCAATCCGATACCATGTCCCAGCCCATGAGGCATTTAGAAATTTTTTGATTCTATTATCTTTATTGCAACTTCTGCAACTTCATGGAGAAAATTTACCTCTTTTAGAGCATCAATTGCCTCATAGTGGGCGTACTCTACTGTTTCAACAATCAATTTCATTTTATTATTCATTTTCCCAACAACAAAGGGCAAAGTGACATCTGAAGTAAGACCCTCTGCATTCACTCCAAAATCAATCAAAGCTAAGCCAGGACGATACATTGATAATTGGTCAGCACGGGGATATGTATGAATTTGCCAAGATCTTGCACTACTTGCTACCAAAGTTTCAAAACCTGGTCCAAATGCCCCTAACTTTCGCATCTGATTATCAACGAAGATTGCTAGATCAATTTCAGACTCAATATTGCTCTGGGAGCGAGTAGTCATAGATTTCTCTATCTCGTTTACAAGATGATTACTTATACTGACTGACTTTTTTAAGAGGGTAATTTCATGATAAGATTTTATCGATCGTAGCTTTTCGAGTATTGAATCAATTTCTTGTGGATTATATATTATTTCAGCGTTTGGTATTTGATCAATTATCGTACGAACGTTATAGTATGGAATCGCTTTTGGAACACCAATATTTGGATTTGAATTCACGATACTCTTTAGGGTCTCATGAATTGCAGGTATTAACCCACCATCGTATTCCATGATATTAATTACTTGATCTACCTCTGCAAAGTCATTTGCTAATTGGTAATCCCAAGGAACTAGAATTGTTTGTCGATTTTTGACATCTATGAATAAACTCGCATCCTCAGGATGCCCTGTAAGATATTTTAAATTCACATCTCTGTGATCTTCCGAATCCCTAATATAAAGAACATCTAATCTCAAGTTTTCTAATCTGTCAAATAATTCAGCTAGCTTTTCCTTTGTCACAAACCGAGTCAATATTGATACACCTAATCAAATGAGATTTCTTTTTACTTTAGTTTAATCTCGTGTGTTAATAATTCACATGGTTTTCATAAGTTTTGCAATTTCAGCCATTATTAGGTCACTAATCTTTTGGGAGGTCTCTTTAGAACTTGGTAGCTTGTAATAATCTCTTAAATCAAGTGGTGGGCCGAATTTCACTTTTAATGTGATTTTTCTGGGGCCTCCTCCTAATGTAAAAGGTTTTCCTACTGGCATGGCAATTTCAGTATTCTTAACAGCACAGGGTAAGACTAAAGCTCTGGTAGAATGAGCTATCAATCCTGCTCCCAATTTTCCAGGTTGTAATTTTCCATCTTTGGTTCGAGCTCCCTCAGGAAAATAACTAACTGAACCCCCGCCTTTAATTACAGCAATGTGATGTTTAATTATATCCATGCTTTTAGAACCTTTAAAAACGGGAAAACAGTTCATACCTTGTAAGATTGGACGGAATAGGGGGAGTTTCCATAACTTAGCATCAGCTGGATAAAAAAAGGGTTTGTAAAAACGGGGGAATGCTGCTACGCCGACTAAAAATGGATCCAAGTGCGAACGGTGGTTTGACATAATTATAATCCCTTTATTATCCCAACCTTTGGCTGGGACATGCTTCTTTCCCCATACTTTTACTTTGTAACATATATGAAAGAAAGAAAGTAAGATTGGAATAGCATAAAGATGGAGCATAATTTTTGTTCGAATTTTGGCCACAATACACAGCCTTCTGTTTAAAACATAATATAAACTCCCTTTTAGGTACTTCTAAAAAAAATTATTTTTTAGATAAGTAGTATTCTTTTTTGAAACTGCCGATTCAAGCGTCTAATCGATTTTTATCTTGTACCTCTTTTTCTTAGGTCTAGTAGTAGGAACTTTTTTTGAACGTTGTGACTGAGAAATTCGAGAGTGACTGAATTGTTTCTCAATGTTTCTGGCAGTCATTTGAGAAATTTTAGAAGTGATTAATTGTAATTCGGAGGTATTAGGACGATATTTCTTCAAGATCTCTTGAAATTCACGAAGAATCGAATTTACTTTGTCCTTTTCAATCGACATGACGAATAACCCTTACCTCATGCTATAAAAAAGGCTTTTGATATCTTTTTTCCTTTTTATGGAAAGGTTGATAGTATCTTTCTTAAAAGCCCAGTCATGATTAGATAGACCAAACTAGGTTATCTCAATCAAGAATATTTTGGTCTAGTGGCCAATTGATTGTATAATTCAAATATATTCCTATAAATCATCTTATGATTCATAATAACTATTAATAATTTAATAAAGTGAAAAAAATGCCGAAATTTACCATCGAAGAAGCACAAAAATTACTTATTAATCGAGATCTTGTACGGAACCTTGGAGTTATCGCCCATATTGACCATGGTAAGTCTACTTTGACTGATTCCCTTCTTGCAGCTTGTGGACTTCTAGCTGAAAAAATCGCTGGCGAAGCACGAGCTACAGATACACGGGAAGACGAGCAAGAACGTGGAATCACGATAAAAACCACAGGAATCTCTTTGGTCCATGAGTTTGACCAAAAAACATATCTGGTCAATCTTCAGGACACCCCTGGACACGTTGACTTTTCTGGTGAAGTTACTTCGGCGTTACGGGTAGTCGATGGAGCTCTGGTTCTCGTCGATGCTGTTGAGGGAGTTATGGTTCAGACTGAAGTTGTTACTCAACAAGCTTTAACTGAACGAGTCCGTCCCGTTTTGATAATCAATAAAGTCGACCGATTAATTACTGAGATGCGGATGACACCCGAAGATGCATACGAAAAATTTAAGACAATTATTAATGATTTTAATATACTTATTGAGACCTATGCACCTCCAGAATACAAGAAAGTTTGGCGTGTAGATC
>JAHQWW010000041.1 GCA_029856365.1 Candidatus Hodarchaeota archaeon
ATTTTTCTGTCTTCCTGCATCACCTCAACGAAAAGTCACCTGTGGTAATATTTCATCGCGTACAATACGGAGAAATCTTTGAGCGATGAACTGGAAAGGATCTGATTGTTTAATGGGGATATATGACGGATTAATAAAAGTATCGCCAACTGATTCATGTAGACGAGCCGTGAATGTAGAATAAACAATCCACAAAACATCAAAAAGCACGGCAAGACCAAAAAGAAGAGATCGGAGCTGAGGGTTAGTACTGTTTGTGACAGCCTTAAAAGTACCAATACACCGAAATTCAGTCTCAATAATTCATCTTTTGCTGTACAACTTGATGACATATCGAGTAGAGACTTTACAATTAGTAACATACAGATACAAGGTATAACTCCAACGTCTAGCAGGATCACGATTATGTGACCTGACCCTGACAAAAGCTGCTACCAATGTGGTAGGTGTTCCTCGTTTTTTCAAAGTTATATACCTTACTTTGAAGGTGTTTAATCCACGCTTACGACACCATTGACCCAGCGCAAGCCTGTCCTCTAAGTCCACGTCAGAAAGAGTGGCGAGCTGTTCGACACACGCCCGAACCTCAGCGAGGGATGTTTTCACCGATTTCACTCTCTTCGCTGCTATGACATATTCAAGGCCTCTGTCCTCCAGAAACTCAATAATTGGATCCTCACAGAACCAACGATCAAGATAGACCCTTTCTATGAGAAAACTTTTTGGGAGTATAAACCAGATCTTAGCTAGCAGGCCGACTTTATCACTATATTCAGTTTTCGTCACCAACTTCGTATAAATCGGACAACGAATCTTGTTGGTCGTTATTGAAGCTAAGAGGAAGCAAATACAATAGCTTGTCCCCTTCTTTCTCTTCATTCCAATGACCCAATCGGGAGAAGGATCACCGTAATAGGGTTGTTGATGAAAGTCAATTGAAATGGTTAAGTGCGTATTTCTATGAAAATAAAGTCGTTAAACCTGTTCATTTATCCATCCATTTATTAATTGGTCAATTTGATCCAATTCTAACTCATTGATTCGTTTTTGTGTGGTATCCGATGAGGGGTTCTTTTGTGACTCACAGAGGTCTTCCAAAGATGTTCTTTGCAAACAGGCCTCACTAATAGTCTTGAGAATGTCTTCAGGTTGCCAAATACTTGTTGGATGATATTCCCCCACTATTTCTTTAGTTTGCACTCCGTCACAAACTTTATAAATATCGCAGGTAATAGCTTGTTTGGTAGTTCTATTGAATTTCATTTAAGGTTGCCTCAAACCTCTAAATGAAGAACTACCAACATAAATGTTTTCATTTATTGAAAAGAATTAAATTCACCCTCTCCCATAGTTACGGGAAGACTGAATTTTTGTTTATTTTTATAGTGAATAATTCTATGGATCTATTGGCTTAAATTAAAGAAATCTTGAGAATTTTGCCAATAAAATCGTTCAAGTACGGATTGAGGAAGATTAAGTCCATTAATGAAAGTGGGAGGATTAGGATTGTCCTCATCTGAAAAGGGCAGCTCAACTTTCTGAACATTGGTTTCCCAAAATAGGCGTTGCGCCCAGTAACGAGTAGGAATATAATCTTCTGGATGATCACCCCATCCTACGGACAAGTCAGTTGCAAAAAGAATTCTATCTTGGTAACGGATAATAAAATCACGAGTTTTTTGGGGATGCTTCCCCAGTTCACGAATGATCCATTTAGTAGAAGCTGTATCAACATAGAAATTAGGAAATCTCTGGAAGAGGTCTTCCAGTTGGAGTAAATTATTAATTTCAGGTAGGCTACCGAAATGAACACTTATGACCTTAAGTGATGGGTGTCTTTCAAGGACAGTATAAAAATCATTAATTGCTTGAGTTTTTGTTAGATAACGTTCAGAATCTTGATATTTTGTAGAGTACCAAATATCAGGATCAGCTACATGAATATCTAAAGGAAGACCGTATTCTTCAATTCGAGTAAAAACAGGTTCAAAGATAGGATCCGAAATAGAAACAAGCTTCTCAGTATTAAAGAAATCGATTTGTCTTGGACCAAACCAAGTTTTAGTAAGACTATAATTCAAGCTATGAGCTTCATCAACAGCTTCTATTATTGTTTCGGGTTTTTTTTCAGCAAATGCTTGCATAGGCAAGTAGTACGCAAATATAATTTCAGCAGCTTTTCCATTCTGTTCCAAAGTTTTCTTCACTTCAGGTTGAGCAATACCCATAAATCTTTTAACGCCATAAAGCTGACCCCACTTCTCTAGTTCATTAAACGCATCAGCATTCCAAATATGTACATGAGAATCGCAAATTTTTGTATTAGGTGGGACTAAACCAGCTAAGGGATCACTCAGATTAAATTTCAAGAGAAAACCTCAAAAGTACATGCAAGAAGGAAATTTATTTGTTTGAATTTGGAGAATAAGTTAGAGAATAAGAAATTTCTATTTAGTGAAGAAAGAGAAATAAGAGAAAGTGTTTTTATTTAACGGAAAAAGTTAAGCTAGTGACCGCTTGGACAGTTAGCTCATGCCCCAACTCGTTTACATCCCAATAAAAGCGATATTATTCGATTTTGATGGAACACTTGTTGATACTAAGCAGTATTACTTTGGGATGTTAGCCCAATACCTACAGGTGGATCTTATTCGTGTGATCTCCAAAGCAGATGAGTTAACATTCTCTAAACTCACCTCACAAGAAAGAAATGTTAAATGGAAAATAGTAAAGGCCCTGTATCAAGTTTCACGAGCTTTAGGATTTAGTCATATCAAATCTTTGAAAGCCATGCTTTTTGTTGGAAAAAATCAGTCAAAACATTTTTCATCAGCTCAACCAACAAAGGATGCGTTAACAGCTCTAAAGCGATTACATTCAACTGGTATTAAATTGGCTATCGTAAGTGATTCACCAAGAAAAAAAATTGCCACATTTCTGGATAAACATCTCAAAGGCACAAATTTCTTCCCAGAAGACAGGATTTTAGCCTCAGGGGAATTTACACATAAAGAGGAAGGATTTATCCATTTCCTTCGGAAATTCAATTTAACAAACACGCCTCGGAGTTGTGCGATGATAGGAGACTTAGGGGGGGATATTATAGCAGGAAAAACTGTTGGAATTACAACATTTGCATTCGCAGCAGGTTATTCTGCTTCTGATATCTTACTTGCGAATAAACCAGACGCTATTTATGAAACACTACTTGAAATGGAGAGATCTGTCCATCTCTTTTTAGCTGAGGAGATATAGCAGAATAAGCAGCTAGTTCTCAATCCATCCTTTAGCTTTTTTCATTGCTTTATTCCAGTAATGTATCATTTCTTGTCTCCGTTTTTCATCCATATGGGGTTTAAAAACACAATCAACCACCCATTTTTCTCGTAATTCGTCAATATTCTCCCAAAAGCCCACAGCAAGCCCAGCAGCATATACCGCTCCAAGAGCTGTAGTTTCTTCAATCTTAGGCCGAATACACTCTATGTTCAACAAATCAGCTTGGAATTGCATCAGTAGATTGTTCTTGGAGGCTCCCCCATCGACTCGTAAGCTTTGAAGTTTAATCCCACTATCAATCTCCATAGCACGAAAAACATCAAAAGATTGGAAAGCAATGGATTCCAATACCGCTCGAGTAATATGCCCATGGTTACTTCCCCTAGTAAGCCCAACTATAGTGCCACGAGCTGTGGTATCCCAATGTGGTGCAAATAGACCTACAAAAGCGGGAACAAAGTACACTCCCCCATTGTCAGCAACAGAAGCAGCTAAACTTTCTGATTCAGATGCAGAAGAGAAAAAGTGTAATTGATCTCGTAACCACTGTATTGCAGCTCCACTAATTGCAATACTACCCTCTAATGCGTAAATTGTTTCCTTTCCAATTCCGTAACCTACAGTCGTGAGAAGTCCTGAATCGGAGTGTACAATCTTTTTCCCCGTATTTAATAAGAGGAAGTTTCCAGTTCCATAGGTATTCTTTGCATTTCCAGGATCAAAACATGTTTGGCCAAATAATGCTGCCTGTTGATCTCCTAGATCCCCAGAGATGGGGGGACCGTAATCCATTCCTTTCAAGACCATATAACCATACAGCTCGGGATCACTTGATGGTCTAATTGTTGGAAGCATTGATCTAGGAATGGATAACTGTTCTATCAATTCATCATCCCAATCAAGTGTTTTTAGATTCATCAACATAGTTCGAGAAGCATTTGAAACATCGGTCACGTGTACGCCATTATTAGTTCCCCCTGTAAGATTCCAGATTAACCATGTATCAATATTGCCAAAAAGTAGCTCTCCTTTCTCGGCTTTTAAACGAGCTCCTGCTACATTGTCTAATAACCACCAAATTTTAGGACCAGAGAAATATGTAGCTATAACTAAACCAGCTCGTTCTTTGACAAGTGACTCTAAATCTTGTTTTTTGAGTTCCTCACAAATTTCAGCTGTCCGTACGCATTGCCAAACAACAGCATTGTGGATTGGTAGTCCAGTTTTACGATCCCAAACGACTGTTGTTTCACGCTGATTGGTCACACCGATTGCAGCTAAATCCTTAAGAGAAAGATGAATATTTTTGAGAGTCTCTCTAATTATTGATTGAGTATCAGTCCAAATAGCTTGAGGATCATGCTCAACCCATCCAGGTTGTGGAAAAATCTGTTCGTGCTCCTTGTAATGAGACCCAACAAGTTTACTATTCTTATCAAATACCATAAATCGTGTACCAGTGGTTCCTTGGTCAATTGCACCAATATATTGTTCTTTCACCATTTTTTTACTCCTATGATATGAAAAAGATGATTATTGACTTCTAAGACTCCAAAAATGACCTTCTACATATAGAACAGTCAAATTAACTGTTATGTGAATGATTTAATACCTTGTTAATGTGGTCTTTAATAATATTGAGGGGTGATATAGTTTCACGATTTTCCACTGGAATCATTCTGTAATTCCTGGCCTGTGGAAATCGGGTTAAGAATTCCTTCAAGATCATTTCTCTAACCACTAGGATATTTCCATGTTCGCGTGACAATACTGCATTAAGTACTGGAAAGTAACCACTCCCCTGAAGCTCCAAGGGGCCGATTTCATCAATAAATAAATAATCAGTATCCAAGCTTGCTTGTACACTCCTGATAGTGCGCTCAAGATTCGCCTTATGAACACGAAAATGGCCTATTGGAATAAATTCTTCAGTTTCATTGGCTTCAAATGGAATTTTAGCTTTATCAGCAATTAAATAGAACCATTTCTTATCATTCTGTAATGTGATTACTCCACCTTTTGATACAGGCAGTTGATCAAGATATTCTAACACCTGCCAAGATAAAGTGGATTTTCCTGCATCCTTTGGACCTGTGATAATGAAAGAATATCTAGCCATAATTTCCAGACAATCCTAATCTGATTTACATAAATCAATAAATACATTATAACAAATAAATAAATTGTCGGAAAGGGAAAATTGAATGAAAAATGAAATCTTCGAGCGAGTAAAAAAAGCTCTATCTCAAAGATACACTGAAACTAGCACGTCTAAACAGAGTACACCCAAACTTATAAGGAAAATAAGGAAAAAAGTGAAAATAGCGGGAGCTTACCCGACATCAGTTATACCATCCCCAGTTATTGCGAAAACAGTCTCATTTTCTGGAAGTAGTGGCGAATCAGCAATTCTGGCAATCCGTCGTTCACCTTTAGACTTTCGGAGATATACGCGAGTGTGACTAGCATGAGCAACAATATTCCCTCCGACAGGCGCAGTAGGGTCACCAAAGAACATATCAGGCTTTGAATGAACCTGATTAGTGACAATCACAGATAAGTTGCCAACCTCAGCAACCTTAAGAAGTGTATGGATGTGCTGGTTCAGCTTCTGTTGTCTACTAGCAAGGGTTCCCCTTCCAACATATTCTGCGCGGAAATGTGAAATGAGAGAGTCCACAATAAGTAACCCAATCTTTTCTGTTTGACTATCCTTAGCAATCTTCTCAGTCAAGACCATTTGATGGTCACTATTGTAAGCTCTGCCATGCATAATGTTTTTCAAAACTTGTTTTATATCTAGATCCCCTTCCCAGCGCTTACTCATATCAAGGATTCGTTCAGGACGGAAAGTTCCTTCAGTATCGATATAAACCACCTTTATCGGATTTTTATCGTCGGTATTCAAACCACCCATCTCACGAGGAAGTTGGGCTGTAATACAAAGTTGATGAGCAAGCTGGGTCTTACCAGTTCGGTATTCTCCATACAATTCTGTCATAGATCCAGTTTCTATTCCACCTCCAAAGAGATCATCTAGCGATGCAGAACCCGTTGTAATTTTTAACATATTCCGACGGCGTTCTAGAACTTCCTCGGCCGTCGTGAACCCGAAGTCTAAAGCATCTCTTGCTGCTTGAATAATTTTTCGGGATGTTGCCTCACCCAGGTTCCCTACCGCGACTAATTCTCCAATGCTAACTGTCGCAAGAGATTCTAAAGTTCCAAAACCAGAATCTTGAAGTTTTTTCGCAGTAGCAGGCCCAATGCCTGGAAGATCGCCAATATCCTTTGATTTTAACACTTGGCTTTCTGAAACTGTCGAGTTTACTCCGTTATCATCTGGAGGTGATGAGATCATTTCTGATTCTCCAGAATTATTACTCTCTTTCCCCTTCTTTTTGCGCGTCGACGACTTTCGTTTTCGAGGAGGCAATATTTATCAAACCTTGATTATGTTCTATTATAGATAATCACAGATTGAGGATACTTTTAACTCAACAGAGTGTAGAATCAATATGATATTGTGTTAATTTGTATAGTAAAAGTGTTATTAACGAAAATATCAATCCTTAGGAGATTTTACTACCATGAGAGAGACTATTCAAAAAGTGGACATGAATTCTAGCAATAATTGAGGGAGAATCTTAACGTTTACACAAACCTTTCATACTATGATAATGAAATAGCCTTTTCTATCCATTTTCGTCATTTTTGGTGGTCTCTCTCTATGACTTAACTCTTAGCTCAACGATACTCTGGATATGATTAATTCTTTCCTTTTATGCTAGTCTCGCCAAATAATGTGTGCAGGATT
The DNA here is from genome assembly GCA_029856365.1 of Candidatus Hodarchaeota archaeon. Classification (GTDB taxonomy): domain Archaea; phylum Asgardarchaeota; class Heimdallarchaeia; order Hodarchaeales; family Hodarchaeaceae; genus Hodarchaeum. Next base: position 7,097 of record JAHQWW010000041.1, read on the forward strand.
TCTAATGGGAACCCTAGAATACTCATATGCAGGATAACCCATTGATAGAACCGCAAAAACCCCGTACTTTTCCGTTAAGATCCCTAACTCTTCTGCTATTTTTGGTCTTCGGCGGATTGCTTCAACAGCGTAGCCAATGTTTATTGTTCCCAAACCATTTGCTTGGGCTGCCAACATTAGATAAGCAATAGCGAAGCCAACATTAAGTGGGGCCATGGTGTCAGAACTAGGAGCATACACGACGATAATGACAGGTGGATCGTAAAAAAGAGCATCCCTCCCCTTCTCGGCTTCTGTCAACCAATAACTCCACTTTCGAATACGTCGTAAAGTGGTAGGATCTTCTGATTGTGATGATTCGAAGATTTTCAACACGTTGGCATAAAAATTTCTCACGTCTGCAACGAACGGAGGTATGGCTTGATTTTGAAGAACAAGATATTCAACATTCTGTAGATTGCTACCTGTTGGAGCATATCGTGCCTCAGATATGAGTTGTTCAATTAAATCCCTATGGATTGTCTTTTCTTTGAAATTCCTAATTGATCGTCTTGTTTGAAATAATGCATATAGATCTTGAGGATTGATTTTTTGGGTTGTTATGATCTCCCGAAATTGCGTGTAATCAAGTTTATCATGTCTGATGGCATTTTCAGGGCAAATGGCTATACAGTGACCGCATAATATGCAATACTCTTCAAACTCTACTCTTAGGATGTCTTGATCCATTTTAAAAATAAGTGAGGGACAAGTTTTAACACAATATCCACATCTAATACATAATTCTGGTATTATTTCAATCATTTACGTCTTGACACTCCTAAAGACCAAGTAATTTCAATCTGATTCTCGTTTTATTTATAATTTTTTCCTAATAGAGCGAATAACGTTGTCTTCAGCTCAATTTAGATTGAATATTATTTGAAATAAAGATTCAGGTTATCAGGATGGTATAACTCAATGTTTAAAACAATTAATTGTATTAATTTCACTAGTGTAAAAGATGAATCTTCAATCCCATTTACTAAGAGATGATATCCCCGAGGATGTAAAGAGAGAAATTAAATTAGTAATTGTTGATCAAAGAAAAACAAATTTAGGGGTTATCTTTGACCAGTTCGTAAGTATTCCGACAGAATTTTCCGCCACTGACACATGGATCGGTTTGTACTTATATCGAAAAACGTTAGAAGCACATAAGGGGAAAATCACAGCCCAAAATAAAGAGCCTGGGCATGTTGCAACCTCTATCATTGAGCTCCCAGGGAAAAAACATTGGATGCTTCCATAGCTATCTTTTGAACATAGATTCAAGGTTCTTCTAAAATTTGGGTGTTTCTTTCTGATTATAAAATTGAATTGTATTCATTTTCAATGAACACTCCCGCTCTAGTATTTTAAGAAATAAAGAAAATAATGATCTCTAAAGCTATAACGAGAGCGATTTTAATTATTAATTTATGATTACTCTAGCAGAACTATACTAAAACACGAATCTCAACCTTATTGTTCTGATTTTTCTTATTAATCTTATCTCTTCCTAAAAATTTTGCAAAAATATGAATGTGATAGTAAAAAAACGTCCACCAAGATGATAAACAGCCACTATTACTTGGAAATTGGTCTCCTTAACGTTTAAAGAATCCCAATGTATTTCTAGAACAAGTGAGGAAATAAAACGAAAGTGAAGTAACTTATCCGACAAAAATGTGAATTAAATGTCTAATACAAACACAAACTTCTCTGCGTTTTTCACTAACTTCAAATCAGTCTTCAGAGAAGAAAAAGTGTTCTCAGCTAATTACATTCCCAATCATCTCTGGCATCGAGAGGAGGAGATGGAGAGCTTAGTCAACTATTTCAGGTCAATTATAACGGAACCTATTGCATCCTCCCGTAAAGTTGTTTTATACGGTCCAGTGGGTACTGGGAAGACTGTTGTTTCTAGAGCGTTCGGGACAGATCTTATTAAACACCTTAAAGCAAAACATAAGCCAGGAGATCCTGTTTTTCGGTTTTTTCATGTAAATTGTCGTAAAACTAAGACTCCTCACCTCATTCTGACTACGATCCTGAGACAGCTAGTTCCCGGTTTCCCTTTACGCGGATATAGTGTTGATGAACTTCTCCGAATGTTCTCTCTACTGTTACACGAGCAAAATCTAGTATCACTACTTGTTTTAGATGAGATTGATTACTTACTTCCTGATAACAGGACTGATTTTCTTTATGCATTATCACGTATCGAGGAAGGTAATCCAAAACTCCGAGATGACCATTTTTCAAATCTTCCAGGTAATCAAAATGAATCTCGTTTCAACTTATTATGCTGTACTCGTGACAAGAATTTTCGTTATCATCTTGACTCCTCAACAATCTCCTCCCTTGGTAGAAACTTCATTACATTCCCTCCCTATACACGAAATCAGCTTTTTGATATTGTGAATTCCCGTGCAGAGCTAGGACTCTGTCAAAAGAGTTTTGATGATGAATTAATTGAATCAATTGCTGGGCTGGCGGAAGAATATGGGGATGCACGATTTGCAATTGAACTGTTATGGCGAGCTGCTAAACTTGCTGACCGAGAAAAGAAAGAGCAAATCACAGTTGAACACGTACGCAAAGCAGTTGTTTCTGTACTTCCTATTGAAAAATCAATTGTCGATGATTTGAGTACACATCAAAAATTGCTCTTATTAAGCATTGCCAAACTTCTTATTAATAATCAACCATTTGTGACTAGCCCAGAGGTAAAGAATTCTTATGTGAGTATTTGTGAGGAAGCTGGAGTACATCCTCGCCGCCAAACTCAAGTTTGGGCTTATTTAAAAGATTTAGCTAGACTAGGCCTCATTCAGCAAGAAGTAGAGAACCGTCATAAGAATGGTCGGTCAGAAGGTAGAGTTACAAATATACGAGTGCGTGATATCCCTGTAGAGGAGATTATCCAAACTTTAAGCCATTTAATTGAGGATTCTTCATAATCCTAATCCAATAAAAAGCCAATTTATACCAAACCACATCACTGCTCCAAGTACAGCAGCGATAGGCACAGTTACTATCCATGATATAACTATCGTTTTTACCATCTGTCTTTGAATAGGTGACCTTTCTGCCCAGCCAACGGCAATCATGGCTGCAATTAGAACATGAGTTCCACTTAAGGGGAATCCTAGAAGTGTACCTAATGTCATTATAAGTGTAACCGAAATCATTGAAGAAAGCCCAGAAGTTGGATTCATCTCAACAAGTTCTTTTGCTACGACCCGAATTACTATTTTTCCTATTATTATTAGGCCTAAGGCCATTCCAAAACCGCCTATCAGCATCATTACCCACATGTTTGTTGTAATAGTTTCACCTTCGAGTAGTTTTAAACCCAAAACTGGTGCAATAGAGTTTGCAACGTCATTTCCAGCCCTCGATGCGGTACTAATAATTAAGAATAGTCCTAAAGCATATATGTACGCCTGATCTTTTTTCTGTCTACCTGCGAATCCTTCAACGGACTCATCAAGACGTCGTATCCATAAATGGACTGTGGCTGCAATGATAAATCCAATCATGGGACTGAAAATCCAACCCAGAAAAATCAAGAGAAGCACCCGATAATCAACAGCATTTATTCCCCATTCGGAATAGGTTAAACCTGCCGTAATAGCGACTCCAACAATTGCACCAACCACTATTTGAGTAGTAGATATCGGTAAGGGTATAATTGTCACATGTCCCACAAGTATGATCACCATAACCAACAAAATTGTTATGATCATTGCATCCGTCAATCTATTACCTTTTACTAAATCTTCCCCTAAAGTTTTTACAACAGCTTCTCCCAAAAATACACCTAAAACAGAAAAAATAGCTCCTAAAATGACAGCACTTCGCAAAGAAAACGCCCCTGCAGCTACTCCTGGTGCCATCATCTCATCATTACTACCTGAAGCAAATGCGACTGCAAAGGCCATTAGTATTGCAAATAAAAGAATAATAATCTCAAAAGACAATAGATCATAAGACTCCTATTAGTTTATACTTCCTAGAACAAAGATCAATCATATTTTAACCATATTTTACCGTCATAGTTTGAATATAATCTGCAGTTTGCTCCGCTGCTTCAGCAACTTTGATCATACTTACTGAGATGGTATACAAGTATGCTGAATCTTTAGGGGGATAATCAGGCGAATGAAGTCGCCCAAAAATATGAAAGTCGAGGTCTCGTGCTTCTTCACGCATTATATCAACCTTATTTGCGTATTTTAAGGCCTTATCATAGTCTTTATCTAGATACTTAAGCGCATCTTGAAGATAATCGGTACAACGATGCACTTTTTCTGCTAGAATTGGCATTTCATGTGGAATTCGTTGAGGAAAATCCTGTTTCGAAACTAGCCGTCTGATTACTACTTCAGTGCGATTCACAATCGTGTCCATATAACGGACAAGACGATGACGATCTTCAGTAGCTTGAGGTAGATAAGCACCTTTAGAAAAGATACTATTGATTAGCTCTTCTTTTATATCATCACATCGTCTTTCAGCTTCAATTATCTCTTCATTTAAAAGGACAATTTTAGATCGAGCGTCAGGATCTTGTTCATGACTTGACCATATAGTTATAGCTTTACATAGTTTGGCTGAGGCGACTTGAAGTTCTTTTGCAAGCTGATCAAATAGTACTTCTCCTCGTTTCCAGAGTTTTTTATCTCTTCTGAACAGCATTAGGTCTACCTTCCGAGATTTCAAGTGTTTAAAATGTCTTTATTAATTTGGACACTCTTTTTTAATTAGTATTATGAAACAAAAAATCTTATTCTTTAATTGTATTTGGTTCCGCCAATAAAAGATTTATAATATTATTTGCACGGAAACTTAATTCAGATGAACTCACCTAATTTGGAGGTCATAATTTCAATTGGAGAAAGATAATGAATTTTTTATCAGGGATTTGACAATTGATGATGAATATGATATTATCAACATTGATTCAACCGTTAAAGATGCAGCTCTGAAGATGAAAGAGCTTGGTATCCCTGATTTAGTCGTTGTTGACAATGATAATAATGTCTTAGGTGTGATTGCAGACTTTGACATTGTAACGGGGCTTGTAGCTGAAGGATTATCTGCAGAAACTGCTAAAGTAACTGAAATCATGTATACTATTGATCCAGTAGACAGAGATACACCTGTATCAACTGCTTTCACTCGAATGCGTGATTTAGATGTATCAGTTGTTCCAGTCGTTGAAAATGAAGAATTAATTGGTGTTGCAACCATCACGGACTGTTGGGGCTTTTTACCGGAGAAATATGAGGATCAAAAAGGAATTATTTCAGTTAGTAATCCTAGATTCGCGAATTATAGTTTTACACTTTTAATGACATTATTATACTTTTGTTTTGGCATTTTAGCACCATTGGCTGGTATTACAGGGTTCTTAAAAGCCCCTGTTATGGGTTACACTGAGGAGACTGCAACATATTATCTATTTGAAGCTCGAGGAGGAGGAGGTTTCTGGTTACGTTACTTAGATGTGCAGGGTGATTATGAACTATTATGGATTGGAGTGTTTTTTTATGGCTTTTTTTTTCTAATCCTAGGCATCATCAGTGCTTTTGCCATCTTTCAATGGGCGAATGCTGATTACAATCAAATAAAATTAACTAGAAATTGGCAAGTAATTGGCCTTGTTGTAGGTATCGTAAATTTGCTAATAGAATGGATTCTATTTCTGACTATATCATTAGTTGGAGCTTTACGTGTTTCAGGTACTGTTGATTTTGATGTCATTGGCCTTGGAGTATCTGGATTAGCTATTATATTTCTCATTGCTGCAGTCTCCAGGGATATTCTCTTCCGTGAGACCACAACAACCACTTCTAAGGAGGATTGAATCTCGTGCCTCGTGGCGGTGGTGGTTCTCGAGGGGGAGGTTTTGGTGGAGGTGGATTTCGTGGTGGGGGATTTCGAGGGGGTTCACGTAGTTTTCGAGTAGGTAGTGTTCGCTCATCTGGTCGTCCTTTTGGTCGTACAGGATCACGTCGAACTGTTTCACGAGCTCCTAGAGGAAGAAGCTATCATAGCCCCCATCATCGTCGTTATTGGGGCGGTTATTGGCGACCATGGTGGAGAAGACCGTGGCACTGGTATTGGTGGTGGGGACGCCCTTGGAGACCTTGGTACTATGCTCCAGTCTATTGGGGTGGTGGAGTAGCACTAGCAATCATTGCTTTGTTAATTATTCTCCCATTTATTGGAGTAGCTTTCTGGTTCCCCTTTGCTAATGCTTCTTCAGGTGGTATTGTTACTTATTCCGATACTCAGACATTATATTACAATGAATATTGGTATGAGAAAGAGTATTTGTCCCAAGGCCAAACTATTGAATACCGTGTCGGATCTCAAAGCGAAGTAACCTTTATAATTTGGAACCACCCATTTGAGGATTTTGACACAAAAACACTATCAGGGAATTATAGCGAAAAAGGTATGATTGTCGAAGGTAATCATGATTATGAATATATTGGCTACTTTTTGAAACCTGGTTCTCGACTAGACTATCAATTTAATGTCACTGAAGGAGGCCCCATCGAATTTTTTGTAACAGATGCTAATGGTTTGAATCGTTGGAATAATTGGGAAACAATCACTCCTAAAGATTCCTATCTAGGGTCTCAATACATTGGTGGAATTAATATCGTTGATGCTCAAGATTATTATCTTGTGTGGTATAACAGTGGATCAACTCCCGTTACAATTGACTACACAGTTGAATATTCTGCAGTGGGTGCCCTCGACTTCAGGGATGCACCTGTAGTTGAAAATGATGTTGTTGACCCTGTATCTGGTTCATTGGCGGTTCCTTCCAGTGATGATTGGTACTTCTTTGTGTACTTTGATCCTTTCGTTAATCCAGCAGAATCCGTCGATATTACATTTGATGTCTCCTATTATACCGAAGTTTCTTATGACCAGAAATGGCAAGATTTCACTCCAGTTCTCCTAATAATCGGTTTTATAATTGTTATTTTGCTAGTAATCGCTATTATTCAACGAAGAACGGCTAAAGAAGTTGCCCCGACTGCTATCGCAGCTGCAGCGACCACAACTCCCACAACAACCGAAGTCATATCAGCACCAACAGCAAAGAAATGTCATCGCTGTAATTCATTTTCCAAACCTGGTGATGTCTTTTGTGTAAATTGTGGTGCGAAACTAACTGGAAGAGATTACGGTGTTTCCACAGTCACCACCCCAGCTTCAGCTAAAAACTGCCAGAGCTGTGGTCAACACATTATTCCAGGAAGTCGCTTCTGTAAACACTGTGGTGCTAAGATAGAACAAGAAACCAAACCACATAAATATTTCCCTGACGAAAGAGAGGCATTTTTTTGTCAATTAGATAATGAAAAGCATCCCTCAACTGATTCAGCCTATGAATGTGATCAATGTGCACGAAAGGTCTGTAGTGATTGTTATAACAAAATTACCCAAACTGGGGTAACTCGTTGTCCCTATTGTAAAGGAGAGTTATATAAGATCCAGTGATCTACTATAGCCTCTCTTTTTATCTCATTTCTGGAATAAGATTTGGTGGTTGTTCTCCTCGTTGCATAGCAAGAATATTGTCAGCCACCATTCTGGCCATTGCATTACGGGCTTGAGTCGTTGCTGATCCAATGTGTGGAGTTAATACAACATTCTTTAGTTCTCTTAGTTCTGCTGGAATGGATGGTTCATCATAAAACACATCCATTCCTGCGCCCGCAATGAACTTATTTTTTAGTGCAATTATTAATTCTTTTTCATTGACCACCCTACCTCGAGCAGTGTTAATAAGATAAGCAGAGGATTTCATTAAAGAAAGTTCGTGTTTAGATATCAAATGATGGGTCTCTGATGTGTACGGTACATTCAAACTTATTATATCCGCCTCCTTAAGTACTTCCTCAAAAGTATTTTTGAAAACTAAGCCGTATTGACCTTCAATATCATGTTTACGTGTTCTCGAATAGTAAATGGTATTCATGTCAAAACCAACTGCTCGTTTTGCTACGGCCGTTCCTATGCGTCCTAAACCTATTATCCCAAGGGTTTTTCCAGTAATCTCAAACCCAAGCAAATACTCTGGTAACCACCCTGGAAAGGCATCAACACGGCAAATTTTGTCCCCCTCAACTATTCTACGGGTTATTGCAAATATTAATCCCCATACTAGATCAGCTGTTGCATCTGTCAGCACATCAGGAGTATTAGTGATAAGTATGTTCCTTTCTTTAGCTGCAGCGATATCTATATTGTTATATCCAACAGCATAATTTGCAATTCCTCTAAGTGATGGGGCTAAGTTTAATAATCCTTCTGTTATATTTACAGAAAGGAGTGGTACTAGGAAGTCAGCTGTTGGAAGTGATTTTTTCAGTTGAGAATCAATAGGAAGATTTACATCTAAAATCTTTACTTCCATCGTTTTCTTAAGCATATTAAGACCAGTTTCAGGGATTCTATGGGTACATAAAACTCTTGGACGTTGGTTCATTCAAATCACTTTTTTTTCAAGATAATTCTCTATTTCATTTATGTTAATAAAACTGGAAATCTTTAGATTTTTATTTTTGCAAAATTCATGCAGCCGAAAATCAAGTTCATTAGCGTTTTTTTCAATTTCTTCGAAATTCTTTTGAGCAATGCCCTCCATAAGATCAGGTAACATTAGTTGATTGTAGAATGCTTTTATTTCATCAAAAAAATTAAAATTGTCAACATCCACGACTAGATTTCCCTCATATTGAGCAAGTTCTTCAGCAATCCATATTTGGAGTTCTGTAGCAGCATAACTGACTGCAAAGATATCCCTCTTGTGACAAGCAGATATGATTTTATTTGCATATGCCTTCATACTAATGTAGTTGTTACAAAATGCCTTTTCCTTATTAGCTTGGTTCATAATAAAGTTCTGTTGCTTCTTTAATACTAATTTCCGAAGGTTATGTATCAATTCTCTCCCTAATTTCAACATTTCATCGAAATTATTTGTAGTACTGAGATTTATTACCAATTTTGAGTAATTAATAGGTAATATAGGAAATTGAAAAACCTCATGTAGATTTACCCCCCAATTTTTGGTTAAAAAAGAATTGTTAATAAGAGAAAGGTTCTTGACTGATTTGTTGATTAGTTGCCAAATAGCCCATCGAGCAGAGAGAAGATCATTATTATTTTTTGCCAGGGTAATTTCTTCAAGGTGGGAATATCCAGAATTAAAATTATTTATTATTTGCTTAAAATTTTCTTCCTGGTTACGCTTAGTTTTTTCAACCAATGAATCGAAACGGATTTTATCAAAAACAGACCGTGAATAAAGAACTTTACCATTATTAAATAAGGCAGCTGACACAGCCCAAGGACTGCTATCTTGTATTCCTAAAGCCATTAATTCAGCTTGGTTCCAATCAATTTTCCAGAAATCAACTGTATGACCTTGAAACAAAAACTCCCAAGGTAAATTGGACTCTTCCTGATTATCAACAATTGCAAACATATCGAGATCAGAATACTCATCATCAATTGCTTGAGCAGTTGATCCATAAAGAACAATAATGGCTATCTCATTGGGAAAACGTCTTACAGCTTGATCTTTGAGAAATCCTGCTAATTCTAATAATTTCATCTTGCTTTCACGTTTTAATTTCAACTCTATAACAGCTATAATTTTAAAAAAAGTGATTTGTAGTAATGAATACTTTCTTAATTTTGTGAATTAAGATTGAACTTCAGAAGAAAAGACTATTTTTCCTCCAACAATAGTATATTCTATCAGATTATCTTTTATCTGTGATGGGTCTATTTCTAGAGGAGACTTTGACATAATCACAAAATCTGCATATTTTCCTTCTGTTATACTACCCAATTTAGATTCCATGAATAGTGCTTGGGCGTTATTAATTGTATATGCTTGAATTGCCTCAATAATAGAAATTTTTACTTCGGTTGAGGGAAAACTAATTGCCTGTTGTATTCCATATAAGGGAGAAAGGGGCATATTATCCGAACCAAAATAGACTTTCATTCCGTTTTGAAGGATTATGGCAAATCGATTTAATTTCATAAAGCGTTCTTTTCCTAAACGATGTTCATAAAGTTCCCCTGGATATTCCCATTTAAGAAAATTAGGTTGCATAGAGAGAAGAATCCCTAATTTCTTAGCTTTCTGTATCTGATCATCAGTCACCATTTCAGCGTGTTCAATGCGATGTTGACGAAAGGAGGTATTTTTACCAGCTTCTTTAATTCCTTTCTCATAACAATTAAGGAGTTTATCTATAGCTAGATCGCCAATCGCATGAATACATAGTGTATAATCATTTTCCTCGGCAAATACTATTTGGGATATGAGTTCCTCTTCAGCTATAAACTGGTCTCCATTTCCTTCTGCATTTTGATAGGGATAAGACAAGAGCGCCGTATTTGCTCCAAGGGCACCGTCAAAAAACCCCTTAAAACCTGAAAATCGTACTTTAGAGGAACCCCAATTTTGTGAAAGCCCTAATCTCGCAAATTCGTCCAATAACTTGCGAGTTGGATTTAGAAAAATGCGGATCGGTAATTTTCCTACCATGTCAAGATTAAAATATGCTTGCATTATGTTTTTCTGACCCTCAGGTATAATTGTAAGATTATCTACTACAGCAGTTATACCTTTAGAAGCAGCGATAAAAGTAGATTTTTCTATGCTTTCTGGAATAAGATGCTTATAGTACTGTGAAAGATCTAACCAAACATCTTTCAAAACTCCCGTCGGTTTTCCAGAAGAATCTGTTTCAACGCCAGGATGAGATTTAGAAATTGGTAATTTCTCTAAGGCAAGTGAATTCACCACAACCAAATGTCCATCTTCTCTATGTGTATATAAGGGGTTTCGAGGACTAATAGTATCTAATGCTTCTCGTGTTAGAAATTCTTTTCGATCATGCCATTTTGACTCATCCCAATTCGAAGCAAAAACCCATTCTCCTGGTTTTCTTGTTTTTACTTCAGTTTCTAAATTTTTTATCACGTCCTCATAAGTTTTGAAGGGACCAAGATCAATAGAAATAACATGTGCTTCTTTCCATAAGTGTGTGTGAAGGTCAATGAAACCTGGGATGATAACTTCTCCTCTGGCATCCCAAGAAGAAATCGCTTTCTCCAAGATTTGTGATTTAAATTCTCCAACATAAACAAATTTATCGTCCTTAATTGCCAACATTTCAGCTGATTCTTTGTTTGGATCCATTGTGATAATATTAGTATTGTAGATTACCCAATCATAATATATATCAGACATTCGACCTCATTCTCCTTTTTTTAGGCGCTAAGAGTCATATTAAATGTGTTTTTCTTTTGACAAAGCTCAGATAAATGGACCTTGAAAAGACAAACATAGGATAAAAATTCCTGCGTCAGATCTTAATCAAGGGGTGTGTACACACTCATGATAGAACAAGCAATTGATGACCGAATTGTCGAACTTGACATGGGACAAGGTGGGAAAAAGATGGATATCTTATTAAACTTCATTACAGGGCGAATTAAAATCAAGAAGATTCCAAAAGGAGTTGGTGTCGAGTCTTTTGATGATGGTGCAATCATTCCTTTTGATGTGACTTCTACTGACTTAGTTGTTACTACCGATTCTTACACAGTTTCTCCTCTTTTCTTTCGAGGGGGTAATATCGGGACATTAGCCGCAGCAGGCACAATTAATGATTTATTAATGATGGGAGCAAAACCTATCGCTATTACCTTAGCACTAATTATCAAAGAGGGATTCAAGTTTTCTAGCTTGGGAATAATTGTTGATACAATTTCCGAAATTACCTCTCAATATAGCATTGGTATTATTGCAGGTGACACAAAAGTTTTACCTCAAAATATTATGGTAGAAGCGGAAATATTCATTAACACTACAGGGATTGGAGTGATTCCAATAGGAAAACGAATTATGGATAGCTCTGTTCACCCTGGTGACAAAATTATTGTTTCTGGTACTTTAGGAGATCATGGTTTTGCAATGCTAGTAAGTCGGGAAGGGATTGAACTTGAAACCAACCTTAGATCAGATGTGGCACCTTTAAACACAATGATCTTACCTATTCTCGAATATCGTATTCATGCCATGAAAGATCCTACACGAGGAGGATTAACTTCAGTACTAGCAGAATGGGCGGAAAAATCCTCCGTTTCTATTTGGATTGATGAAAGTCAAATACCTATTTCTGAAGAAGTTCGAATAGTGGCAGAAATCTTTGGTATAGATCCATTGAATGTATCCTGTGAAGGAAAAGCCATCATTGCTGTCCATCCTGATGATGCTGAAGTGGTTCTTCAAATATTGAAATCTTCTCCCCTAGGTCAAAATGCTGCAATAATTGGTGAAGCACAAAAAGAAAGAAAAGGCCAAATATTCATGAAAACGACCATTGGTGGACATAGGATTCTTGACAAACCAGTGGGAGAACCCATTCCCCGGGTATGTTGACTAGCTCAAATTATAGGCCAGATGTAGATGTCTTTTCTTTTTCCTCCAGTTTCCAAATCTCTTCCCACATTGCGAGTGTTTCCTTGGCTTCTTCTGGCTCCATTTTTGAAACAGCGTAACCAGTATGAATTAAAATCCAATCCCCCACACTAATCTTTTCAGGCATTAGTGCAATACTTACTTCACGACAGACTCCTTTTCCGAAATCAGCTATAACAAGATTATCGTCAATATATTTCTTGACTTGAGCAGGAATTGCTAAGCACATCTTGAGCTATTACATCCGTTTATTTAATCAGGTGAATGTTCTTCTTTTTATGATTTAAATTTTATTGTTTGATATTTTTATGACAAAATCAAGCTATTCTTGAGGTGAATCAAGAACATTGAGAATTGTAGGGACATCAATTTGTTCAAAATCTATCTTTAATGATCGAAGTAATGCACCGAGTAGAATTCCTGCGTACATTGGCAAATTGAGAAATGTTATCCAATCAATTAACTCCCAGGTTGTAATATCTAAGGATAAATTACTTACTCCTTTGATCACCAACCACAAAAAGCAAGTAATAAAAGTAAATCCTATGCAACATGTTCCTAAGAAGAATGTCAGTTGGGTTAATTCCAGAAGTTTAAGTTCTTCTCCTTCGAACTGGTCAAGTACGAGGTTGATTCGAACAATCGCTTGAATAAAAATGTAGAGAAGAGAAACAATCGCCATTAAGTATACTATAAGCTCTATATTCAGAGTAATGGTTAATAGGTAAATATCTGGTTTAATAGCAACAAGCGAGGCTGATCCAATGGCAGCACCAAAAATAGGTAATAAATATCGTTCGATTTCTCGTGAACGATTGAGAAATGCTGATAAATATGAGTTTCCAACCTCAAGAAAGAGTAACCAAACGACAATATTAGTGATCAGAAAAAATTGGAGCTGAACTGATTGGGGAAGAAGAACAGCTAAAAAAAGAAGAAAAAATATTAATGTGCTACAAAAAAACGTTATCGCAATGTGAAGCATGGTATTTTCTTCTTTTTGTCTATAATTGCTAAAGAATACAACGAAATTAAGAAAAGACAGACTAGCGTTAAGAAACAAGGGTATAGCTAATATAAAGATTTCTACCCAGCCAACCATTAATAATCCTCCTCCGTTTTTTCTTTATCGAGTCCTAACTCATGATATATCCTTGAAGCGTACTCTTTCGCCCATAATTCTGTTCTTTCCTCTAGAACTTTAGCAGCTAAGACACTAACTTTTAAGTTCAGAATTTTAGCATTTTTTTCCAGAATTTCTCTAGTTTTATGATTGATTCGTATGGATAAAACTGTTGTTCGGGGCATATGGAAATCTCTCATTTATGACAAAAGTAAACGTTGTACACGAGGAGTTATCAAGTCATCTATTAAATTTCGGTATGGATTTTACTACTTTAATGACCTTAATAGGAGGCTTCTAACGTATGACGGATCTTATTGTCAATGTAGAATCAGATAACAGTACATTAACGCCTTCCTTTACTAATCGTATTCTGATTTGGATTCTAGCTATCCGAGCACCCTTTTTTACAGCTTCAATCGTTCCCCTTGTTCTTGGAATGGCGATCGCTTGGTATGATACACAAGTATTTGACCTCTTTTTAGGCTTCTTAACCCTTCTTGCAGGGATCGCTATTCACGCTGGAACTAATTTAACAAATGATTATTTCGATCAACCCACAGATGATATAAATCAGAATTTTTCTCCTTTCAATGGGGGATCACGGATGATTCAGAATGAGGTTTTATTACCCCGTCAGATTCTTCTTGCCTCAATTATTTGCTATTTGGTAGGTATTGTGACCGCTGTTTTTATCATCATAAACACTGGAGGAATCTTATTATTATTCTTCCTAGGAACCGCTGTATTATTGGGTTTATTTTATACAGCTCTTCCTTTTCGACTAAGTTATCATGGACTAGGAGAAATTGCTGTTTTTGTTGGTTTTGGACCATTAGGAGTGCTAAGTGCTTATTATATTCAATTAGGGGATATTAACTGGACGCTAACCTTGATAGCTTCTGTTCCAATTGCTTTTTTAATCGCAATGGTTCTTTTCATTAATGAATTTCAGGATATTGAAGCAGATCAGGAATCAGGAAAGAGAACGCTCGCCGTTGTATTGGGAAAGACCTTAGCAGTTAGAATCTACATAATAGGTATGATTCTTGCTTATGTTTTCCTTCTTATAGGAATAATTAGTGCCATTTTCCCTATTTTCCTTTTATTACCTTTTGTTACTATACCATTAGCAGCTAAAGCCATTCTAATAGCAAAAAGAAATTATAAGCTTATAGAAGAGTTACAACCTGCTAATGCTACGACAATCCTTACTCATTTTACTTTCGGTATGATGATGGCTATAGCATTCTTTTTAGCATGAGTAATTCTTTACTCGAATAAATATCGAAGTGTTTTGTGTTCTATATGATCAGGAAACTCAGGAACCTCCCAAGTAAGGATAGTTACCTCATCAGCTCTTTCAATCGTTGCATTTTTAGCTAGACCACTCTGAGCAAAGGATTTCAATAAGTGAATTGCCGCTTGATTACCAATAATTAACTCAGTAACAAAGCGTGTAATACCTCGTTCAACAGCTCGTTTCGTAAGATACTCAAGGAAAAATCTCGCAAGTCCCTTGTTCCGATATTTTTCATGGACAAGCAAAGAAATCTCTGCAGTTTGATTATCATATAAGATGTAAAAATGACCTGTCCCGATTATCTGTTCAGTAGATATTGGGCCTAGAAAAGCAGCTATCCCCATATCACGAGAAAAATCAATATTTGCTTCTTTTTGCGCTTTTTCATGGGGTAAGGCTCTAATTGCGCTAAAATATCTTGAATATCTACTTTGATCGGACAGAGAATAAAAGAATGTTCTCAGTTTGTCTTCATCACTAGTTAAGATTGGTCTGATCCGAACTGTGGGTCCATTTTTTAATGTATAGTATTCTTGACAATCTAATGGGTGTAACATAATCTCTGGTGGATCGTTGTATATTTGATCTTGATAACAATAACCATATTCCTTTGCTTTTTCTAATAAACCTTTTCGGAATTTCGGATGCGCTAGTTCAATCATGGCAAGTACACGTTCTCTAAGAGTAGCACCATGAAGATAAGCAATCCCATATTCACTAACTACATATTCAATATCTGCTCGTGTTATAGCAACACCTGCTCCAGGTGACAAATGTGACACGATTCTAGATTTTTGGCCATCATGTGATGTAGAAGGCAAGGCAATAATTACTTTACCACCTTCGGATCGAAGAGCTCCCCTGTGTAAATCCACAGCTCCCCCAATACCACTATAAAGATAATGTCCCAAGCTATCAGCAGCAACTTGGCCTGTCAAATCGATTTCTAAAGCTGAGTTCATTGTAACCATTTTAGGGTTTTTAGCGATTACATCGGGATCCAAAACATAATCTGAAGAATAGAATTTGAATTTAGGGTTGTTATCAATCGTTTCATACAATCGTTGTGACCCTATGCAAAAAGCTGATATTGTTTCTCCTTTATGCAGAGTTTTCTTTGAATTTGTTACTACCCCAGATTCTATTAATTCTAAAACACTATCAGTAATCATCTCAGAATGGATACCTAGGTTTTCCCGACTTGAAAGGTATTTCAGAACAGCATTTGGCACGCTACCAATGCCAATTTGAAGTGTTGATCCATCCCCTATTAATGTAGCAACATTTCTAGCTACGCGCTCTATTTGGGGAGTGGTTCGAGGTGGAACCCATTCTTGTAATGGCGCACGATTTTCCACCATGAAATCAATCTCGGATGTGTGAATTAGACTGTCACCATGAGTCACAGGCATTTCAGGATTAATCTCTGCTATTACTAAACGAGCATTTTCCACGGCTGATTTAGTCACATCTACACTAATTCCTAGACTCACATACCCCGAATTATTTGGTATAGAAGTTTGAATTAATGCAACATCAACAGGGAGGAGGCGTTTCTCAAATAATTCTGGTATCTTTCTTGAAGATACAGGTGTATAATCAGCTCTTCCTGTTTTTACTGCTTCTCTAATATTAGCAGTAATAAAAAAACTATTGTATCGAAATCGTTTTGTGTACTGTTCTTTGACATATGGAGCTGATCCGAAAGAAATCACATGATAAATTTCATTATCTTCTGTATGGATTTCCATATTAGAAAGATGGAGCAGCAATAATCGGGGTTGAGCACATCCAGTTCCAACGAAGATCCGATCCCCAGGTTTTATATGAGAAAGTGCGAAATCAGGGGAAGTTATTTTCGGTTCATCTGGTTCAATTGGTTGATACAGCTGATACCACCCTTTAGTAAGAGATTGATTGGTTTTTAGTTAAAAAGTATCGCTAATTATTGGGGCAATTGAGACTATTAATTCATTCGTTCTAAATATGAAAGTGAGGAGTTTTAAATTCAACGCTCATAAACGGATATAATTCAATTATTTCATAACTACATCATTTTTAATTTCTCATTCTGAAGTCAGATACTTTTAACAATAGTTAATAGCAAACTCCTTTATTCTGAGCGTTAGAGTTTTTAAGCGAAGTTCAATAACTTTACAAAACCAATGATAAGAATTCTATGACTATTTCCAATGGAAAGAAAGTGATAAAGCATGCTAAAGAGTGTTTTCGATCCAAAATCTATTGAGAGGGATTTAAAAAGTCGGATCAAAGGAGATATTGCCATTGATGATATTGCTCGCAATTTCTATAGCACTGATGCTAGTGTTTACAGAATCGTGCCTTCATGTATCGTTTACCCCAAAGATAAAGAAGATGTAAAAGAGGTAATAAAGTATGCCAGTAGTAAGGGAATTCCTATCCATGCAAGAGGAGCAGGATCTGGATTAACAGGCTCAAGTTTAGGAACTGGAATTGTACTTGCCTTTAGAAGGTATATGAATCAGATCATTGATATAAACGAAAAAGATGACTATACAATCGTCCAGCCAGGAGTAATTTGTGGGAATTTAAATCATGAGCTAGCAAAAATCGGAAAAATAGTTTTTGTTGATAATTCTTCAGAAAATTATGCCTCTATTGGAGGTATGATAGGAACAAATTCATCAGGGGCGCATGCTGTAAAGTACGGATATATGGCTGATTTTGTTGAAGAACTTACAGTTATCTTAAGCAATGGGGAGGAGATCAAAACTCATCCCATTGAGATCGGTTCTAAAGAATATAACAACATTATTTCCGCTGATACACTAGAAGCTAGTCTATACAAATCAGTAGTAGAATTAGTTGATAATCCAGAGGTGCAGAATCTTATTTCAGAGAAATGGCCCAAGGTTAAGATGAATGTTAGTGGCTATAATATAAAAGATATGGTAGCAAATAACATGGTTGACTTATCAAAAGCATTTTTGGGGTCGGAAGCAACATTAGGGATTGTAGTGGAGGCCAAATTAGAATTTATTGACAAACCAAAGAATGTAACCTTAGTAGTTATGGATTTTGATAATCTTGCTAATTCAGGAAGAGCTGTAGACTTAATTGTTAATCAAATAGGCGTAGCTGCTATTGAAGTTCTTGGTAAAAGTGTCATTAATTTCGGAGTTGAAATGAATCCTTCATTAAAGCAGTTTATTCCTGAAGGTGTGGATAATATCCTTTATATTGAGTTTGATGAACAAGACGAAAAGATCCGAGCTGAAAAAGTCGAAAAAACCAGAAAATTGATTATGGACCAAGAAAAACTCGCCACTGATATGAGGTTTTCTGATGATCCTGTTGAACAGGCAAACCTTTGGAAAGTCAGGAAAGATGCTGTACCTTTACTTCAGAAAGTTCGGGAACCTCGTCGAATCATGGCCTTTGTAGAAGATCAAACAGTTCCCCTTGAGTACTTAGGTCATTATATGACGAAATTACGAGAGGAAGTATTTCCAAAACATGGAATACGAGCAGCAATATATGGTCATGCATCTAAAGGACTTGTTCACACACGACCATTTGTTAATACGAAAGACCCAAAGGACTTACAAATTATTAAGGAAGTTGCAGATGAGATCAATTCG
Source organism: Candidatus Hodarchaeota archaeon (assembly GCA_029856365.1). GTDB lineage: Archaea > Asgardarchaeota > Heimdallarchaeia > Hodarchaeales > Hodarchaeaceae > Hodarchaeum. Next base: position 25,708 of record JAHQWW010000041.1, read on the forward strand.
TATGTCATCAGTATAGGGGGAGCTGTCTCTGGTGAACACAACGATGGACTAGATCGAGTCAACTATGTCATAGATATGTATGGAGAAGACCTTTACGAAGTCTTTAGGAAATTAAAATCACAATTTGATCCAAATGGAATTCTTAATCCTGGGAAAAAGATTACAAATGAACAAGGTCTCTTGATAAAGAATCTACGATTTGGAGCGGAGTATTCAACTCTAGATATGGAGACTAATTTAGTCTGGGACGATAAATGGGGATTTAAGGATGTTATCGAGTCATGCCACGGTTGCGGAAAGTGTACAGTAGAATTAATTCCCCAAAGAGACTGTCCAATTTATAGGGCTAAAAAGTCAAGTACAGGAGAACTAGCTTCCCCAAGGGCTCGAGCTAACTTATTGCGCGGTATTATCTCAGGACAATTAGATCATAAGGTTTTATACTCAAAAGAAGCTAGACAGGTATTGGAAGACTGTGCAGGTTGTATGATGTGTATTGTCGACTGTCCATCTGGCGTGAATATCCCCAAGGCAATGTTTGATGCAAAAATCATGCATTATAAGAAGTCAAAGTGGCCTTTTATCGGTAGAATTCCGAGAGGGCACTATTTCGCAGGTAATTATGAGCTAGTCGCGAGATTAGGAAGTACTTTCGCACCTCTATCAAATCTAGGACTATGGGGACCAAACAAGTACATGATGCAACTTTTTGGAGGGGTACATCGAAAAGCGAATTTTCCGAAGTTTCATCGTAATACTTTCCAAAAGTGGTTCAAAAAATATCGAAAAACGAATCCTCCTCCAGAGAATCCAACAAAGAAGGTCGCACTTTTCCATGGATGTTTTGCTAATTACACCGAAAACACAGATATTGCCATTGCAGAGGTTCAGGTTCTTGAGAAGAATAATATTGAAGTAGCTGTTCCAGATAAACAATATTGTTGTGGAATTCCACTTTTATCCAATGGTCTCGGTCAAGTTGCGATAAAGAAAGGTGAAAAGAACGCAAAAATCTTTGCGGAGTATGTAAAACAAGGATATGATGTTATAACTCAATGCAGCTCCTGTTTCGCTACTCTAAAGGACGAATTACATGATACGCTTGTTGGTAACGATGATTCAAAGTTAGTTAAAGACAATACCTATTTCTTCTCGGATTACATCCTAAAACTTTTAGAAGAGGGCAACTTGGACACTGATTTCAATGGAAAAGCCGATAAAAAACTTCGTTTTGGCTACCATGAACCATGTCATCTTCTTAGTACTGGAAAAAAAGGAATTTCAGTAAATCTACTTAAGAATATAGACACTATAGACCTAGTCCCTCTTAAGACTGAGTGTTGTGGTCAGCTAGGATCTTGGGGTTTTAAATCGAAGAATTATAAATATGGACAGATGATAGCTGAAAGAAGCTTATATCCTGAAGCAAATAGAGATGATATTGATGTTCTAGTTACCGACTGTCCAACGTGTAAGCTCCAACTTCTAAATGTTGATAAGGAGATATATCACCCCACTCAAGTTCTTCGAGACGCTTATGGTTTAGAGAAAGTTTAACTTTTAAATCTAAAAA
>JAHQWW010000042.1 GCA_029856365.1 Candidatus Hodarchaeota archaeon
GTATATATTCTGCATTCCAATCTATCGAATTCATAAGAGAAATTCATTAAATTAACTCATATTTTTGGTTTCTTGTGAATTAATCACAGGAAGGCTCCACTTAATGATTCCATTGGCTATCTTATTTGACTTAGACGGTACTATTCTTGATAGCGAACCGATTATCATCCAATCTTGGAAAACAGCTCATATAATTAGGGTAATTCCAATATTACTATGGAGAAAAGAATATAGAATACTAAATAATCTGCAGCAAAATGTTGAGATGGAAATTCCTGGATTGATATCACTCTTAAATTTGATTGACATAAATTAATTGATAGAATAAGTATTTGGATGGAAAAATCATACCACATAGAATCTTTGACCTTTTAAGTCCAATTTATGATTTATTAATCCGTGGTGAACCTCCTACGGATTTAATTCCGTTATTGGATCTCACAGGTGATGAGGTGATACTAGAGATAGGTGCGGGAACTGGGAGGATAATCCAATCATTATCTCATTTATGTTCAGATCTGTTTTTACTTGATCCCTCCCCAGCTATGCTTGCAAAAGCACGTGTCAAAATTCCCTGTGCTAACCATTATTTGGGTTATGCCGAATCATTGCCATGGCAAAAAGCATTTTTTGATCGAGTTTTTGCTATTGATTCTCTTCATCACTGGAACAATCAAGTAAAGGGATTGATTGAAGTTTACCGTGTTTTAAAGAATCAAGGAAGTTTTATATTGATTGAATTTGATCCTAATACACGTTTTGGTCATTATATTAGGTCAATGGAGCGTTTATTACGAATGGGATCCAAATTTTATTCTCCGCGAGAGATTAGGAAGATCTTATCAGTTACTGGCCTTACTGTTTCCAAACAATACTATATTGACGGTGCTACTTATGTAACTGTTGCTAGAAAGGCTTTTGGTTAGTTTTCGGAATCTTCTAAATGTGAGCTTAATAGATACTTCTCCATCAAAGGTTCCTATCTGCTTGGAGATGATTAGTCAATTCAAACCTCTACCCTTCAATAAAAGAGGTTATTATATCTTTAATTCTCCATTGTGTGGTGTCTAGATTATCTTCATCAACAAAAATTACAATGGTATAGGGAAAAACATTGAACATTAAGCAATGAAAATTCTTTGACAAAGCTATTTGAAAATTCTCAATAGGAAAGGTTGTACGGTTTGACAAGTCCAAAAGGGTCTTAATCGCATTCGAAACCTCAATATTAAAGACACTGAATTTTTCACTCGCAAGATGAGTATAGATCTGACTCATTTCTGGTCGCAAAAAAATAATCATGTTCTCAAATATTCTATCGTGATAACCGTGAATTATATCTAATAATTTACCAAGTTTTGTTTCATCAATGTGAATTAGTGAATTATAAGCTTCAGTGCATTCTTCAGAAAAATCAGCATACTCTGATACCTCGATCATTGTTACTGACCCCATAAGTTTCTCTAATTTTGATTGATACTTGTTTTCGAAGTTCTCAACTAATCCCCTACAAAATTTCTCAAAAATCGGCCCTGTTTGAAAGGTGAAAAGAACCCCATAAACATAATCTCCCTCTGTTAAGATCGCACTATAATGACCGTAATTGACTATTTTCGTTTCTTGTTGTCCAAACGTCTCTCCCATAACTTGCATGATGGCGCCAATTAATCCCCCCCTGATATCATGGTCAGTGAATAATACATCAGGCCTAAATTCATGCGTGAAAAGAGGAATTCCACTCTCTTTAGTTGTTATTTCGAAGCCTATCATGGGAATGCACACAGTAGTGAGGGAAAAAACTGAAAAGAAATTGTCTATTAATTAATTACTCATCCCTCTTTACAAATTTTTCCTTTTAATGATCTTTGCCAAGGCAAATATAATACTATTTTTTATCAATTACTTCAAAAAAAAGCCTGAAATTCTCACATGAAATGTGAGAGAACGCCCGACAGGTTTTTTTTCAAGCTGCGTTGTGCTTAGGAGGGAGGTTTAGGGGGAAAAGGGAAAGAGTTACAAAGGGAGGGGGAAATGCCAAAGAGTGCCGTAATCCAAGTCGTCTTTCCTCTCGAGTGATGTCATTATGACTTACACTGGAAAAAAAGCGGACTGGTGGAAACACAACGCGATACCCAAGGGTCTCTGAGACCGTGATAAGAAGACGTGTCAGGTTTCCTTATTACGGCACTACAAATATCAAGGTTTTGGCAATGAAAGTATGCGGTTTAGATGTTCATAAATCCCGCTGTTGGGTGCATATTCGGGACGAGAATGGGGTAGTTTGTGAAACAACCTTTTCTCGGACTCCTGAAGGCCTTGAAATTCTTTACAGTCTGTTATCAGACCATCAAGTCACAAAAATCGTGATGGAATCAACCAACAGCTATTGGCTTCCGATTTATCGGTTACTACATAACGAATTTGACTGTTATGTGATTAACGCCTACCAACGGAAAGTACTCGGCAAACATAAGACAGATACTCGTGATGCGGAAGATCTTGCTCGCTGGGGATTGCTAGATGTTGTTAGCGCGTCGTACGTTCCGTCCCTGGAAATCCATGAATTAAGACAGCTAGTACGCACGAGAACCACTGTACTCCAGAATCGGACGGCCGTTATCAGTCAGCTTAAAGCTCTACTGGAAGGACAGTGTCCTGACCTCACTAGTGCTTTGAAAAATCTTGAAGGTAAGTATGCACAAACGTTTCTCCGTGATTGGCATAGAGAATCCTCTCAAACATCTTTTACAAAGTGGATTAGCTTACAATCACACACCAGTACTCGAAAAGCACTTCTTAGACGAAAATTAGTCCTATCGTACTGGTGGGAACGGCCATTATCCCCAGCCATTCAAAGTCTAGTGGATCTTCATCTTAGACAATATGAATTTTACAGTCAAGAAGTTAAAAACTTAGATGATCTCATTCACGACACTGTCACCAACTCTGGTCTTCAAGAACCTGTAAATCTCATGCAATCTATACCTGGGCTGGGATTCATTACTTGTGCTACCGTTGCATGTGAGCTCGGTTCTTCCACTAGGTTTAAAACAGGTCGTGAAGCTGCAGCGAGCTGTGGGCTTACTCCACGACTCCATGGATCCGCAGGTCGCATTCGGGCAGGACGGATAACGAAACATGGTCCAAGTAGTGTACGTAGAGCTCTTTATATCACCTGTAAAACTGTGATTCAACGCTCACCTTGGCATCAGGAGTTTTTCCAGCGAATCAAAAGCCGACGAGGAGGGATGATCGCATTAATCGCTCTATGTCGTAAATTAGTAGAGTTATGTTGGAAACTCTGGCATACGAATACTGCCTATCGATGTCATGTAACTAGTTGAGTTTTCAAAGAAAATTTACCTATTAGAGAGTGATCCTTTGAGCGGAGCCTCTCTTTTACCGATTCGTTGCGATTTAAGAAAAAAAAGAAAGAAGAGAGGAAGAATTTTAGTATTAATCTCTAGTTAGAATACTACAAATATAGAAAAAATAATCCTCAGAAGTAACTTTCTCACCACAATATGAACAAAACTGGATAGATCTAACATCTAAATTAGATTACTTATATACAAGTTTTTCTACTCTTTTATTTTAATAAAAGCGATTACTTATGATGTATATAGACAGAACAAAGATTGAGATAAATAATATTAGTCCGAATACTCACTTACAACACTGCTACATGAATTACTATCAGCATTAAGGCTGCATTAATTTCATTGATTATCTCTTTAATGCCTTTTCCTATTATATCACTGTTTGTGATTGATTCGGCTTGTTTCTCAGCAAATTTTCGCTCAGATTTGTTAGGAAAAAGTACTGGAAGAATTTTACAGGCATTGACAAGACTAATTAGGAGAGCTTTCCGTTCATCGGGCTCCTTATTACGTAATAAAATTGATTGGATTTCTTCTCGAATTCCAAGTTCATATAAGGGATTAATGCTTGGATAACGATGCCTAGTAAAAATACCAAGGAATTTCTCTTTTTTCTTAATCAAAATTCCTTCAGCAACTAAGCGATCAGATAACCGTTTTTGTAGATTCTTAACTTTATTAGTTATCTCTCGAATCCAATGTTTAGCTTCTTTATCCTTTTCACTATTAGCGAGAATCTGTAAGGTCTCATCTAATAATTCATCACCAGTGCTTTGACGATCAATAACTGTAATTTTCTCTTCTTTCAGTTCAATTTTATTATTCAGAGCTAAATCTACAATTAAAGCTCCAGATAATCCATATTCTAAAGCTTGGGTACCAGATTCTTTACTCCCTGTTCGGTCGTGGAGTGCTAACAGCAATAAATCTTCAGCTATCATTGTCAAGACAACTACTCATCTTTTAGTCTGTTTTTAAACTTGATATATATCAAAGTGTTTTGATTAAGATTAATCAAAAGCTCTTAGACAAACATTCGTTTTGTGATCAATTCTAATAAAGAGGTGAGGATCATACCAGTCAAGATAATGAAACCTATTTCCCAATTGCGAAGGATAGATTCTGAAATAATCTCTGTAAGTTTAAAATAGCCCAAAATTATGCTGTATAAGCCTACAAAGATTGCTATCCATTTACGAATTTGATTTTCAATGTTCTCTATTGTGAATGTATATCGGTTATTTATCTTACCAAAGAAGAAGGCATGCAAAATAAGGAATACATAAACGGTTATAATATTTACAAAGAAGATTTTAATGAGGGCATAGAGCATACCAATTGTCATAAACTCTTGAAAGAGGAGGAAAAAGAATAGAATAGGGAGTAAACATGCGATTGATATGATAAATTGCTTAGATCGAAAAAGATCTCTTTCTTTAAAAGGTAAAGTAGAAAGTAAACCTCCAAGATTCCTTTCAGATAATCTTAAACTATTATATAAAATGAATATTTGGAATCCTACCAGAAAAACAAGCATTGTTATTATAAACCACAATGTGCCCCTATCACTACCAATGTATCTCTCTGGCATCGCAAATGAATACATAAATATAATTAAAGGCATTAATAATCCTAGAACGAATAGTGTAAGAGCGCCATAATCACGAAAGACCATTGTTAAAGTTTTTTTCATGAATGTTACAACTAGAGTGGATGTTTTAACTTGTATGACAACATCTTTTTCTGAAAAAACTTTATGTCTTTCTATGGCTGGTTCAAAAGCTAGTTTTTGTATGAGTGAACTTCCTTTTCTGAAAGCAACTACTATAAAACTTAAAAGAATACAAACTCCAAAAACTGATTGTAATGTGAGAGGAAAAGATATCGAACCAGAAGGTAGTAATAAGACTAAAGTAGTTAAATAATTGCTAGAAAAGGGAAATGGGATTAATGAGAGAAGAAAATTAATTTTCTGATTTATTTTTCCCGTGATAAGGGTAGAATTGAATAGCTGATTGATAATATGATAGAATGATGACATAAGAAAGAATATAGGGATCACTGTTAATATATATACTACCATTGTGAGGACCGTTATAATTGGTCCTATTGGAGATTTTTCTGCTTTATTAAAAACTTTTTGAGCTAATATCCAAGCGACTATTATGAGTACTGGAACAATGAATCCAAGATTAATGAGATTATTTAGTAGTAGGATAAAAAAGGTTAATGGTGAAAGAGTCAGAATTAATCCTACAACTGGAAGGGCAAAAAGAATGAACGTTAACTGGATCGCATTCATACGAAAGAAAACATAAAAGGTTAGCTGGGTCATATCACGCGAGCTAAGGGGAAGAGGACGTAGTAATTTGAAATAATCTCCTCTCATAAAAGTAACATAATTCATTAAACCAGCCATAAATAGAATAAACAAAATATACATGTTATAAATCGATAATATTAAGCTATTTGTAAATACAATTGCAGTGAAGTTACTAGAAGTAATGTCTATTGAGAACAACTGTAAAATACCCATTACTGGTAAAATTGTCACTACTCCCAAAATATAACATATAAATAATCCACCAAGGAGAGCCAATCTCCTTTGAGATTTCAAATTCTTTTCATATTTTTCTATGGTTTCGACTTTAGTGGATATTCCTGTAGCTAATTGTGTTTGAAAATGGATTTCTTCGTGGATTTTTTTAGAGAATTGCCAGAGTTTACTTCGAGATAAGTTTGACAAGTGCTATACCTTCCTATGTTTTCCCCGTAAGTCGTTTCAAATTCGCAATGATCCCATTGGTTACCTCTTCCTGATCAGTTAATTTTAAGAAGACTTCTTCTAACGTTGCTCCTGCAGATTGAGCAAGTTCTTGGAGTTCTTCAAACTTCCCTTCAGCAACCATTTTCCCTTGGTTTATTATCCCAATTCTTGTGCATAGAATCTGTGCTTGTTCCATTATATGCGTTGAAAATAGGATAGACCCACCGTTGTTAATATGAATTTGAAATAATTCTTTTAATATGGCTGAAGATCGTGCATCCAATCCAGAGAATGGTTCATCAAGAATTAATAATTTCGGTCTGTGGAGTAAGGCACAGATTATTTGGATCTTTTGCTTATTGCCATGGCTAAGGCTAGCTATTAGTGAATCATAATACTTTTTTACATTAAGAGATTTAAGGAGTTCATCAGCATCTAGAGAAGTTATCTGAGGGTCTAGTGCTCGTAATGAGGCAACAAAATTAAGTAATTCAGCGACAGTCATGGATTCATATAACGAAAACTCCTCTGGAACATAACCAATGTTTTTCTTAACTTTCGAAGGAGTTTTGATAGGGTCATCTCCAAAAACAGAAATATATCCAGAATTAATTTCAAGTAAGCCGAGGATTGATTTAATTGTTGTGGATTTTCCAGCTCCATTTGGCCCTAGTAATCCATAAATCTCCCCAGGTTTGACGTTAAAAGATAACCCGTCAACCGCTTTAACTGAGCCAAAACTCTTTTTTAGATTGTTTACAATTAGAACTAGTTCCATGATAAATTCACACCTGAAAGACGTTCATTATGATTTCCTTATACTTATCAAAGGCTTTTCGTCCTTGTTCAGTAATCTTTAAGACAGTAACAGGTTTCTTTCCTCGAAAAATCTTTTCAATTTTAATATAACCCGCATTCTCTAATTTGGAAGCATGTGAAGAAAGATTACCCCAGGAAAGATTAGTTTTTCTTTTGAAAAAGATAAGATCGGCATTCTCCATAATATAAAGATGAGAAACTATAATGAGGCGGGAGGGTTCATGGATAAGCTTATCAATGACAGAGGGTTCAGGAACATCAATATCATTGTCAGTGTTGGTTTTTTGAGCAGTCAGGATTCCTCCTCCTCCTCCATATGAATCACTGGATAGGTTCGGACAAACCTAACGTACCTTATAACTCCGAGAATAATGGCTAAAACGCCTAAAGTGAAAAAATAGAGATAGAGATATATACCAATCATTTCATCAGGAAAGTCAAGGATAGAGAACAAGAAACCAAGTATTGTTGAAAAGGCTCCGAGAAAGTAATAACGCTGCTGACTAGTTTTTCCTACAAGGAAAAGACTGGGACCGAACATTATTAGTCCAAAAAGAAATGGTATCCACTTATAGATCAGAGATAAGTCGAATTCTCCCTCAACGATGATCATCATTGAAAAAGTAATAACAATACTTCCCAGAAAGAGAAGCAAGAGTATAAGAAGAGATTTTTTCACGGAATATCCTTCTTTATCCTCTTCTCGTTTGAATTCCACTCTCCCTAGACGGGGATATGTGGTACGTTCACGTATGAACTCGACAATAGGTTGAGCGAACAGGATGAAGAAGATGTAAAATGAGATGAAACTTACGTGGATAAAGAGTACAGGTAAAAATATTAGTAAAATCCCTAAAAGTATCTCAGTAATTCCATCAATCATGAATTCATGGAAGGTCTGCTGTTCAATTTTCTTCAGATCTATTTTATCATTCTTTGTTTCCACCATTTGAAGTCAATTAGTATCTTGACTTCACACCTATAAATAACTTTGTATGAAGGAAGTACTTTTCACAAAGTTAGGTAATAGACAAATTAAATTCGTTTAACTTGGACTATTAACATTATAATGGGGTTAATAAAAGAACAACATGCATCAAAGTATTTTTCGAAGACCAAAATAACTGACAAGAAAACAAAGGACAATAGTTATAATAGATGCTATGAATAATTTAATGAATGGCAATAATTCTATAGTTGCTGCCAGTAGGGACACAAACACTAACACTGGAGCATGAATGAGATACATATCGTACGCACTGACGGATAATCTCTTTGCTAGATTCCCTTGTGTATTGAATTTATAATGGAATATTGGTATCAATACGAAAATCATCCCCATACAAATAATGTTGTCTATTGTTGCGTATATAAGTGCGGGTAATGTGAAACTCCCTGCCAACACCTCAAAGTCTGATTCAATCCCAAAAATAAAGAGAATATAGAATATAAAAAAGATAGCTGAAGCTAATATAATAATAATCCATATCTTTATTTGAAAGTTGTCTATTTTTTGGAACCAATCATGTCGATATGTTATAACACCAACTATAAACATCATAGTGTACTGAACCGAGAATGCAAGAGGGATACCTAGTTTAACAACACCAACGGGAAAGAAGAGTCGAATGATAAACGTGAGGAATCCTAATACCAAGCTAAGAAGAAATAATTGTGAAATTGGAGGGATGGAGTGCTCACGGCTAACGATCTTTTTCAGTACTTATTGTTTTGAAACCTGACGCCAGAGTGTGTACCCAAGAGTAAAAAGTAATAACACTGTAAGAAACCACATAGATCCCGTCGATGAAAGGAACTCAATTATTCCATAAAACGATTGAAATCTACTAGGATAGAAATCGAGAAAAGACCCTTGAAGCACAGAGTAGGTACTCCATTCTTTAATCCCTAAGATTGCCAAAGTATAAACTATAAGAGGATCAATCAAGACAATATAGAGTACTAATGGAGTACCCAGACGAATCAAACGACTTTTCCAGTAAGTTTGTGCTCCTTTCCTGTCGTAGCTTCCTGGTGTAAAGTAACCACCTAGTAGAAAAAATAGTCCCATTAGTGAGGCTTGGAAAAAGGCCCCAATAATGGTTAATACCATAAAAAAGAGTGAATTTAATTCGTTTGTTGGATTGTTTTCGTTCAATGCTGCAATATAATAACACCAGCCAACTACTCCATAAGTCACTGCAGCATGATAAAAAATCACGAGAAGGACAAATAACACTTTTAAATTATCTAGAGAGAAGAGTCGTGTTGTCTTTGTTGTTATACCCATGGGGATGCTTCCTTTTAGTTATTCATATGTATGATTTATTGAATAAAATTCTTTTCCCCTTTCACTATTAATGAGTCTAAATTCTCATCCAGATTTACTCTATCTATTTGAAGCCTCGATATATTCTCAAAACAATTACAATCTCAAAGGATTCTTGAATTACTTGGTAAATGATCTTCTTTTGATTCGAAGAGTTACTAAATGAGTTTTTTCAAGGTTGGCCTTCTCTTTGTAAAAAAATCTTGAGGGGTTGTAAAATTCTCTTTACCAACTGTAAAAAGGTTTTTACAAACAACAGAGAATAGAGATCGGTTGTTAATACCCATAAAATTTTAAAGATTGATCTCACGAAAATTACATGGGAAATATCCCGATAAAATGGAAAAAGTGGTGTGTAGCATGGTGAATATACTTCAAGATTTTGGTGAACTAGTTTGGATTCTATTACCTCTTATGGTTACTCAGATAGTATTGATAATTGTTGGCCTTTGGGAGTGGAACAGAAAAAAAGAGATTTTGGGCCAAAATAAGATAATCTGGTTAGTAATAATAATTTTCATTAATTTCTTCGGGCCAATTATCTTTCTTATTTATAGTCAAAAAATCAGCGTTTCTGTAACTACAGTTGGACCCGAAATTGATGATTGGGAGGTATAATATGTGGAAAATATAATTAAGATAAGGAATTTGAGTAAGAACTATGGTACTGTAAAAGCTTTAGATAATGTGACTTTATCTGTTCCCAAAGGATCAATTTTCGGTTATTTAGGGCCTAATGGCGCTGGGAAAACAACCACATTGAAGATATTAATGGGGTTACTTCAATACTCTAATGGATCTGTGGAAATATTTGAGAATGAAGTGAAAAAAAATCCAGTAGCTGTGAATAGAAGGATCGGATTTCTCCCTGATGCCGAAATGCCACGTAATGATTCCATTTATCGGTTTCTAAACTTAACAGGTAAATTACATAAAATTAAGAACAAGGAGGAACGAATTTCAGAGGTTCTAGTTCAAATTGGTTTGAAAAAGCTTTCTAACCGAAAAATAGGGACGCTATCAAAGGGACAAAAGCAGCGTGTGGGTATTGCTAATGCCTTAATGGTCGACCCGCAGCTTCTGATATTAGACGAACCCAATAATGGTCTTGATCCGATCGCACGGGTTCGAGTTCTCACTCTGTTAAAAGATTTAGTCAAGAATGGCAAGACTGTTCTCCTGTCTTCCCATATTATTGGTGAAGTGGATAAAATCGCGACAGATATTGCAATTATCCATCGTGGAAGAATAGTCGAGCAGGGAAAAAGGAAAAATTTAGTTAAACGTTATCTAAATCATGGTAAATATGTCATCGCGGGAAAATTAGATATAGATCAAGTTATGAGATCGTTAGAGTACATCACTTCATGTCAGCAAGACCATCTTGAGAGATATATAATATCAACTACTGGAAATGTTACTGAAGAACAGCTTCTCATTGATTTGATCCAAAAAGCAAACTCAAAGATTCAATACTTTTCCTCTGCAGAAATATCTTTAGAAGATCTATTTATTGAAACGATCAATGGCCAATTAAAGGAAGGTGACTATGCATGAACATTCCAATCTTTTTAGCCCAATTTAAACATGATTTATGGAATGAAAAATTAAAATTCCTAATATTGTTTCTGTTGTTTACTTTTCAAGTCTTAGCAAGTATTATCTCAATATTTTATTTAGAGGAATTGCTTACCTTATTTAGTCTGGATTTCATTAATCCAACCCCCCCATCAGGTGCAGCTGCTTTTCTTGATTATTTTGCAGATCAATTCTTTTTTGGTATTCTGATAATTTCTCTTGGAACAATGAATGTATTCGCAAGCGAAATTGAAAATGGATCGATTTGTTTTTCACTCACTCGTCCGATTAGTCGAAGTGAATATACTATCTCAAGACTTACTGCTCGATTAATAGGACTTATTCTACCTTTTCTTCTCGCAACATTTGTAGGATGGGTATATATGGGATTATTTTTCGAATTATTTCCGATAACCACCTTATTATTTGCCATAATTCCCTTAGTTTTGTTATTCATATACGTTGGCGTAGTAACAAGCGTTTTAAGTTCTCGGACATCATCTTTAACAGCAGGTTTAGCTACAATTGCGATTATCATTGTGCAATTTACAATATCAGCATTCAAACCAATTGAATTACTCTCTCCATTCACGCTTGCCTCGTTTTGGAGTGAAATACTATCATCATCTGTATCTTTTGACTTGGATCATTTTCTGAAACTAGTTTGCTTGATTGTCTGGTCTACAGTTCCCTTTATTCTCACGATAAATTCAATGAAAACTAGAGATCTTTAAATAATCATTAAATGCTTTAAATTCCATAAAAAGCTTAATTGGAAGCTCTAACGAATGTTAGAACTTCCCCCTTTTTTCCTACCCAGTGTGATTGGAAGTTCTCTTCCCAAGGACATATAGAGATACATGATGGACAACATAAGACTGATCAAAAGAAGTATCAATCCTAATAAAAGGTTTAAGGGAGAAATATCAATGAAAAGTGCACCAGGAGTCAATAAGATTAAACCAAAAATATTACTTGCGATAATTGAAGCAAGTATTTCGCGGTTCTTCGGAACAAAAAAGATCCAGATGAAATTATTAATTAGAAGAATGGTCCAAGGAGTCTTTGTTCGAAAAATTATCAAAATTATTGAACAGATGGCTATTAAGATACATATTATTCCCAAAGGAAAAAAAAGTGATTGCAGAAAAAAGAACCCTAAAACAAAAAAAAAGGTCCACCAAGCACCAAGGAGGATTTCAGTAGGATTCAATCTCGAAAAGCCTAGGTAGATGTCTGAAAAGATTGAGGATTTTGATTCTGTTGCTAGATCAAGCAAGAGGGCTGATCTCCTTCCTAGTAGTGTGAGTAGGTATTTCCCCTCAAGATCTTTCTCAATTAAATGTGCTTTAGCTAATAATGAAAGATGATAAGCGACATTAGATGAGGCTGGGAGGTTTAATCTTTCAAGAAAGTCAGAATAAGGAGTGGCTTGTTTTTTATGCAATATTCGGATGATTTCTCGACGAATTTCATGGTTCAACGCTTTGAGAACTTCAGTAATGTCGCTCTCTGATTCCGATACCATTGGTCTCATCCCAATGTGTTTTTAGTCAATTTAATCATTATTATTTTCAAGTATTCTCTTTTCAAGCTCATAGACATATTCATTGAATGACTTGATTTTCTATTACAATCCTAAACCTTCTTCTGGTAACCACTCAGGCCAACCAACTATCCATTCAGGTATATGGGGTTCTTTTACACGATCACACACAGGGAAATAAGCTTTCAAATCAATGACGGGAGTCTCATCAAGTGCATCAATATTCTGAATTCTAACTCGACCGTCCTTATGGTGTATCTCCAATATTTTTACAGTTGTAAGTGCTATAGGATTAGGTCGATATTCAGCTCTAGTAGCAAACACTCCTGTATTCGGGGGATTTTCTCCGTAGGGTGGTATGCAATCTAATCTCTCGCGGGATTTTTCATTGTCGACTTTATCAGCCCACCAAAGCACCTGTACATGGCTAAAATGTTCCAGTTGCTTAAGAGCAGGGATAAATTTCTCTAAAATTTCAATATAAACTTCATTGTTTATTCTTTTAATATAACCAATAGGAAAAATAGTGAATGATGGATCGTCCATAGTTTTTTTCTCCATTATATTGCAGTTCGGCTTTCAATCTGAATAGAATATTTTATTATTCACAAGATTCAAAAAAGTATTGAAAAAGGTAAAATGAAAATAAATAAAAATCTATTAGTATACATTATTTTCCATAATTGCTTAAGACAAATTTTGTTAAAAAGACCATTTCTCAGTCCTTTTCTATATGCATGGTATTCTTCGCAGGCGAACCATCATGCAAATAATTGAAAGATATTCTTTTGGAACTATTCAAATTAACAAAAAATCTTTCTCCAATGATGTAATAATCTTTCCCGAAGAAGTACTACCGAATTGGTGGAGAAAAGAAGGCCATATTCTACACATGGAGGATTTACAAGAGATTATTAAAAGGAAACCAGAAATCCTAATTGTTGGCACTGGATACAATGGAGCAATGAAGGTTCCAAAGAATCTTACCACCCATCTAGAGAAACTAGGGATTACAATAATAGCAAAGAACAGTAAAGAGGCTGTAAATGAGTATAATACATTTGTGAAAAGAAAAGAAAATGTAGCTGCTGCACTGCACTTAACATGCTAATAATTTCCACTTCTTAACAAAAAAAGGCATCAGGATAAGAAAACATTTTCTTCTCGAAGCCCACTTTGAACATTAAAGCCGTTGAAGTGGAATTATCATGAGTTAAGTTAAAATTTAGTAATGAGGAACTTAAAGAAGACTTCAAACTAGGAAATACTTGAATTAGGTCTTTACAGGGAAAACCAATTTCGATTGTAGATAGGAGAATCATTCTTATAACAAAAAATAATTCCTCATTAAGGGAGATGATACTAGGCAAAGATTATTGTAAATCATTAATAATTTATTTTTACTACCAATAATGTTTTTTCCTTAGGGAATGCTTTGACCGATAACACAATAGGAGTCTCTTTAGAATACCTCTCCGAAGAGGAAACAATTTCAAAGAATAGAAAATCAATCATTTACAGTATAGCAATTGGTAAAGATATTGGCAATTCAATAGGAGCATTGTACGCGCAGATATATGCGGTTTTCATTAATGCGACCCCGTTCTTATTATCATTAATTATGAGTATGCGAAATCTAATACAATTAGCAGTTCAATCTCCTTTTGGACGCTTGAGTGATAAATTTGGAAGAAAACCTTTTCTAGTTATAGGATTGTTTATTTCTGCACTTATGAGTTTTATTTATCCTCTCATAACAGATCCCTTGGTGTTTCTTGGTGCAATGATAATATATTCCCTGGCATTTAGTATATTCACTCCCTCGTGGATCGCAGTTCTTGGGGATTCCTCCAAAGAAGGCATGAGGGGATCATATATTGGAAAAATAACTACTATTAGTGTAATATTTACAATGGGTACATTACTAATAACTGGGTGGGTAGTTCCTTTACTTAATGTAGATTATGCCCAACAATATAGCGTTATTTTTCGTATAGGAGCCTTGGGTTTTTTTCTTGCAGGAATTATTACTCTTTTCATGACTGAAACCGTACCTAAATCAATCTTAAATGACACTGTTCCCAACCAACCTAATCAATCTAAAAGAGAATTCAGCCTGCAAAATACTTTAAAACCGTTAATGGAAAATCCTACGTTTAAACGTTTCGTTCTTGTAAGTGCCCTTATGGATTTTAGCATGTCTTTGGGGTGGCCGATCTTTGGTTTCATAAGAGAGAGATATGCGTCTCCTACAGAATATTCTCTCATGTGGGCAGCATTCATGGCTTGTCAGGTATGTTCACTGGTAATTGGTGGATATGTTATTGACAGATATGGTAAGCGTTGGGGTTTTTGGGGGAGAGGAGTGATGTGTTTAATCCCTTTGGTTCTCTTTTTTGCTAGAAACTGGATTGAATTAACCTTAGCAAATATTATTGGAGGTATTGGATATGGTTTATACTTTATAACTACTAACGCATATATAATAGACTCTGCACCAGAAGAATCCAAAGGTAATTATGTGGGTGCTTATCAATTAATCATGGGAATGGTAACCTTTGTTGGTTCCATCTCTATGGGGATTGTTACCGAATTATTAATGGGATTTATTGGTAAGTGGGAAGCCATTTATACTATGGTCTTAGTGGTTATACTAATGCGTTTTATTGGTGGGATGGGTTTCTTTTTTGTCGAAGAACCTAGGAAACCCAGTTTATCCAATAATTATGATTTTACTTTCCAAAACGAGATTACTTAAGGTGTTTGTAAAGCATTCGATGATTTCATCAAATGATATTTGGGTAGATCCCTTTCACAACAATTTAGTTGCTTGAATGAATACTATCCCGTCTTCATGTATTTGTGTTTGGACTTTTTGAAATCCTACTTGAATAAGAAGGCTTTTAACTTCATCAATAGAAGAAAATTTAAAGTTAGGGACTTCCAAAGATGATAAAAAGGCATTTAAGAACCAAAAAAGTGAAGGATTGCTCTCTGTATGTGTTATCCAAGCCCCCTGTTCATTTGTATTGGAGATAATAACTAAACGTCCTCCTTCATTCAAAGAACTCCATAATTTTCGAAAAAGTTCCTTTTGATATATCCCTACATCGCATTCGAGAATCAAATCAAAACCACTTGGGAGATCATCCTGCATAAAATTAGCTGCATGATAGGAGATACGTGTTGCCATCGGAGTTTCATTGGCGATCTCCCTGCCAACACGACAAATATTTTCAATATCTACTACTACAGCATTCAGATTAGCATAACGTTTTAGAAATGCCAAGGAGACAACACCTGAACCACCACCAAGATCCATTAACCTTGATACGTTCGTTATATCCAAGATTTCGGCTAGTTTATCAGCTAAAGGCTTGTGAAGTTCATAAAGCATGCGTGTGAAGCGTTCTGCACGCTTTGGATTCTCTTTCATCTTAATAATGTAATTTGGAAGATTCAATCCTTGAGCTTCCCACACCGATTTGGGATGAGAAATTGTTAATGGTAAATTATTGATTACTGGATAAGTTTCTCGTGTTTCCTGAGCGATGAATGACCAAGTTTCTGGAGAATAAGCTTCCAGAATGGCATTATTTGTGATAGAGGATGGGATATATCTTCCACCTTCCTGTTTTAGTAATCCTAATTCAGTCAGTAACAATAACCAGTATTGGCATCGGTTGTAAGGAATATTGAAATTTTGAGATATTTCTTTCACTTTTAATGGTTTTTTTGCCAGCTGCCAGAATAAACCCAGCTCTAGAGCTGTAGCAATAGCAGCTGACGCATAACACATCCTCAGGAGATTTTCTACATCCTGAGTGGTTTTAGGTTGCATTTATAACACCAAATCCTTTAGAGAAGGAATTTTTCCTATTATTTAAAATAATTAAACAATAAAACTGTTATATTAATCTAGACCAATTTCTATGAATTTAGATATCAAATTTACTGTGGTTCTCTCAACATTTCCCAAAAATGAAACTCAACTTTTGGAGCAAGGATCAGTTATTCCAATTAAAAATACTACTATATAATCTATAAACACGTTCTCGTTACAAAGCAAATTTTTAAGCGTCACTCCCTAAATGTTGTTGGGAATTAACCATGACAAAAGACCTTCTCTCAATGCTTGATAACGATTACACTCAAAGAGTTCTAGCTGAAATGATTCGTATTAATTCTATAGTGGGCCAAGAGAGTGAAATGGCTGAATATCTAAAGAATGAACTAATTAACCTCGGTTTGAAGTGTGAAATGGTTGAGGTGGAATCTGGTAGACCTAATATTTATGCCCGATTAAAGGCTGATAAGCCAGGTAAAAGACTAAACTTTAACGGCCATACCGATACGGTTCCAGTTGTAGATGGATGGGAGACTGATCCTTTCATCCCTGTGATCAAGGAAGGTAAATTATTCGGTCTAGGTGCCTGTGATATGAAAGCGGGTATAGCTTGTATTCTTAATATGATACGAGCATTTGTAGAATCTGGTCACCCCTTTAACGGAGAATTATCCTTTTCAGGAGTGATTGATGAGGAAGCGTACGGGAAAGGAGCTAAGGCGATGCTGCAAACGGATTTTGTAAATGTTAATGCCATCGTTCTAGCAGAACCTTATCCTGGAGATGAGGTAAAACCAATTCCTCTTGGGATCACTGGCAAAATTCTATATGATCTCTCTGTGAAGGGAAAAGCAGCTCACGGTTTTCGCCCTCATCTAGGGATTAATGCCATCGAGGAGCTGGGGAAGATCTTAGTAAACCTAAACAAACTTAATTTTAAAGAACACTCTAATTTTGGAAGAGGGAACTATTGTACTTTAAAGATTGAAGGTGGATATGAGATCTATTCTGTAGTAGTCCCTGCTCACGCTCGCATGGAAATTAACAGACTACTTGTTCCAGGGGAGACTGTTCAAACCGCAATAGAAGATATGAAAAGATTAGTCGAGGATCTCAACCTTACAGCCGAAGTAAAAGTTAAAACAAAGCCTCCCCAGTATGAATCATATATCATAGATAAAAATGAACCTATTATTCAGATATTTGATGTGATCTATAAGGAAATCATGGGAAAAGCACCTCATTATGATTATACTTCAGGTATAACTGATGCAAACATTTTCGCAGGAGAAGCGGGGATCCCTTGTCTGCACTTAGGCCCAAATCAAGAAGTAGCTCATCAAAAAAATGAATATGTAAATTTAGATTGGTTGGAACCTTTATCACAAATGTATACTCTTATCGCAGCTAGATTCCTTAGATAGGAATATCAGTATTCATGATAAACAACGAATCACTCCTAGATCATCTTACCGTACTACTCAGAATGGGATGATCTGGGTAGCTCTGGATTACTAATTCCCCTCTTAGGATGATCATAAATACTCTCTTTTACTGGTCCCTGATTGTAAATAGTACCAACGATCCATTTCATCAAGCCAGACATAGATATCACTAGGTTGTTCTTCCCATCCAAATTGTGAATAATGAGAATAGTGTTTTCTTAGGAGGTTAGCCCGATGAGAAGCATGATATTGAGGAAATCCAAGCCAATGTGGGTATGTTATTTGTTTCTCTTCGAGGTTGAATAGGTGCATATTGTTGTTATATCCTCGTTCTATCCATTCAAGGATACTCATGTTATGATATAATTTTAAGGCTGGAACATAATTTCTCCACATATGCACACATGGATGATTCCTCCATCCCTTATACGGTTTACCATCTTTATGAGATTTTCCTTCTATCGTTTTTATAATTGTTAAAGCTTCAGCTCGTTGTTTTCCAAGTCGTTTCCAATCTAGTACTTGGAATGATTTCTTGAAATCAGAGAAAGGTAGAAAAGTCTGCATATATCTTTCAAATTGAATACTTGTGAACACACAAAAAAAGATTTAGGTTATTTTTTCGTAATTACTTCTATAAATGCCTATATAAAGACTTTCATATAATTTAGAGTATCCTGCGATTATTAAAGGCATTATTATTTACATAACTCTGCATATAACTTCATTCTTATATCAAATTCCCTTTTTCGTGTAATACAGAGTATATGGGCTATTGATTGATAGCTGTTTTGTTGTAGGAATATGTTTCAAAATAATACTTTAATGAAAAAGCTGCTAAATTCGAAAGATATTCAACAAATTTATCGTCTGTATCAAATAATTCCATTACAGACAGATGATGATATAAAATCGCATTAACAAGATTATACATGAAGATAAATACATCGACCAGTTTTTTCTCGGAAAATTGTTCAAAATTTTCATTTGTCTTCCTTAATTTCTGCACTGTATCTTTAAAAAAATTCACAATCTTCTCTTTATGTGCATTATACAATGTTTTATCAGATTGTATGGCAGATCTAAAAGCTAGATTATATCCTTTATTTTCCTCATGAGTCTTGAATAAATCTAAAACAAAACGATGGAGATAATCTCTGATATTTTCATCATTCATCATCTCTAGATTATGGTTTTCCAAGAAAGTTTCCATCGATTCTTCAAAATATTTTCGTATGATATCTTCTTTCCCTCTCGGAAAATATTTATAAATCGTCCCAATACTAATTTCAGCTAATTTTGCAACGTGATTTGTGCTTGTTTTGTGATATCCCTGCTCTAAGACTAGTTTAAAGAATGTATCATAAATTAGGTTAATTTTTTCTTGCTTATTTCGGGTAAATTTTTTACTTGAGATCATAATATCCTCATTTATGGGCCTTATTCAAAAGGTTTATAAAATAATTGAGTAATTGCTCACTTAAAATTGTTGAGTAAATGCTCATTTATAATAATAAGGAGTAGTGTCAAATAAATGACTCAAGTAGAAACAATAAAATTTAACAAACCTATTCATCAAAATGATATATCTGTTGTGGAACATCTCATATATCCAATATTTTCCAAGAAAAATAAAAAAAGTCAACACTACTGGAATAAAATTCGATCATTATTTTTGTCAGCCATGAAAAATGCTAAGTTGACGTTTCTCCAAAGACATATATTCTGGTTTTATGTAAATAGAACAATAACGAAAGGTATGAAGAAGGGCCTACCTCTTATTGAAGTTGAGGCAACACTACGGAAATTCCTCAGAAAAAGGATTGATTCTCATGACCAAGATGGAGATCGAAAGGTTATTGCATTCGAACGGGCTAAAAGAAGTTTTCATTTAGTAGAAGATTACATCATAGGAAATAAAATACTTGATCTTGGTGCTGGAAATGGACTTTTAGCTTTAGAAATAAAAAAACAACTTAAGAAAGAAGTTCTGCTAGTTGATATCGTTGATTATAATTATTCAGACCTACCATTAATTCTATACAATCCAGAAAAAAAAGTACCCTTAGCGGATAAGGAGGTAGATACTACCATTCTATATACCGTATTACATCATGCAAGTGACCCCGAATATCTATTAAAGGAAGCAGCGAGGATAACCAAAAAACGATTAATCATTATAGAGGGATATATTGATAAAGATGACATTAGGATGACTAATATCTTTTTTGATTGGTTTTACAATCGAGTAATTGGAGATGAAGATATCAATGTACCTCTTAATTTTCTTCGGGTGAAAGGATGGGAAAAACTACTGCAACCACATGGATTTGAGACGATTGAAACTGTCTATCTTGGAATCAATGAACCTATTGTACCTGAACATCAAATTTTAATAATCGCAGACCACAATTAATAGTTAATTTACAATGTCAAAAATATCAAATTCAGTAGACCATCCGATGGTTAGTGCAGCTCTTAGTAAGTTTACACATGTATAGGACAAGTAGGGTGCTAAGGAGTACGACAGGTACATAATCCTGGGGATCAGAAGTGCTAAGATCCTATGACTGGAAACATAGATAACTCAGTAATTACATTTCTTTTTTCCAAATAATTTCCTTAAAGTAGCTGAAGACCTTCCCCCAGGACAACTACCACGAATAGCACAAACAGGACACACGTTCCATAAGAATAATATTGCATAGATTAATATAAGGATTATGTAGCCCAATGGATAAAGGATACCTAGTTTGACCAAGAAAAATAATGGAAATATTATCAATCCCATTAAACATAAACTCCCAAAGGTTGCAAATAACTCAAATCGTGTTTTTGACTTTTTCATGTTCTTTATTATTGGTAAATTTGCAATTCGACTTGCTGGTATAATTCCAGCTACCGCTGGACAAAATTATTCAGTGTACGGGCAATCTTGGTATTCACAACAGTAGGATTGAAATATATTCGCTCCAAACCAAAATAATAAGTAAATAGTACCATATAACGGATTTATGAAGAATAAGAATCCAAATATTACTAGTATCAATAACATTAAAGGTATGGTTATAATCAAATAGACTTTCTTTCTACTATATGGAACACAATTTCTATCAGCTGTTGAGAAGTTATCCATTTATACTTGCAGCTTCCTATCAATTACATATAATAAAAATGAAGTGAAATATTGACAGGAAACACGTACCGAGATTGTTTTATAAAAACACTCATTTTAATCTTTCTTTTAGGATGAGCTTTTCCATTCATCAAACAATATTGTAATTTTCATTTTGGTTTTAAATGGGACATCAATTCAGAAAATAGCGGCTTTTGAATATGAATAATTTTGGAATTTTCAAGGCATCACGATAGAGACAAATCCAAGAATACCAAGAAATTACTCTATTATTCCAATTTTCTCTTCCTTGCAACCAGAAAGACTAATCCTAGGGAAATAAATCCTCCAATAACAAATAAGAAATTAAAACCAGGACTTGAATTTGAAGTGGTTTCTGTATCATTAAAGGAAATCTCGAGAATTTCCAAACCATCTTCCCTATCAGTCACAAATGCTATATCGTCAATAATGAAAACATCAGTAGCATGTCCACTCCCATCATAGTACTGACCAATTTCAACAGGATTAGAAGGATCACTGATATCAAGAATCTCGAGACCTTCTTTAAAATCAGGAACATAAGCCAAATTTCCTTCAACAAATGTTTGCATTGCAGATCCTCCATCATGGAACTCAGAAACTTGTGTGATGTTAGTTGGGTCATGTACATCAAGAATTCTTAATTTCCCAGATCCGACATGATGGTCAGCTGCAAAAAGATAATCATTGTAGACATAAGGATAAATGAAATCTATCCCACTACGAATATAGTTCCCTACCTCGAATATATTGCATGGATCACTAATGTTCAGGACTCTTATTCCTGTATAATCAGTTCGGTGATCAGTTACATACATTAAACTGTCCCTAATAAAAAAATCATGAAAATATCTTCCAGAAAACCTATATTGACACAGTTCGGTAGGATGGGCGGGATCACTGACATTAAGAATCTCTAATCCATCTCCATTATCTGCTACATATACTAAATCTCCGATGACTTGGACATGAGTTGCATAACCTCCATCGTAATGAACTCCGATTTTCTTAGGATTGGTCGGATCGCTAACATTAATAATCTGTAAACCTTCATCTTTAGCTGGAAGATATGCGATTTCTTTTGTCACAAATAAGGAACTTGGGAGACCTTCAATGTAATATGAACTCAATTTCCTAGGATTGGAAAGATCAGAAATGTCAATAATAACAAGACCACCAGGATTATCATCAGTGGTATCTGCAACATATGCGATATTTCCTATCACTTGAACGTCATAGGCCTCGCCATTAGTATCAATTTGTCCCAATTCTTTCAATACAAGGTTTTGAGTTTTCATTGGAAGACTTTTACAGTTTGTTATACCTACATTCAGTATAAGAATAAAGAAAAAGCATTTTATTACCATTTTAGAAGAAACTTTCATTCTAAAAGCCTCCACCATGTTCATCTTTATGTCAACTACTGACAGCATAAAAACAACGACGAGTATCTCTTATATCAGGGATTTGGATAATTAGCTGAGCGTTTATTAGTCGTCGCAATGCATATCGGATAGTTCGAATCGAATATCGAGTTTCAGAAACAAGCTCTTTGGATGTTAGTTGTTCATGGGTCTGAATGATTTGATACACTATCTGAGCAGATGGAGGCATTATATTTAATAAATCCATGTTATTCATCATTTTTGATCCACATTAAGATTTTTATCTTTTAATCTCAGATTATATTTATGAATCTCACCAAAGGATCGTTTTTAATAACGTTAAATCCTTTATTTGTCAAGAGAGGGAGTGTAATTGTGAGATTCATGTCATTTGAATTAGGACTGAACTATAATTTATAAGGGTTTGCTATAGTGCAATATCAAAAACTGATTAAAATGACATATTGGATATAATTTCAGCTATTCAAAATCTTTAAATACTAATTGAAAAAATATAGTAGTGCAATCAATAGAAGATCATTGTCAATAAGTGTCTTATGTTAGGATTTGTAATAGAAAATATCTGTGGGGCCATATTCTCAGAGTAAAAGATAAGTAGGATAAAAAAAACCATAAAAAGGAAGTCATCATGAGTTCTACATCTGGTTCCATTCCCCTTGGAACTTTTAAAATTCTTCAAGATGAAACACGATTAGCCATCATTATCTGTTTGCAGATCTACCACCAACTTACCGTTAAGCAGCTAAGTGACTTTCTTCACAAAGGAAAAACAACGATAACTCATCACTTAAGAAAGTTGGATGAAGCCGGGATCGTTGGGTGGAAAGAAAGAAAAGAGGATCCCAAAAAATACAAAACAAGGTATTATTTTATTAGTGACGATAATTTGAAAAGAGGAATTGGAATCACGAAGAAAATAAGCGAATTTCACGATGAAGATTCAATTTTTCGAGTAATGAAAACAGAAGCAGCAATTACGTATAGTCTTATGGATTGGATGATTAATTTTACTGAAAAGGAGGAAGTAGATTTCAAAACATTGAAAGAACGAGGGAGTTCTTTCATTCGGACTTTTATGCTTACTCCTGAAACACTTCCTATCTATCAAGAAGCTATGGAAAAAATCGCGGAAACGATCGAGTTAGAAAATAAAAAATCTGAAGACTCACCTGTTACCCATATAAGCTCTCATGTCTTTGTTCAGATTAAAGATATCTTGGAATGGAAACAAAAACAAAAAAAAGAATGATTTCAAAAATAATTACACTGCATTGTGTTTGAAAGCTGGTGAATTGAGTGAAAAAATTCAATATTGTTGAGATTGAAAACAGTTACTTGAATTTCTTCACTCCCGCTGTCATTATTGCCACAGGAATATTTCTTTCTAATCTATTCAGTTGGCCTGCCTCTTTTCTATATTGGATTATCGATATTTCTGATATGAATGTCAATCTAGACCTAGTGAAAGCATTAGTTGCTAACATTAACGGGGTTTTAATTTGCTTAATTGTTTATTTCGTTTTCATTCCCCATCTTAAAGTTAAAGATGTTACATTTAGGGATTCAAACATAGAAAACTTCTATGTTGTTCTTCCGGTATTCTTAATTATAATCTTTTTTAGGATAATTTTGACGTTTCTATTCGAACAATCAGGTAGTACTATTTATTTAATGTCTCCTTGGTTTCTAAGTTCATACTCTCTATTATTAGATCCCAGTGTTTTAATACTATTCATTTTATATCAATTTTTTATTATTCCTGTATATACTGAACTTCTTTATCGTCGAACAGTTATCCCTCTATTAGAGGATCGTGGTTTATCTCCTTTACTTGCAGTAGTTTTATCAAGCTTAGGTTTTTGTCTCCTGTTCTTGCCTGAATACCTCGCAACTTCGAATTATATGGGTACACTTTATTGGTTTGGGTCAACTTTTTTGTTTGGATTAGCTACTGGATTCATCTATATAATTACTAGGAATATATTGTTCCCAATTCTTTATGCAGCAATCTATTATGTTTATCGGTTCACTTATGACTTTGGAACTTTTTTTCGGGATAAAAATTTATTATTTATTCATTTATTTCTTAACATCATCATTTTGATCATCGGATTTATGATATTAATTTTTATCATTTGGCACTTAGTGAATAGAGAATCTCATTCACGGTGGGTAAACATTATCAAAACTCCTTCTGCCTCAAAAATCACACGTGGAGTCATTGGATACTTCATTATTTCTGTTATTCTAGTGAGTATTCATTTAATAGCGAAAGAATATATTGCAAGTTCCACTTCCTCTAATATATTGGGGGCATTTATATTTAACACAGCTTTCTACTTACTAGCGTTTTCCATCCCATTCTGGTTAACTATCACATCAGAATACGCCCAGTATTAGAAGAAGCTGTTTTAATCCTCAATGAGAAAAAGGGAAAAAGGAGGAATTTAATCTTCTAAACCGAATGAGATTCCTGTTATCACTTTATTGGGTTTATATTCTTCTAAGATAGTAGCAAATTCAGAGTCTCTTGGACCAATGAAGGTACTTATCGGCTTATCAGTTGCGTAATTGTTGGAAACACATTCCTTGGCTATGTTAACGATCAGTGATTTGTAAGCTTCTTCATTTCCAGAACGAAATGCGTGAAATCGTAGAATAAGTCGTTTTTCTTCTTCGCCTGGAGCTTGGAAGAGTAGTGGTGCTGAGGCCATTACTAAAGTATCATTTTTAAAAACCAATACTGCATTATTACCCTTTTCTTGGCCATCTTTTAGCACTCGGTCTCGAAAATAATTGACGATATCTTCATCAGAGGCAAATTGTCCAAGATATCGGCCATCAGCTTTGATCAGGTCAACAAGTAAATCAACATCATCTATTGTAGCGAGACGAATTGTGAAATCTTTTTCTTCATAATCTGATTTAGCAACTTCATTCATATCGATTTCATATCTATAACCCCTAGATTTTTCAACCAATCCTTTCCCTTTAAAGAAGTCCAGAATTTCCTTATTATCAGCAGCAGCGTTCATACGAATCGCATAATCTTTCGCGATCTCACGTTGTTTAAGATAATCCAGCATTTCGTCAAATAATTTATCCTGTACCTCCTTCGGACAACTTGGGAGAGCCCAGGGATAACCTAAATGAGTTTCTTCAACACTCTCATAGTCACGGGCTTGAATGTATGCTAATGGTTTCCCGTCTTCGTCAAGAGCATATCTGGCCGTCTTAGGATCAATTTTCTCACGCTCAAAGCGCTCAATGATCTGTTGAGCTGTCACGGGTTGAGAACTGGGGTTTTTTTCATTATAGATTTTAGCTTGAAGTTCCTCAAGTCCTTGGTTTGGTTCCCAATAGCGGTACTCTACTGTCATTCATGATTACTCCTTTCTAATTGCAATATCCAAAAAAAAGATTTCTCGAAATTCTGATTTTCTATTTTTTTCGAGAACATGGTCTCACTAAAAATAGAACTTTTAATAAGTTGTTATCGAGGCAAAAATATGACATCAACTATTTTAAAGCGAAATAATTAACTTTAAGGAAAGAATAATTGCAAGTTAGTGTGAAAGAATGTCAAACAAACAATTCAAAGATGCAATAACCTATTCACAGCCCCTAATGAAAGAAATAACTGATAAGGACACAATTAAGCTCTTTAAGGATAAAAATCTTTCATCTGTCATAGAATTCTTACGAACTCACAAAGGTCCTATGACAGTAACAGAACTAGAAGCCGCATTCAAGGATATTGGTAAGAAGAAGTCAGATAAAACAATTTATCGGTATCTCAAAGATCTTGAAGAAGAGGATTTAGTAATACAGGCTGGAAAAAGAGTTTATACGACTGATAAGAAGAAATTAAAGACTCAAACTCTCTATATGAGAACTGCGAAAATTTTTTTCCCAATCGTAAGTTTTGAAGAAAAACTCTCGGAGGAAGAGCAACAACAAGAAGAGAAGATGATTGAAGCCATTGGTATTTCCATTGGCAAATACATGAATGTTAAACTAAAATCTACAGATTGCTTGAAAGAATTTCTGAAAAAATTTTCTTGTGAAGGAGCTTCTCTGCCCAGGATAATTTTACAAAATGCACAAGATGAGATAACGGATTTATTGACAGGTCTAGATTGGAAGTTTATTGAAAGCACTGTAAAAACTATTAATTTACTGACAATTTTGACTGACAAAACTGGTTGGCAGAAAGAACTAGTTAATTGCTTCCATGAATAGATATATTTAAAATCGCAGATTTTAGAAAGTAAAGCAAATAAGGGTGTCACAATAATGAATCGTGCCCAAGCTGAACATCTGAGTCCATCTGATATTCTTCGAGCCAAGAAAAATGTAGAAAAAATTAAATCTCTTTTTGAGCGAGGTATTACTCCTGGTCAATTGATAAAACAGACAATAGAGATGATTAATCCTATTAAGAAAAAATCCTCTAATAAATGAAAGGAACACCAATATCATCGAGTTCTCGGCGTGTCTTCCCATAAAGTGTCATATAATCATCTGATGGTTTGATTCTTCGCACATCATAACATTCTCGGAAGTTCTTGCCGAGGGGAGCATCCTCAATATTCTCTTCATAGGTTTTTAATAAGGCAAGAACGATCTCATTTGCGTCTACACGAGAAATCTTCT
>JAHQWW010000005.1 GCA_029856365.1 Candidatus Hodarchaeota archaeon
TGGGGTTAATTTTTCTTCTGGAACGGAAGGAGGTATCGTAGGTTCTTCACTTAATGCAGCATCAAATAGAAATTTAGCACTACTAGGAGCTTTCTCTCGATAATTGTTGATTCTTGTTTTTATTATTTTATTGAGGTCTTGGTATTGTTTGGTTATTGCTTCATATATTCGTGGTCGAAATCTGTCTTGTCTTACAGCTTCTTTGAAATATTTAATCATCTCTATCTGAGATCTATTTACAATTTCTAAATAAGTTAACATCTCGCTTGGTGTGGTATCAATACCAGGTAATTTATCATCTTCAACAGCCATAAGTGCTCCAATATCAACACTAATTTCCTCAGACTCGAAAAATACAATTGAACAAATAAATATGATAGAAATGAAAGTCATAATGATTCCATTGACATAATACACATCCCAAGTCATTCCTACCAGCATTAGCATTCCATAAGTGCTTGGATTGTCAGATATTGTCATTAAAGGAAGGGATTCAAGTTGGGGAATATCAATGAACTCAGAGGTGGGAAGTACGAGAACGAAAGAAATTATTAATTGGATAGTTCCTACAAAAAGAAGTAACAATAATACGAAACGGAGCTTGTAAATGAAGTCATAAGCTTGATTTGAAGCTGAAATTAATAATAGACCAACTACTATAGCGAGACTACCAAATAATAAGAAATCAAAGTAATTCATAAACTCGAATACTGTTAAAGGAAGAATTTCATTTAAAGCCAAAGTAGGAATAATATAGGTGATTATTCCGATTAATGCAATTAGGATCCATATGAAACGTAAACGATGAACTATTCCACGGAAGTTCGAACTGGCGCCTATCAAGAGGGGAATCATTCCAACGAATAGTATTACGCCTCCAAATAGGTAAAAAGTGAGCCACATGCTCTTTTCGATATCAATAAACTCTAAGAGCTCGAAATACGTTAGTAAACTGGCGATTTCAAGGAGGATTCCAACAAAAAATATAAGGAAGAGAATTATTTTAAAATTCCATAGCCTTTCGCGATCACGGGTGGCTAACAGAATCGTTGAAAAGCCAAAGATGATTAATACAGCACCCAAAATGTAATAATCAAACCATGTATGGCTAGGAGTTAATGGTGCAAGAGTATGGGGAACTAAAGTTGAATAAATCAAGAAAATTACTCCGATTCCAGTTAAAAGGAGTAAATGAGGATTGAATTTTTTTACTGTATTTTTACTACTTGCATCTAATGACGTTAAGACAGGAAAAAATCCAATTAAAGCCAAATAAAAACCAAAAGCTAACAATATACCATAATTAAATCCATAAAAAAGTTCACCTTCAATACCTCCAGCACCTGAAAAGTAAATTATACCAAGAATTATTGTCAATATACCAATACCAGCTAAGGTGAGAAGTATATTTGATGATCTTACAACTGTTTTTCTCAACTATTAGATCTCCTTATCACCAGTTCTGAAAAATCAATTATTATCATTATATCAAAAGTTCACTTAAAAAGTCTAGTGAAACCTGAGAAACATCCCAAAGTCATTATACACCAATAAAATAGGTTTTTTTCATTCCAAGCCTACAATTTGGTTTGTTGTCTCAAACACTATCTAATAGAGACATCTAATATTCCATATTTAATCTTTTAAATGACTTAATTCTTCCTTATATCTAATGTGGAAGAAAAAACATGGTAAGAATAATGGAATTTCTATCTGTTCAATCAATTAAGGAACTTTGTAACATTTTTCTTCGAAAAATCATGATTAGATAATTTGTAGAAAGCTTAGAAAAGAAAACATAAATAATATTCGAGAGACTACTCTCCACGCCCAAAAATATACTAAATAGCAATTAAGTACTTTTTCATCCAAAGAAAAACAAGTTCAGTAGCCGAGGTATTCTAGTTCGGTAGGAAGCATGCCTGGAAAGTTTGATGAAAGAAATCCGTTCTCTACTCCAGGTAGCATGTGCTCTTTGAGCTCGAGAGTTCAAATCTCTCCCTCGGCGTTTTATATATAACTGAATACTACCTTTTATTCCCCCATTAATTATGATTAGTATTAGCGATTAGAACTACAAAAGATAATATAGACCCTCGAAACTCCCTATTGACAAGAGTAAAATGTAAATACTCTAAGTTTTAACCATCATTAATAATTTAATGAGTTTTTCATTTAATAAAACTAAGTAGGAACTCAGTATGGAGTACAACCATCAATTAAGAATTGCAGGGGCCGACTGCCGTGGTGATTGGGTATTAAGTCATGCACTCACACAAATAAGAGGCGTAGGATATCGATTAGCGTCCCAAGTCTGTGAGAAAGCAGATCTTGACCCCGAAATGCGATGTGGTTTCTTAACGGATGAAGAAATTCAATTAATCGAGGATATTTTAACGAACTGTTTAGCTTTTGGGATACCTTCTTGGATGTTGAATCGGCAAAAAGATCTTGTAACAGGTGAGGATATTCATATTATCAGTACTGATTTGATTGATACGCTTCGAATTGATATTGAACGTGAAAAGAAAACTCGTTCCTATCGAGGAATTCGCCATTATCTAGGTCTACCTGTTCGTGGACAACGTACAAAAACATCAGGTCGTGGTGGAGCTACTATTGGTGTATCAAAAAAGAAATTTATTAAAAAATGAGGGGTAAAAGATGGGTGATCCGCGTAGATTAAGAAAAAAACTTATGGGACCTCGGCATCCTTTCAGCAAGACCCGAATTGAGGAAGAGATGAAGTATATTGGTAGTTTTGGCCTTAGAAATAAAAAAGAGATTTGGAAAGCTCAGACTATCCTGCGAAATTTTCGAGCTAGAGCCCGAGCCTCTTTAGCTCTTCCTGAACATCAACGTGAGGAAGAACGCCTCATTCTAGTGAAAAAGCTATATCATATGGGTATAATGCCTAATGAAGATGGCTTAATTGATGAAGTTTTATCCCTCACGACCGAACAGTTCCTCAAAAGACGTCTCCAGTCTATTGTTCACGAACTTGGGCTAGCAAAATCTCCCTGGCAAGCTCGACAGATGATTACCCATGGACATATAGCTATTCGTGGAAGGAAGGTAACTTCCCCAAGTTATCACGTTACCCGTGGAGAGGAGGAAGATATTAAGTATGCACCTAATTCCTCATATAACGATCCAACCCACCCTGCTCTTACTGTCCCATCGTCTAGTTCTCCAGCTGCTTCTAGCCGTGTTTCATCGGAAGAATAAAGATAATCTAAACGTGAAAGATATGTCAAAAAGGAATCAAAGCCCTATTATGGCAGTTGCTCATATTTTAAGCTCATACAACAATACTATCATTACTCTTACTGATATGACTGGTGCAGAGACAATTGCCAAGTCATCAGGAGGGCAAGTTGTTAGAGCAGATAGAAATCAGTCATCACCCTACGCAGCAATGAAAGTTGGACATGCAATCGCACGTGTTGCAAAAGAAAGAGGAATTCAAAAAATAGTTGTTAGAGTTCGTGCTCCTGGAGGTTCTGGTGCACGTAATCCAGGTCCAGGTGCTCAGGCTGCGATTAGAGCTATCGCACGCTCAGGATTACAGATTACGAGGATTGAGGAAGTAACACCCATTCCTCATGATAGTACGAGGGCACGTGGAGGACGGCGTGGTCGTCGTGTCTGATACTCTTCTTAGTTCGTTATTACTAATCACCCATCAAAAATGAAAATAATTTCAAAGAAATTAATTTTATTTTCATTTAATACTGGAACTGTTATTTTCATTTGTCAGCTCCTTTATGAAGTCTTCCACATTGAGGGATAGGTTTTCTTTTCCATAAAAACAGTATTAGTACGGGCACAGATTCCATTTGATAGTGTTAGAATCTTCTCCGTAGATAATGTACTCTGCCCAAAAGCAACGAGTTCTTCTTTCATTGTAAGGATTGCTACAAGAGAATTTGGTTCAATACCTTCAGTTACTCGTACAACTCCAGGAAGTGTCAATGCTGCACCATGACATATCGCGTCAACTGCAGAATCACGTATGAATAATTTAGGAAGATTTTGACAAATAATTTCAATTGGTTGAATTATTTTTCTGATGAATGTTTCATTTCCTTCCATTTTATAATAATACCAAGCGTCACGTAAATCTTGAAGTGTGACACAAGTTTCTTCAGAGAACGGGCCGGTTTTTAGGCGACGTAATTCCTGCATGTGGGCTCCTGTTCCTAATAGAAGACCAATATCATGAATGAGCTTCCGAATGTAGGTTCCAGCCTCACAAGTTATCTTTAATAATGAAAGTTGGGCGTCACAATGATCTAACAGTTTTAAATCGTAAATCTTCCTAACTCGAAGTCTTCGTTTAACGTTACTTCTTAGGGGTGGTGTTTGGTATATTTTGCCTTTAAAATTATCAAGAATAGAGAGGAGTTCTTCTCTAGATATAGGAAAGTGAGATTTCATGATACAAATGTAAACTTTTCCAGCAGAAAGTAAAATACGTAAAGCACGTGTTGCTCGTCCTAAAGCAATTGGTAAACATCCTGTTACAGCAGGATCTAATGTCCCTCCATGCCCAGCTTTAGTTATTCCTAAGATACGCTTGACCCATGCCGTTACCTCATGTGATGTAGGATTGGCAGGTTTATCGAGATTAATTATCCCCAGATCAAGGAGTTCTGCTATACTTCTATTTTGGGGAGGTTTTCCAACTTTATGGTTAGTAAAATAATTTGGAACTTTATCGAAGATTTTGAGGCTGTTTGTACCCATTTCACCCTCGCCTATTAAACACAACCGTTAGAATGACCTATTAAAGAGTAATTTTTAGTGGAGTCTTTATCTCGTTCACAATATTTGCTTTATCAATTGCTTTTGCAATATCTTCGTCCTTTGCTCCACGCTTTATCGAGATGCTTAGATCTAGAGGCCGGAGATGCTTGATATTGCACCGACGCCTTTTAACTGGAGAAACTCCTGCTCCAGAGATCAGGGCAAAATTTTGGTCAACCAAATCAACAATAATTGCCTTCATTAACGCCTCGCGACCAGCGGTCTTCACAATTACTCTACCAACTTCTATCGCGGCCATCTCTGATTCCTTCTGTGAGTACTGCATCTTTGCTAAGAATCTGTTAAAATAAAGCAAAAAACACTTGGAAAAGTGTGCATAAACAGAGTAATGCTATTATTTCTGCTTTAATTCGGTTGTAGCCTCTTTTGAAAATAACTCAAATAAGTTCCCTCGCGCAAAAACATTCAAAGAAGTAAGAATATGTATGAAATGTAAAAACTTCCAAAACAGTTTAGAATCTATTTGTAATGTATCTTCTCTCTAATTCTGTGCATATAAAATTCAGACCGCTAGAGTTAAATCCATGAAAAAAGAAGTAGTTATGTAGGCCGCTGTGGCTTAGTTGGTAGAGCGACAGACTCGTAAAGTCATCCTCTATTGAGAGAAAAACTCAAGATATCTGTTGGCCGTGGGTTCAAGTCCCACCAGCGGCTTTATATTTTTCTAAAATTCATTCAAAGTATATTACCAAAAAAACTTCTGTCTGGTTCTGATGATACGATTGAATTCAGACTCTTTATATAGGACTTTAACTTCCCCTTGATATTTTAGTTTTAATAAAAGCCACATATACCCTTTTTTGAGAGTATATTAGATTTAATTTGGCCAATTAATCTTTATAAAATCTTGGTAAATATTTATCTGACGATTACTAAAATGAATAATCATCTCACTCATTTTCTTCATTCCATATTCATAATCTTGTTGAACTAGTTGTTTGAGCTCAGATGGTGAAACAAGTGATTCTATTTTCGAATAATATTCCTTCATTCTATTTTTCCACTCTCCGCGTGTCCGACGATCTAACCTATATATTATAGGAGTCTCAATTTCTTGGAGAGTAAGTTTATTCTGAGATACATAATGCCAAAAAACGAGAGGAAATGCATATCCCACTTCATCAAGGTTGGTTGGCAGTTTATTAGTCTTGTACCCCTTTAATCCACAAAAACTGTCAGTAAGATTAAGATTAAAACAATTGTTGATTGTACTTGTGACCAACATATTAGTAACATACCGATCCACTGGAGTATTTGTATTCTGATTCCAAAAACGATATGAAAGATAACGACTTGTAGAAACTAGGTCAATTCCTTGCTGAGTTTCAAATGTTTCAAGGATCTCCTTTATGCTGAAAGGAGCATGCTGGAGATCTGCATCGAAAGTGATTAGAACATCATATTTTTTTTTCGATTCTTGAAATAAAGTAATAATAGTTCTACCATATCCAAGAGGACCGCTACTATGACGTGTATAGCTGAATGGATAAGTTTTAGCTAGTTTTTCATATATTTCTTGTGAACAATCAGTGCTTCCATCATCTACTAATAATACAGAAATCTCAAAATCTTGGCATTCTTGGTTAATAAATACATAAAGAGAGCTAATACACTTTGAAAGGTATGCTTGTTCATTATATAGCGGTATTCCAATTAATACTTTTGTGATAAGGATTCCTCCGTTGAGTCAATTAGCATAAAAGGAGTTTTTAATATTATTTCTGTAAATTTTCCTTTTTTGCATGTTTGTCATGAATTTTTAACTTATTAAGAGAGCTAAAATTTCTCATTATGTTCCAGGAAAGTCTTATGACATTAGATTTATAATAATCAAAAAATGGAACCTTTAAGGGTATATTCATGCTTTTATTTTAAATTTAATATTACCACATAATTTCTTGTCTGTTGATTTTTAACCACTTAGGCATAGTCATCTTTATCAATTCTTTGACTTCGGCAATTAAAAATTCCCACACCAAACAATTTTTAGTAGAAGCTCTTAAGGATACTTCAATCCTATTTTAAGGAGGATGAAATCTTTTTAAAACCTCCTCCTCTCGGGTAAAGCGGAATGTTACAACTAAATTGGGTCATTCGCGGCACCTAAGGAGAATGATTTTATTAAATGACTGATCCTGATCCTGAACTTCAAGCAATTCTTAGAAAAAAAGCAGCTTCCTTACAAGAGAAAGTGGCATTTTTTGATAAGGTTAATCGTGATGGTGTAACGATTGTAACTGATGCCAATATTGATGAAATCATTCGATCATCTCCCATACCAATCATAGTAGACTTTTCTGCTGATGCATGGTGTAAACCTTGTCAAGTCATGGGTCCTATTTATGAGGAATTAAGCCATGAATTTGTAAATCGGGTTCTTTTTGTGAAAATAAACACTGATTACAATCCAAAAGCAGCAGCAAAATACAGAATCTTCTCTGTACCTACATTTATGATATTTAATGCTGGAAATAGAATAAACCAACATTCAGGGGCAATTCCAAAGACAAAATTCAAAGCTTGGATTGAGGAAATTCTTCACAGGATCTAAAGAACAAAGTGAGTAACCATGCGTAATAAATGGAAAAAGAAACGCCTAAGAAAAAGAAAACGTAAAGAACGTCGGAGAACAAGATAAATTTCTAGGTAATATATTCGAATTAATCAATATTATCTTATTTTATTATTTGCCATTAAGATCTGAACCATACATTTTGAAAGTAACGAAGTATCAGAGATCTTTAATTGTAAACAATGATTTTTGCATTTATTATTCACTTTTGCCAGAATAAGAATGTGTTCTCTTATATATGAAGGCATTGGAAATATTTCATAGATCAATATTTGGAAAGAAAGAATAATATTTTCCCGAAAATGTTTACCAACCTATTTAATCGGATAATCTGGATCTAACTAATAATGGGATAATAGATACCCCAATAAAAGGAATTTACTATTTAAAAAATCTACGTGTGAGTAGATGATGAATGATTCTTGGTTTGATAGGCTCAAGAGGTACAGTACCAACAGCCGAGGTTTCAACGGTCTCATTCCTTGTCGACAATCGATTTTTATTTGAGTGTCCTTCTGAAATAGTCCAAGCGTTTCGCAAATTTCAACAAAACTGGATGAGATTGCCAAATCTATCAATAAACACTAGACTTACAGCAATAGGAAAGCCAAAATTCGGAAAAATTACTCATATTATTCTATCTCATCTTCATTTTGATCATTGGGGGGGAGTAGCTCATATTATTCATCGTATAATGTTGTTAGAAAAAGAAAAAAGGACAGAGGAACCTCTAATTATTATTCTCCCTAAATATTCAACTCTTCCTTTTCAACAACGCATGAAAAAAGTGTTTAACAATATAGATATAGATTATATACTCCCAGATGACGAATTTTTTTATCGATTACTAGCAATAGAAGTAGGAGAAACTGTTAGAACTGTTTTACGAATTATTGTCATTGATGATGGAGAAACAATTTCATTAGATTCTGGATATTCTCTATCAGCCGTAAAAAATAGCCATTTTACCTTAGGTTCTTATTCCTATAAACTAGAATTCAAGATAACAAAATTAAATGTCGAGAAAGCTAAAAAATTAGGTATCCCGTTTAATAAGACTTTAAAGCGAATTGAAAAATCTAATGGCCCTATTCGGATAGGAACTCAAGAGATATCCCGTTCTGACATTTTTTTTGAAATTAGTACCATTTTATGTTATTCCGGTGACACTCATGTGGATTCAGAACTCTTCAAGTTCTTTAAAGATAGTCATATCTTAATACATGAATCAACTTATCTTAGTAAAGAAGAGGGGTTCCATCTTGATTCACATTCAGATATCAGATCTTTGATTGAAGAAGCAGATAAATTATCTAATTTAAAAGCTCTAATTCCTATTCACTTTTCAATTCGTTATACTGAAGAGGAGATCTCTGACTGTTTGGAGGCTTTTCCAAAAAGATCATACCACTTGATAAATCCGATTGATGATTTAATTGTACAGATAGAGTCGGATAAATCTGTCACCGCATTGAAGCGAACAGATTAATTTCCTATTGTAAATTTGGACGTTAAATCTTCTCAATTCGATTTACAGAGATATCATCTAGCTGAAAACACGCTTGAAACCAATCTGAAATACTCCGATAGTTATTAAATTTAGCTATTCTTTTAAGTAATCTTATTGTGCCAGATCCATATTGAATGGCCTTTTTTGGCCTATCAGCTATACTTTCGGATAGACCTAATTTTTTTGCCAACTCACGTAATAATGCTTTTCGAATAATTTCTCCCTGGGACGTATAAATGATGTGAGTTGTGATTGGATAAAAATTTGCTCGTTTTATGATTCTAGGATCTAAAAATGGATAAATCAGATCCAATCCTAAATATTGAGCCATTTTATGTTCTCGAATAATCTGATCCTCCTGTAATGTATGTAGATCACTAGTCATTACTTTCCTTAGTGTTTCAAAACCTTCATTTTTATAGAGATGAACATATCTTTGGTAACCTCCAAAAAGTTCATCAGCTCCTTGGCCTAAAAATACAATTTTAACATTAAGGTTCTTAGCTAATGTTTGCATTCCTAAAAATATCGGAATCGCAATTGTTAGAGCAACTGGATGATAAATAATATTCATTTGCTTTAAAATCTCTATTGCTTCCAATACAAGCTCCATTGTGAGAATACACGTGTTTAAACTAATTCCTAACTCTCTGGCTCCAAAAGCTGCACTATTCAGATCATAACTGTCTTGTAATCCAACACTAACAGCGATGATGGAAGATGGGCGTATCAATGTTGTCATAATCTTAGCAATAATTGATGAATCGAGTCCCCCACTGTAAAGAAGACCTACGGAATTATGTTGTTCCCCAATGATCTTTTTCAATTGGTTTTCAATAATTTTCACAAAGTTTCTTCCTATGTCAGGTATTTCAAGAAAAAACTATAAACTGAAAAAGAAATTAAATCTCACTAGCTAATGACTTGATTGAGATATCTGATTAAAGCGCTTTGTTGATACTTTGAATGATTAGTTCTAAAAAAATTTCTTTGATATATCTTCAGTGTTTTGATTACTTCTAAAGTATAAACATGGAATGTGTTACCACGTTGGAGAAGTCACAACCTCCCAAAAAACTGAGAAAACGATATGAAGCATTTTTCGCTCCATTTGGGAGATTTCTTGCGAAAACGGGGATTTCTCCGAACACAATTTCAGTTTTGAGTGTAAGTGTAAGTATTCTCAGTTGTATTGCATATGCTTCAGGTTCCTACCCCAATGTTGGAAAAAGTTTGGGACTACTCGTTGGAACACTTCTACTCGGATGTTCATCACTATTAGACATGTTGGATGGTAGCTTAGCACGAGCAAAAGGGGTAGCAGGCCATTTTGGTGCTTTACTTGACCGAACATTAGACCGAGTTTCAGAATTTTTCTTTTTACTTGGAATAATGGCTGGAGGATATGTCTATCCAGAATGGGTTTTTTTCTGTTTTGAAGGTATGATATTAGCTAGTTATATCAGATCAACCGCTGAAAAACGTGGTGGTCTAAATATGGACTCTACAACGGGAATATTTGAACGTAAAGAAAAATTAACTCTGTTATCAATGGGATGTCTTATTGAGATATTAATTTATGAAAATTTTATGGGGATTGAAGACTGGTGGTTTTTTGAGTTTGGATTTCTAGCATTAATTGTATTGATTATCGGGTTCCTCTCTCATATTTCTGCATTTCAACGATTGCGATATGCACAGAAATTTCATGCTTCTTTAGAGGAAAAAAAAGCGTAAAATCTTGATTTTTTATTTTGTATCATTGTTGCTTCTAAAAAGATACCTTTTTTGGTCGTAAGATCTTCACTTTCTTCTTACAAATTGGACATACTCCCCGTATCTTCAACCACTCAGCAAGATGAGAATAGTGGGCTGGAGATCCACAATCAGGACATCGAATGAGTGTTGATGGATCAGTTATCTTCATACGACAAACACTACAGAACTCTTCTACCTCCGCTTGAAAAATTTCTGCTGTTGATGTTTCTAATTTTGAAAAACGCCCTTTGGCCATAACCTCCAATTTTTTAGCTCGCATTTTGAAAGATTCTGCCGCACGAGGTGATTTTGCTTGTTGGGCTGCCTTTTGAAATAACTTGGATGCATATTGAGGATCTTTTTCTTCGTTTGCCAAAGCAGCTTCTGCTAAGATAGGAGTTGGTGCCTCTTCTCCAAGGCTTTCTAGTAGCTCATCGTATAGTGCAATAGCTTGATTTGAATTTTTTTTCCTTAATATATCTCGGGCTGAATCTAAGATCTTAAGAAGACGATCATACTCTGTTATTTTCTTTATTAGGGGATCAAGGTCTTCTTTTAGGTGTTTTTTTTCCTCAGGTGGAAGTTTTTCGGTAATATCTTTAGTAATCGTAAGAGCTCTTCGCATTTTTTCGATATTACCCTCTTGTAGATTATCATGAACCTCCTGTAAATAATGGTTTATCGCAACAAAAGGCTTACTTATTGTTGTCATATAGCGTTCAGCTTCTTCAGCGAACCCTTGTTTTCGCATTTCCGTTGCGGCTGCAATTAAAACTGTGTTAGCTTCCTCATCTGCTCCAACTGTTCGTAGAAGTTCAGCTGCTTCCATGTACTTCTTATTGTCATAAGCGTGTCTTGCTAGGTTGCGAATGGCTTGATCTCGATTATGAATGAGTGAAATATTTTTATCAATAATCTGTACTGCAGCAGGAATATATTCTGGATTAGCAATGTCAATAAAGACTTTTGCAGCTGCAAATGGTTTTTTTGCTAATACAAAGGCAGAGGCAGCAGCATGAGGATCATTTCTCTTCAAGTTTGAACGAGCTAAACGGAGAAATGTTTTTTCGATTTGCTGGGGAGAAAATTTTTTTTCTAACCTTCGTAAAACCAAAATTTGTGATGCTTCAGGTGTTCGTAATACCAGATTAGCGGCTTGTTCTAATGAATCACGTGCAAAATAGTCAAGGGCATCAAGATGTCTCCCTTGTTGTTCTAATTCATGCGCTTTTTTAACATACTTTTCAGAACCTTTCCGTGAAGTGATAATAATTATGAATATAATAATTAACACAATAACGATTAAAAAAATGCTTTCTCCGTTCATAATTATCATCTAGAGGGTTGTAATCGAGACTAGAGGTTTTTTTGGTAATTTATAGATACTGAGTCTTATTAATCACTTTTTCCACAGATGTCCCCTGTAAATAATATTTCGTTTTAGGAAGGTTATAATAAAGGATAAAAGAGTATTTAATTTTAATAAAAAGAAATCTTCAACTAGCTTGTTACAGCAGCTAAACTCCATCGTGTTGGATGTAATCCGGTAACATCTATCCTGTCAGCTCTAACGGCGTTCAGAAGTACTCTTTTCAGAATGTTATAAGCACCCTTCACATCAGATTAATGGTAGCGCCTTTATAGGATGTGATTAATTCTCTAGAATCGATTTTTTGCTTTCATTTTTTACTACAGTTCTACAAAAAATGGATCTTGTGAGGATTCTTCTCATATATTTCATTCAGTGGAGTTTTTTTTCGAATTATTTTCAGAGACTTTAGGTTTTTTTTTGAAACTAGCAAAAAAATACCATTTACAGAAAAATCAATTTTGCCAACTTTAAACAAATATGATAGATCTTACTATCTGGATAACATCTTTTCATTAAAACCAATACGATTCCATTCTTTTTGTCAGCTTATTATTGATAATCACCAAAAAGTAGACCGGGTAGATTCTTATGTCCATATGGCAATCATTCTTCAATCAACTTTCCAAACCCATCAATAGCAGTGACACATTATCGATTTCAAACAAAATTTGTCATTGTGATAAAGGAAGTCTATTGTTGTGTAACAATAATTATCATCCTCAAGGGGATTGTTCACTGAGTCTTGTTTGTAGTGCCATACAAATTGACAAGCACCGCGCGTACACCTTCAGTAATAATTTCACACTTCCAGAAAAGCCAGAAATTTCCTTATCAGAAAAAGCTACCACGAGACTATTCCCTCTAGATACATTTCTTGATAGATAGTGTTTTACTTTTCTTTATTCTCTGTACAAGTCCTTTTTCATATATAATCTTGGGCAATTTTAACAACAGCCTTCTCTAGCAGACTGTTTGCTGTTTTCCAGTTCAAACCTGTTCTACCTAACGTTTGACCCCATGTTCTTCCCTGTAGAATACGTGTAATTAATAATGCTTCTTGACTTGAGCTAAGTTTGAGTGTTTTTGGTGAGACAAAATATTTGGTTGTTAATTCATATATAACATCAACTGCAAGTAAAAAGTTAACGTTTCCTTTCATATAACTCTTCAGCCGAAATAATCCGCTAGAGGTAATCTTGGGCTTGTAATCAGGAATAAGACTACAACTCTTAAGAATTTGTATAACTAATTCTGGTATCATTGAATGTAATGATTGTTTAAGTAAAGCTAAGAACTGTAAAAGAAAATCAGAAGAAGCCTGATTAACAATAATGGCTGCAGGGGGTGACAATGGGTGAACTACAACAATGTTCCACTCACCGGTTTCTGGTGTCTTTATTGGCCGAATGTGGACAGATTTAAAATTAAATTTCCTCCAAAATTTCATTAATTTAACTGTTGCACCGTAACTTACCCCAATCCAATCATATGACGAGAATAATTGCTTTTGTAGCTCTATTGCTAATCGTCCAAACCCTTTATTTATTAAACTTGGATGAGTAGCTATTCTAACTATCCTTAAACCACATAACTTTGCAAATTCCTCAGAAAAGTGGCGTATGGCGATAGTGGATATAATGTTTCCCTTGATAAATTTACCAGAAGCCACATTAAGAATCTCTTGCTCACTCATCTCCCCTTCCTTTGCAAGTTGACTGGAAACAAGTAAGAATTTGTTTTTTTTGATGTCTTTTCCATAAACCCCAGTTAAAAAATGCTTTCCAGAGTCAGCTAACACTAAAAGGTCGTTTGGTTGGTTCCGATAATGTGCATAAATTAAGAGTCCAAATAGCTGCTTGAGATATGGCAATCCTTGCTCCGAAAACAAATATTCTGAATCTTTGTATAACTCAAGTCCAATAGACTCTCTATCAAGGGTTTGATGGTCTATTTTAGATGGATTTAGTTCAACATCAAGAAGAAAAGAATTATTTAGTAATGTTTCTATAAAATCACCCGGAAGATATCTAATTGGCCGATCTAAAGAGAATTCAGTATATTTAATTCTCTTTTGCTCACGCAAATATGGTAGAAATTTATATTGAAAACCTCTTCCTGCTCCTTCATAACCATGAATAGTTGAAACAAAGATTTTCTTTGCTTTAATCTTTGAAATTTCCTTTAAAATTTCCACGGGAATTGCAGCTGCTTCATCAACTACAAATAAATCAGTTCTCAAATTTTTATTTATCTCACTTGGCCATATAAAAGTTATTTTTGCACCAGAATAAGTTTGGATTCCTGATACTAAACGCTCTTGTTTCATTTCACGAAATTTAACTTTCTCTGAAATTAACCCTCTTGAAAGGAATTCAAATAATGTTTGAACGTTTGTTAGATGGGGAGAGGAGATTACAGCTTTAAATGAATGTATACCTCCCTTGGAGAGTACTTGAGAGATGGATAGACCAATAGAAGCAGATTTTCCTCTTCCTCTATTGGCTACCAAAATGGAACAGCTATTAGGATGTTTGGAGTCAAAAAATATATCAACAATGCTCTCTATCACGTTTTTTTGTTCAGAAGTCACATGAATGTCCTTGATTTGAGAAGTTAAATTAATGTGATATGGCATTGGATTAAAACTAGTAATTACTTCAGAGGAGTTTGATCCTTTCGTTCTACATTGGGGATTATTAATTATATTTTTAAGAAACCAGCCTAATAGGATAGATTTTGTGTTTTTTGTTTCTGTAGATGGCACTTTCTTAAGAAAAATATGCTTTTGATTTACTGAATAAATCCATTCAGAATAAGGGAGCCCAAGAATAAAAATCACACCACCCCCACGAACTGTTTCTAATAAAATGTTTATCTGGTTTGGCACGAAATTTTCCCGAAGATCAATAAAAAGAAAATCAACTGTTTGACCCATAACAGTGGAAATTTGGTCAAAAGAAATCTTACGGACACTACCCAATGAAGAAAAAAATCGATTTAAATCCCGAAAGAGTGATGATTTGTATATTTTATCATCGATTACAATTAATCCAGCAGTATTGACATACTCTGATTTAATACAATGTTGAAGAAAATCCCGAAAAATAAGCTTAAGCTCTTTCTCGTTTTGGAAAAGGAAGAGTGTTCTTTGATAACTCTGAATATGGCCCTGGGACAGTTTCTATCGACCTTTCCTTTCATTTCACTTCGATTTTTTTAACTTTCTTTTCTACTTTCTCGAGAATCTCGTTACATACTTGAAGAGCCATTTTATGCTCTTTTTGTATGTTCTTAACTTCAGAAATAATTTTTCTTTGTTCCGAATGAGAAATACTATCGTTAATACGTCTTCTAATGGTGTTTAGACGGGGGAAGCAACTACAAATGTGAGATTTTCTTAAGTCAGACATATCTTTTCCTGTTCTCTGAATTAACTCAGCAACTTCAGGAAACAATGTGTAGTAGAGTCTTGGTCTTCCTCTTCCTGGCCCTGGACGTTCTTTGCCAATAACTAGGTTATGCTTCTTTAATACCTCCAAATGTCTAATGATTGACTGGGGGTGATCATCTAGTCTTTTCACTAACTCATTTACAAATCCTTCTCCCGCTGCCAATTCGAACAACATCCGTCTTCGGGTCTGATTTGCTAGTAAGTGGAGGGTTTCATCTATCTCTTTCATCGCTGAAATGTTTTTATTCTCAATCTGATAAGAAAGGATCTTCAGGATCAATTCAATTTCGCTTAGGGGGTCTCTACTCAACTCATTCTACATCCTAGGTAAAAAATCGTGGATCAACGACATCTTTCTGTCTTTCGAGTTTAATTTCTTCCCTCGATTTCATATATGATTGGATAAATTCTTGTGATTTTCTTCTTAATTCTCCAAAATCGCCCTCTATTCCCCATTCTTCGGTTAAAACCTTCAGTAATTCCAGGGAGGATACTGGATCGTATTCAGAAAAAGCGTCTACAACTAGAATTTCAATAGGAATATTATCATCATGACTCCAATATGTCAAGAATGAACTAGCTATTTGGCCCATTAAAGTAAAATCTGCTTTTTTTTCATTTATC
The DNA here is from genome assembly GCA_029856365.1 of Candidatus Hodarchaeota archaeon. GTDB lineage: Archaea > Asgardarchaeota > Heimdallarchaeia > Hodarchaeales > Hodarchaeaceae > Hodarchaeum. The sequence continues at coordinate 16,118 of JAHQWW010000005.1, forward strand.
ACTTTGATTTTTGACTCTGATGTAGATATTCTATGAACTTGAGGCTTTTTATCAATTTGGCGTTGATAATTGTATACCCCATCGATTAAAAGGATCTTTGAAACCTTATGTTTTTTGTAAAAATCATATAATTCTTCCGCTAACTGGTAACTAATCACATCAGGTATGGCAAAACTCCCCGTGGTAATAATGAAGTCTTGAGACCCAATTTGCGAATGAAGAAGGGTGATAGGAAGCAAAATTTCATCAGAATACAATTGAACCATTTCATTAAAATAGCTAGAAAAGAATCCAGCAAGTTTTTTCTTTTTTTGACTAAATTTCTGGACTTCTTTCGCAATCATTCTATCCACAGACCCGAAATAACCCAGTAATTCGATCGCGACTGTGTTCTTAAAAAATCCAGATTCCGAATCTTTCTGTTTTATAAATTTAAGATTTTCTTCCTCATCAGCTTTCTCAAGCCACTCCTCGATCTCTCCAGTCAAATTCTCTAGATTCAATGACATACTTCCTAGTGCATGAAGTAATTCAGGGCTTCAATTATATTAGATAATTTTATTTCAGGTCGATTATTTTCAACTAATTTTTTTCTCTCTGATTGATTCATATCTTCTAGATCTTCCTGATGACTTTCAAGGAATTGATTTATTGCGATGAAAGTCGCACGACTAATGACCCCTTTAAGATCTGCTCCACTGAAACCTTCGGCCTGTTTAGCAATGTCAGATAGTGAGATTTCGGAGGATAGGGGCTTATTCCTAGTATGGACTTTTAAGATCTCCTCTCTGGCTTTCTCATCTGGCAATGGTAGTTCGATGATTCGTTCAAATCTTCCAGGTCTTAATAATGCAGGGTCGAGGATATCAGGACGATTGGAAGCAGCAATAACAATAACATCAGCTAATTCTACTAATCCATCCATTTCAGTCAAAAAAGTTGTCACAATCCGATCCGTAACCCCTGCATCAGAAAATCCAGCCTTTCGTGATGGAACTAATGCATCCATCTCGTCAAAAAACACAATACATGGTGCACTTATACGAGCTTTTCGAAATGTCTCCTGTATCGCCTTCTCACTTTCCCCAACCCATTTTGAGTGAATTTCTGAGCCTTTCACATAAATAAAATTTTTTGATGATTCATTAGCTATAGCTCGAACTAGTAGAGTCTTCCCAGTTCCAGGAGGCCCTGTTAATAAAATTCCCCGAGGAATATCAGCGTCTAGATAGTCAAATATTGTTGGGTATTTTGAAGGCCATTCAATGATTTCTCTTAGCTCGTGCTTTATTTCATCCAACCCTCCAACTTGATCCCATGAAACAGAGGGAATTTCAACAAAAACTTCTCTAAGCGCACTGGGTTTGACTTCTGCTAAAGCAACTTCAAAATCCTCTGGTTGTACTGATATTTGATTAATAATGTCCAGCGAAATTTCTTCTCCCCAAACAATTTTAGGAAAAACACGTCTAATTGCACGCATTCCAGCTTCCTTAGTGAGTGATAATAAATCTGCTCCTACAAAGCCATGAGTTCGAGTTGCAAGGTATTCTAGGTTAACTGTGTCAGCTAGAGGCATAGATCGTGTATGAATCTCCAATATGGACAGACGACCATTTTTATTAGGAATCCCGATTTCAATTTCACGATCAAAACGACCAGGGCGGCGTAAAGCTGGATCGATTGCATTAGGACGATTGGTGGCGCCAATAACGATTATTTCACCGCGACTCTCTAAACCATCCATCAAGGCCAACAGTTGTGCCACAACTCTTCGTTCCATTTCTCCCGAGGTCTTCTCATCACGTTTAGGTGAGATGCTATCAATTTCATCAATGAACAATATGCTAGGAGATTTTTCTTCTGCTTCTTTGAATATTTCGCGAATTCTTTTTTCGCTCCCTCCATGGTAAACTGACATAACTTCAGGGCCAGAAACATCGATAAAATGTGATTCAGTTTCATTTGCCACTGCTTTTGCTAATAGAGTCTTACCAGTACCAGGAGGACCATAAAGAAGAACACCTTTTGGTGGTTCTACTCCCAAACGTTCAAATAATTCAGGATATCGCATGGGGAGCTCGACCATTTCTCTTAACCGTTGAATTGTATCATCCAATCCTCCAATATCTTCATAAGCTATTTTTGGTATAAGTTTGTAGTCTGGAGATGCTTCATCAGAAATGATAGAGGTGGAAGTAATTTCAATGACCGTACTTTGATCTATGAAAACAGAATCTTGTTTTGGTATGATATTTACAACATTATACTCAAAAAGATTACCCATGTATTCTAAACGAATTTTATCATCTAGAGAAAAAGTTCTCCCTTGAAGTTCGCGGTGTAAATATCCTTCTAAACCCTTCAAGATATTTCCTGTCGTGGGAGAGAAAACAACTTTCTCTGCTGCAGCCGTGGTTGCTTTTCGAATACTAACTAACTCATCCAAGCGAACTCCTGCATTTGATCGGGTTGTCGCATCAATTGATATCGCTGAATCTTTTTCTTCAGTACTATAAGTAGGCCAAACAATTGCAGTTGTTTTTTTCCCCATGGATCCCTCTATTAAAAGCACATCACCAGATAATAGCTTTAATTCTTTCATATGTGCTTTTGAGATCCGAGCTATTCCACGACCAACATCACGGTAATGTGCTTCTTTAACTTTTAAACGGATTTCAATGGATTTCATTAATAAATCGGGTCTCCAAAGAGGGTTCAGCGAAATTTAATCGACCTGTACTTTCATTCCAGTTTGATCTACAGATGTGTTCTTCTTCAATTCAACTTCAAGAACACCATTTTTAAACTTGGCTGAAGCAGATTCAGGTAAAACAACACAAGGGAGATCTAGTTCTTTGAAATATTTCCGATTTTTATCAGTTGATTCTGCCTGAATCAATAAGCTGTTTTCGGTAGCAGACAAATCGATGTCTTTCTTTGAAACTCCTGGGATCTCAGCGATAATACGTAAAACATCTGTATCATCGATTATGTCTACTAAAGGTTCCCTTTCAAACGATGGTTTGATACCCGTACCACTTCCAACTTTTCGCGGATTATTACCGAATCGTTCAACATGGGGACGTCCATCAGGGCCTCTTGTCATTCTAAAACCCCAGACAAATCCTGGGAACTTAGAACTGTCGTCCATAAGGTTCCGAACATTGAATCGTCGAAAAATATCCTCAAGAAAATAATCCATCTGATCAAAGATGTTCTCAAAGTTAAATCCTCCAAATTGATTCATAAAGTTAGTAAAAAATTCATCAAATGGGCTTTCACGTCGTCGTCGAGGATGACGATCCTCATCATCATCATCATAATTATTACCAGTAGTGGGATCTGACATCTAATTAAACTCCATAAATTGCTTGAATAATTCAATTAAAGCTTTATGTACAAAATCACATAAACCTTTCGCTTCGTGTGAATAAAAACATTTAGAAGTTTTTCATTAAAAAAAACTTTGGTTATTCAACCGAATAATATAGAAAATACCCATATAGTTTAAATTCACATTGCGTGAAATTATAAAAAATCATATGATCTAGAGAGCGTCTCTTAGTTTGTTTGATTCTTCATCTTGGGAGATCGTTTTTTCAATTATTTCTTCCCTTTTATTACTAGATACTTGGGATTTGGATCTTCACAATTAATCTAATAGATACCTGAAAATAACGTAAACTTCAGAAGATATTCACAGAAGAGAAGCTTTGATTCCCTAAAACCTACCTAAATTTGAAGTAAGAAAAATCTTTTTACTCTTGTCTGTAGAAAATACTTTATATGTATTACATTGTTTAAATTCTTAGTTACTGTTATAATAATAATCCTAACATAGAATGTCAAATAAAAACTCTTTACATGCTGGTTAGATATTTAAAGAACTTTCTGGAGATAATTTTATGAGTATCCCTAAATCTGCCGAAGAAATTCGAAAATTGGAGCTTAGTTTAGAGGAATTAGTGAATAAATTTCAAAATAGAGTTGGATTAATCCGAGAAGATTTAAAATCTCTCGTAAATGATATTGAGTCTCTTAGAAATTATATAAATGAAAGAAGACGCATCTCAAACGACTATACACGTGAAATTTCCGATCTTACAAATGATCTGCAAACATTCCGTAATGAACTTGGTCAAATTGAAAATGAAATATCCTCAATCCAAAATAACATTGATACAATAAATACCCAAGCAACTCAATTTCAGTCTGATTTGTCGGCAGATAAAAATAAGTTAGGAATTCTTGACTCTGAGAAAACGAATCATATAACTACTCTTCGTTCATTAGATGTAGAGCTTGCCTCACTAGAAAGCACTCACAATGAATTGAAACCTAAATTTGAAGCCCGCATGAACACTATTAACCAACAGTATGATCGACTGAAAACTGAAAAGGATTTACTTGCAAATAGATTTCAAGCAATTCGAGTATTATGTTCCAAAGATTATATCCAAAGTCCTGAGGTAGGACTGATAAAATTCTTAGCTAAAAAGCCAAGTCCGCACTCTAAACTTACAGAGATTCGATCTGCACTGGGGATGGATTTCAACGCGTTAAAATCTGTATTAAATTTATTAAAAGCTCGAAAAGTCCTAGATTTCAATGAGTCCACAGAGAGTGTCACGCTCTTGACAAAGATAGATCTCTTTGATAAGGAGGTTTAATCATGGATACAGATACTTTAAGAGAAAAATTCATCAGGAGTGAAGAATCTCTAAACAGATTAGGAGATGAAACAAAACAATTAGTTTTCACTCGAGTTCAAGACTTACGGGGATCAAGAGATTATCTCGAAACTCTTATTAAAGAGAAGCAAGCGGTGGATACTCAGATTACTGAACAAGAAGCAAAAATTTCTTCCCTTCAAGATGAAATAAATAATCAAGCAAATTTGAAGGAAGATCTGGTTAGGAAACACGCGAATAAAGCAGGAGAACTACAAGCAAAAAAAAATCGGTTGGAAGAAATCCAAACCGAGAAAAATCAAATGATTGAAACTCTCAAAACTACTAATGATGAAATTTGTAACTTAAAATCTGAAATCTCTCAAAAAAGAGAAAAAATCGCAACATTGATGAAAACAAATCAAGAGCTTGAATTGAAGTTAAAAACTGATATTAAGGTAAAAGAGGCTGAAAATGCAGAGCTAAGGAAGGAACTTGAAACCCTGAAAGCTGATAATGCAATAATCTCGTTTCTTCTTGAGGAATCAGCAGAAGATATTCCTGAAGTAGATATACTTGCAGCAACGATGAAGTTAGGTCAAACATCGAAAGATGAATTGAAAAAAGCTCTTGAAGGCCATATATCTCCAGTAATAATTACTCGTACTCTTGGACGTATGGCTGAAAAAGGTTTACTTAACTATGATGAATCAAACGATATTATTTCCATCCGATAACAAGCCTAGAGGGATATATTCCATTTGGTAAAAGAATCAACGAAGAAGAAAGAATGGTCATTTTATAGAGTCCTGAAATCGGGAAAAATACAGTGTTTAGCCTGCCCCAGACATTGTCAACTTTCAGATAACGAAATTGGTTGGTGTGGAGCACGGATTAACAAGGACGGAAGAATTATCCCCCGTACTTACGGCTTAATTTCATCGATAGCTAGTGATCCCATTGAAAAAAAGCCATTGTATCATTTTCTTCCAGGAACGGATATCTTATCTATAGGTTCTCATGGATGTAACATGGGTTGTCTCCATTGTCAGAACTATACAATATCTTGGGCACGTGATATTTCCAACCTAAAAAAAATGATGCCCGAGAAGCTGGTACAAGAAGCTCTCAAGAGAAATTTTCCGTCTATAGCCTCAACGTACAATGAACCAATGATAGCTTTTGAATATGTTCGAGATATTGCAGAAATTGCCCATAGACACAATTTGAAGATGGTTGTTGTTGACAATGGTTATATTACGAGGAAACTAGCTGAAAAATTGGGTAAATTAATCGACGCGGCAAATATTGATGTGAAAGGGTTTTCATCTGATTTTTATAAGGAAATTTGCAGTTCGCCTTCTTGGAAACCAGTATTAAAAACCTGTGAAATATTTCACAAACTAGGGGTTCACTTAGAGATTACAAACTTAGTAATTCCAACGAAGAATGACTCTATGGATATGATCAGAGAAATGTGTGAATGGATCTTGAACAATCTTGGTCCCAATATACCTTTACATTTTTCTCGTTTCCATCCAGACCATAAGCTTCGTAACTTACCTCTCACACCCATTGAAACGTTAGAAGCTGCATATCATGTTGCAAAGGATATTGGTCTGAATTACGTCTATTTAGGAAACGTATGGAGCCATAAAGGAAATGATACTTATTGTCATCAATGTAATCATCTTTTAATTCACCGAACGGGGTTCTCCACATCGATTCAAGGTATTTCTGATGGAAAATGTGATAAATGTCAGATCCCCATTCCTGGTGTTTTTTCCTAGAATTGTCCAAAACTATTATGTTGTATTTACAATCAAATAGGGAATTTCTATTATCTTCTCGTTTAAAAGCGTGAAAATTGCTAACCTTGGTGTAGATTCTCCTCCTCCAATACTACCAATTAACCACAAATATGGGTAAGGCCAATAACGCATAAAATGATGATCTTTTTGCGAGGGATAGAGTCTAGCTTCTTCAGGATGACTATGAAATATCCCTACAAGTACTTCTCCCTTTTCTTCATGGTATTGAATCTCTTTGTACAATACTTCGTAATCTAATGAAAAACTAACAGTTGAATTGTCTAAATTTGCTACCGATACGAAATTTCTTATTATAATTTTATCTTCCTCGTAGATTCCAAAACTAAGACCAACACTTTCAATTTTAGGATCTTCTTTGAGAATTTGCATTATTCGACAATAAACAGGGTTATAAATTACCACTGTTTTTATTTGCACCATAAATTCCCCTTTTTCTGCAATCTAATAAAGATATTCTCTGGTTTAAGTGATTTGAACATTAAAAATCTGGGAAATTTGTACTAATTTCTACAACATAACTTTATTTTTGCCGCAAAGGAGCCCCATCTAACGAGAAACCTTACTACTTGAGTTTTAGGACTATATAAGCCATTAATCTTCATGGATAATCAGGAAGAGCTTCATATTCTGATAATGTTATCGCTCTGTGGCCAATAGTTTCGAGAGCTTGTGAATACTTATGTTGCGCTTCAGGTTCTCCATGGATTGCATAAACAAAAGAGGGGGAACTATAACGAACCATTTGGATAAGGCCTTCTAATGAAGAGTGGCCTGAAAACCCAAATTTTTTGACTTCTAACGCCAAATGTACGTCAAAAACTTCTCCAAATCCATTATCTAATGATAGATTTTTTTCGCCAGATATGATATCCGACCCAACAGTCCCTTCGACCTGATATCCTACAATATACAGGCCATTAAGAGGATTACTTCCTCCAAATCGAAGATAATCATAAACTGGCCCTCCCTCAAGCATCCCGGAAGTTGTTAAAATTATACTTACTTTTTCTTGTGACACTAATTTTTCGCGTTTTTTTCCTCTCTTTCCTGTGTGTGAAACTTCATCGACCGTTTTAAGCCCCTCGTGTTCAAAAGGAGTTCTATAACCTCTTTCCTTTAACTCAATGAGAATACGTGGTGAAACCCACTTTTCATTCAGATATTTTTGATAAATTGAATTCATATCCAAGATCATTCCATCAATATAAAGGGGGAATTTGTGAAGAAAAGAATCAAAATCGCTAGTTAAGTACGCTTGAATTTCTTGGCTTCTTCCCAACGCAAATGATGGAATAATTGCTTTTCCACCGCGAGAATAACACTTTAACAACGATTTTGTTAGATCTGATGTAGCTAATTTTCTACTACTGCTTATATTCCGATTTGCATTCGTTGTTTCAGTTATTAACACATCAATAGGGTCATCAGGATCAGGATAAACAATTGGATCATGGTAAGGAGTTTTTGCATCATTGAAGTCCCCTGTATATAGTATTCGTGTCCCTTCCCAGTCAAGAAGGATAGCTGCACTTCCTAAAATGTGGCTAGCATCAAGAAATTCAGCTGAGATCCCAGGTCCAATCCGAAATCTTCGTTGATATTCATGTGTTTCAGTTTTCGCGAGGGCTGAATGTATATGAGGGATACCATAATGATGTGGACCCTCAATTTTTAGGTGATCTTTCCAGAGTATATCAACGATATCTTTTGTAGGTAAGGTCATATGCACCTGTTCTTGGTACCCAGCCCGAAAAAGAGCTGGAACATAAGCAGAATGATCAATATGTGCATGAGAAAGTAATACAGACAAAATTTCCTCGCAAAATTCATCTACACCTTCAGGTGGAGTTGAGAGTAAGCCACTTCTCCTAGGGTGGAGCTGGATGCCAGCATCTAAGAGGACACGACGATCACCATCAGAAATCATAACACATGACTTGCCCACGGAATCAGAAGCGCCGAAAACCATGATTTCTAGCATATTTCACTTGTTCTCCAGAGATATTTTTTAATGTACAACATCAAAATTCCTTCTGAGAAAGAAATTTTGTGTTTTGCCTTCAGATAACAGTAAGATCAAAAAAAAATTTAGGATAAACGATCTTAGTAATTGGTAATTCAACAAATAGCAATAGAAAGAATGCAGTAAAATATCTTATACAGTGATATTTTATCGATTAACTAAGAAATCTACCTATTAATGCAGAAATAATTAGATTTTGAATAGAAAAACTGTTCTTCTAAGGAAAACTCTAAAAGGGATTATGATGTACTGAACAAAACGAATGAAAATGACTGTCGATCCTCAGCAAGTTCCAATTTCAGGAATACCAATAGGCATTTTTATAATGTTTCTTGGATCATTATTAGACCAACCATTTATTTACAACATTGGATTCCTCATCTTTCTAGGTTCTATCATAATTATATTTGTACAGTGGTTGGTAAGTGGAGGAGTTGTTGAGCTGTTTAATTGGCTTCCAATAATTATGATTCTGGCAATTGTCCTAACATTGAGTAGTGATTTTGTATCACAATCCGAAGAAACACAGCTATTCACTTGGCCCTTAATTATACTCGTATTAATCATCATAATTGCTTTTTTTAGTACACAAGGGGGTGATCTGAGTTTTATTGCGCCTTTTTTGCCCATAATTCTTGGTATAGGAATTTTAGGAGTTGTAGGTGGCATATTACTTTGGAATGATGCCATTCGTGGGTTAGCCTACAGTATTGGTCTATTAGGTATCTTAATTATGTTAATTTGGGTAAGAGTTCGTGGATCACAACAAAGAATTCCTGTAGCGGGAGAACGTACACACATGATTGGTATGAACGGAATAACAATTTCAGTTATCACTCCCAACCAGGAGGGCAGGGTGAAGTTAGGGGGTACAATTTGGAAAGCTCAGTCTGATAAGCCAATTAATGAGAATGAGGCAATCAAAGTCGTCGGAATCGCTGAAAATCAACTTATCCTTAAAGTAGAACCGCTAAGATAATTATCTGTAGTAAACTTTAAATGAAGAATTTGACAAAATTCTTTTATCAATTGTTACAAAATCAAACAAAACTACAAATTGATCAAAAAACCCTCATAAAAACATACTGGGCCGGTGGTCTAGCTCGGTATGACTCCGCTCTCACACAGCGGGAATCGGTGGTTCAAATCCGTCCCGGCCCATTAGTTGTAATCATTCTGTACAAAATGTGACCCTAAGAGTTGAATCATTGCGACATAAAATTCTTTTGAGTCTGTATTTCTGTTTGCTTGATCTTTTATTTTAATCAACAGATCATTAGAGGGCGAAGATACTCTCTTTAATTTCACTCCCTATGTGAGATTCCAGCTCTTCTTCAGTTTTTTACTAATTTCTTCAGTATTTTTGATCGTTTTTGAAAGGTACATTGATGATATTCTTGGAGTACTCACCACGTTCTTTATAATCCGTGCTGCCTCCACTGCTTCTCCAAAACGACTTAATTCCTTCATGTTGGGCCATCTACCAAGAATTATGACGTTATTGTAACCAAAATTTTCAAGTTGGTTCAATCGGCCTACATCAGATGATTCAAAAACGAAAGAATTAAATCCAGATTTGATTCCTTGAGAGCTATGCCATCTAACAGTCTTGGTAATATCTCTAAATAAATCAGCTGCCTCACTCGGTTTGTTATACCCTAATTGCTTAACCTAAACAATATCAATTGCTTCTCCATTCATATCAATCGTAGTAATATCAGGAAAACCTGACGGTTCATTCCCCTTTGTAATTCTTCCCTGTCCAGTATGAATAGAACAAACGTTCTCCTGATGGTCAAAGCTTAATGCTTTTCTAAATTCAGGATCTTGAAAGATGTATCTTGAAACAGCATTCATCCAGGCTTCAGGACATCCTTCGTACCAACATTTTAGATCTCCTGACTTTATTTTTTCTGATCTATTTGCTACTTGAATAAATCTCTTGTCATTCAAGGAGTACTTTGAGCTATTTAGATGTTTAAATAAATTAATCATGTTACCATCGTTTCTAGAAACTGTTAATGGTTTTGCTTCATTTAAAATCGTTTCCACAAATTGTTTTGCTAATTCTCCGGGTTTGACGTTTAATAAATCATTATGATATATAGACATCAGTCTTTTTAGAACTTCTTGCATTTCGACATGATAAACTACGAAATTTTCATTTGTTATTCCACCTGTAGTAAAATTGGAGGGAAGTTTTTTTAATCTATCCAACACAGAATTACGTGTTTTTCTTGTAAAAGTTCCTGTTGAATATATTTCGAAAAGTTTTGCCATAATGACTTTTTCGATGTCTTCAAAGTGATATTTCAACTTATAAAAGTTTAAACTATTATATTTATTATCAGAAAGACCATTCATGTTTCTGAGTTTGCGAATGGTTTTTTTATTTTTTACAGGTTCACTTATACCACTAAAAATAATTCTGGAAAGATCTCTTTTATTTGTAGATTTTGGAGTTCGAAGAAGAGATGTCCAACTGTATTTTCCTCCGAAGTTTTCACCTTTAATAAAAAAGTATGTACCCTTGAGTGCCTTACCTGATTGTAAAAACTGAAGTTTGTCTTTCAAGCCTACTGTATTTCGTGCTCCTCCACCAACTAAAGAAATTAATGGTTGGTCTAAAGGAACACGACTAGGAGCATTGGGATCAAATAATACTGAATGGAGTTTTATATCGTTTGCAAGCTTTGTATAATCTTCTAGATAAAAATAATCAGTATCTGTGTTCCTTACAAAGGTTTTTCCTTTTGAGACTCCTTCATCATAGAGTTCTTGAAATGTTGTAATAAAATCATCAGGAGTAGGCTGTTTAAAGTACTCGTTGAACCTCATTCTGAGGTTAAATTGTAAGATACGTTGTTCAAGGGATTTCAGTACTACTGGTTCATCTTCTGTGTGTTTAGTCGTCTTAGGATAAGTAAAACTATCCAAAGGTTGCTGATTTATTTTCAGAGGTTTATTTACTCTCTTTGAAATCTTCTCTTTAGAAATAGCTTTCTGAATGTCTTTAACAGACTGAACATTATCAGCCTTTATTTTTTGCTTTACCAGATTAATGTTGGCAGCCAGTTGGATCTGCTGTGCCTTTCCCAGCGATCGTAGAAGTGATCCCTTTGATAAATTCTCTTGTTCTTCCTCCAGCTCGTCTAATTCGGCTTGAAAATCATAAGGGGGTGGTTCAGGAAGAGTGGGGCCTTGAGATATGAGCTCCAGTGAGCTATCATGTTCATGAATAGTTTGAGAAGTCTGAACCTCAAGAGATTGTTTTACATCATCTTCTATTTGAGGATGAAATTGTGTTAACAAACGTGCTGATTCAACTTCTTCCAACATTTTCTCTAAGGTACTGATTTCTGTATCGAGTAAATTAAGTGAAAAACGATGAGTATTTTGATCATTGAACGACAAACCAAAAGATTGCTGTTGATGAACATCCTCTGCGTAATTTATTTCCATAGATTGATTGGATATATCAAATGAAAGTTGAATTGAGGTATTCTCAATATCAATCATCTCACTTAATGAATCTACTTCTTCTGATGATACGATGGATTGTTGAGACTGTATTTCATCTTCTAGTTGCACATCATCTGTAATTTCAACAGTTTCAGGTTGTTCTGTTATCTCATTTAGTTCGAATGTTTCCTTTAGCTCTTCTAGTTCCTCAATCTTATCTTCCTCAACTTGATATTTAAATTCAGTAACTGCAATTTCATCAAATTCCTGATCAAATGTTGTTTCCTCGTAATCAGTAGCTTCAATTGGAGAATCTGAGGCATTTTTGACCAATGTTTCCAGATTATGATGGTCTTGCGCCTCTGATTCTTCATATTCCCAATCTGTACCACCAAGATTATCGTTTTCTTCTATCTGACTTTCTTTTTGATGTTTTATCACCTCAAATTCCTCGATCCCTTCATCTTCAATAACGTTGACCTGTTCTGTTATCAGCTCTTCTTCTGGCTCTTCTTCCAATTGATGTATTTCTAATTCAGCTTCTTCGACTTCAATGGGCAGTTCCTCTATAGCTTGATTGATGCTGGAAAACTCAATTTCCTGATTTTCCTCTAAAATTGATGAATCTTCCTCAACCTCTCCGCAAATGTCATTCTCGAGACTTATGTCCACTTCTTGTTGGTCTAACGACTCTGGCTCTTCGTATTGGATTTCCTGTTCCGTTTCTATGAGTTCATAAGTCTCTAGCTCCTCGTCTTCCGCCTCTTGAACCTCAACTTTTGCCTCTAGAACCAATATATCTTAGGCCTATATTTATAGTATCCCCTGAATTTTCATCAATGTCCTCATCAAAGTCTTCTACTTCCGTTCCTTCCTCTTCAAAAGTAAGAATAGTATCAGGAGGCAAAAATTCCTCGAGCTCCTGCTCAAGCATTTCATGCTCTGCCAGCAGCTCCTCCACTTCTATTCTTGGAGCCACCTCATCAATATCAATCTCTGAAGGATCCTCTTCAAGGTCAGTTTCTTCTTCATTATCTTCCACCTCTTCTTCTATCTTTTCTTCTTCTTGTTGAGCAAGAATAACATCGTGATCTTCCTAGGTAAACATTCCCCCTTCCCCCTAGCGAGTTTCTTGGGCTTTTCGCAGATTAAGCAGCAAAGTGGGGTTTACATCCTTTTCTTCCCAAGGCTGCATAGGATATTCAATTGGCGGTCTCCCAAAGGTCTCATTCCATATCCGAAACAATATGGTACTCACCCCCATAGTTTCTTTAAATCGAAGTAAAGGTTTTAATCTTGCCTTACAATACGCAACGTCCTCCAAAGTTACTTGTGTGGGAATCTTAGTCTTGTCTGACCTATTAAGTGCCTGATAATAGGCCTCAGTACAAATTTTTTGTATTTCATCAGGGGTATACCTATTTACTACATGATGTGCTAACCATTGAAGATTGCCGTCAAGATTATTAGGTACTTTTCGAAAGTAATGCTGAAGTATCTTGACAATCGCTGAAGGAGAGGGAGGTGGAATATACAGAATCCTATCGAAACAACGTAATTGAGCAAGTTGTAACCGCTGGGGGAAGTTTGTGGCGACAATGGTCACCGTTTTATTCCTCGAAGGGGTGTACAATCCATCCATAAACTGTTGGAGCTCCTTTTGGATCTGAATGGTTATTCTAGATGCCTCTGAATCCCCATTTTTTCTTCGGGAATTGTTGGTTGATCCAAAGATGCCATCAAATTCATCAATGAAAATGATCGAGGGAGCGTATTCCCAAGCGGTTTCATACAACGCCCGAATCATTTTCTGGCTTTCCCCATGCCATTTTGATAATAGAATCCCAGCTGGAGGACTGAAGATAGGTATAGGGGCAATTTCTGCCGCTAGTACCCGAATTAAGTATGTTTTCCCACATCCAGGCGGCCCAAACAAGAGAATTGATCTGGATGGTTTGATACCACTCTCCCAGATTTCAGGATGCTGAAGAGGGACTAAGACTGTTTCCTGAATCTGGTGGATGACCTCTTCGAGACCAATTATATCATCCCATGAGAGATTAGGATTAGGAGTGATCCGACATCTAAGGATACGTTCGCGTAACTCAGCATATTCTTGATCATCTTTCGATTTGAGATTTCCTGTTTTGGGATGAATGGTAGATTTTGTCGAATTCATTAAACATGGTTTTAGTTGCTGTACCCGTTGCAGACACAGTCGAACCTCCTGAGCATATTGCTTGTGAAAGGGTATCTGAGGATATCGTTTTAGCAATACTATGAAAAATTTGGTTGCTTGCATATAATAGGCAATTGCTTTCTGGTATTGATCCTGATGGTCATACGATCGTGCATCCTGAACCAGTTTTTGTGCCTGAAATATTGCTTTTGGGATATTTGCTTTTGATTGTGCCATAAATATTATTTCTCCTACTTTCAAATTTAATATAACTAGATAGGATAATTTATAGAAAGTTTAGGGAAGTAGTAGACAAAATCCCAATTAGTATTATTGTGAATTGTCTTATATAGCCAATTCTTTCCCTTAAACTCAATATTTTCATTTGATAGAAAATTTTCAACTTTTTTCTCGAATGATTTGTCAAGACGTGTTAAAATCTTTTTATAATGACGAATCTCAGGTGAATCCTCATTCATTTTACTCAACTTAGTCTTAGAGACCTCTACATAAGATTCCAGAAGTCATTTATAATTTCAAAAATTTGAGTAACTCGAATTACGTTGAAGATCACTCAAGGGAAGCAAGAATCAACGAAGCATCATCAGAAACAAATAATCGGGGGTATTTCTGCGCATTAAGGTCATGATGCTCAATATCTCGCATTTTTTCGTATATTTTCTTAACCCCTTGCTCTTCTAAATTTAAAATAAGGTCATTATAATTTTCAAAGAGATGATAAATGTCAATTATGCGCGAAAATCCATCGCTCATTAAAGTAACTGAGTTAATAGAAGGAAAAAAAGATTCTTGACCTTTACTAATCATAGCAGGGTCCAGATTAAGGATATGATACTGATTATTTTGAGTAAGGTCAGCTCGAAGCTGTTTTAATCGGTCAAATATATTTATTTCATTTAAAAAATCTGTGTGAGTCATTTCGGGATATTTTTCCTTCTTTAAAAGCATTTTATTACGAAAATGCTCTTCGATTCTTCTTAATTCATAGTTTTGAACCAAAATCTCTTGGTTCAATGTACGAAGATATGCCAAACAGTCTCCTAAGGAAAAAATCTCAAGCTCCTTATCCTGGATATTGCGAGCGATTATTATAGAAGTAGAAGGTTGTTCATAGTAATGTAATGAATCAATATCAGCAGAAATAAGTGATTCGATCCCCTCTCTTATGTCTATAATTGCACAAGTCAAAATTTCAGTTAAGGGGAGATCTTTTTGATCAAGGTTTTGCAGAAGATATTCATTGATTTTGTTTACAAACCAAACAACAGCATTTTCTCTATTATTCATAGACAAAGCTCTTACTTCAGATATACCATCAAGGAGCCAGATTCCAGACTTACTTGTGCCGATACAATCTTGATTAAACAATTTCCCAATTGCAGGTTTTGAAATCATGTGTCGGATCTGCAAGATAGCTCAATACCATGAATCTATTATCTTAAGATGTGTGAGGCTGAATTTAAGTCACTTGTGTCTCAACGTCCCGGCCCATTAGCAATGTTTGCAATATAAAGATCATTTTTGAGAATTAAAAGCCTCTAAAATGTAAGAATATATGTCCTTTTCTTTACCTTTTGAAACTTGTTGTAATCTACGAACAATCAATTCCGGAGTTGATTTTGCATATTGATAGTAAATTGGAGTTCTGTTCACAATAAGTTCTAAATCTGCTGAAAGTCCTTGTGCTTCAATCCCATCAATTCGTAGTTTTTCTTTACTGTACTTGGCTATCAGTTGTGCTAGATGAGTCACAAATACTCCTACACAATCAGGGGATCGGCCTAACAGGTCTAGAAATGCTGCAATTACCCGAGCTGACGCACCTGGTTCTGACATACTCTCCATTTCGTCAGCTAACACCAATCTCGAATGAGGACTCATAATCATTTGTGACAATGTTTGGAGTGTAGTTTCAAAAGCACCAGCATCCATTTGTCCCGAGGCTTTACGATAATAATGTAATTCCTTGAAACCCCCTAAGGATGCTCTTTTACATGGAATGGGAAGGCCCATTTGCCCAAGAATTACCATCACTGCGATTGATACAATTAATGTTGTTTTTCCTCCACTATTAGCTCCTGATAGAAGAATAATTCTTTCACCATCTACATTACCAGCAATCTTACCAACTTCCCCCACAGCATAAGATACAGGTTCTACATTCAAAACTCCTCTCTTTTCTTGTTGAATTAAAAATAGATTCCGACCTTCTTCTACAAGTAATCCTGTACCCTGTTCTTCAACAAACCGTGGTAAAACCAGATTATAAGAAAGAGCAAACTTTCCAATCATTAAATGGTAATCCAATTCCAACATATAATTTAATGCCGTTTTAGCTATATCCTCAAATTGTTTTAGAGATTTAGCTAATGTAACTTTTAATTCAAAGGATTTAATCGCACGTCTTTGCCGCAAATAATTTTTGACTCGATGGACAACATCATCCACAGGATCAACTGGATATCTCAATTCTCTTGGAAAAATACCCACAATGTAGTCAATTTCATCACTTCTTAAATCTAATTCCTTGATGAGTTTTTCTTCTGCTCTAGTGATTATTTCTTCAATTGACAAATACAGTTCGTCATCCAAGTATTCACGTAGTTCCGTTTTCCCACTGTCTCCTGAATATCTATGATTCTCTTCAGCTATCCCTTTGAGAAGAGCAAGAATCTTTTCTCCTTCTAAGTGAACCGTTGTATCCTGTAGCTTTCGCTCCAGTTCTTCATTTAACACGAGTAAAACTTCACTTAATTTATTTTCAAAGGTTTGCTCCGCTTTTAAAAGACGTGAATACTCCTCGTTAAACTTTTGTGTTGGTTCACCTGATTCATCTAAATTTACAAGCTCATTGCCCATTTTTATAAGCATTTCAAGGTTTAGTTCTCCAAGAATCGCAATTAATTCCAATGCGGGGACTGTTTGAAGTAATTGAGCCAATCTAGAAATTGACTCAAGGGCTTTTTTATTACGTGCGAAAAAACTAAGTATTTTTTCTGGGATTATCTGGATTAAATCATTCCGCTGACTCTCTGAAATTGTTATTGTGTTAGACAGACCTTCCTCAATCAAGATATCTGAACCAATCCAAATAACTTCATCATAACCTGAGATGATTTCTGAAACCTGTTCAGATTCCTCAATCAAGAGGATTTCACAATGATAACCAACTTCATTAGCTGTTAACTCTTCATAAATCTGCTTGTCAGTAGTTGCAATGAGTCGTGATGCTGTATCTAGCTGGTTAACTTGTTCTTTAAGAGGTGAGAGATTTCTGAGTAATGCATCGTAATCTTTGAAAGAATAAGGAGACTTTTGTATCAAAGTGACTAATTTTTGTGCACGTTGGGTAATTTCTTGCCTCCCCCTAATTTTTTCTAAAGCTGAAATTGGTAAGGGGAAAAACAAGTACAATTTTGATCTAGAGTAAATAGTATTAGAAAATTTTGAAATTATATCTATAGCTCGATTGTAAAGTAAGACAGCATCTTCTGTCTTAAGAAAATTCTGTATTTGTTCTCCAGTTTCCTGAAAATGAAGGTTCCGGCACAAAGTCAAGGCAAACCTTTCGCCAATTCCCTCAATAGAGGATATTTCTGCTATCCTAGACTCACGTAATGCCGTGAGAGCAGCCATTTCACTTCCAAAATATACTTTCAGTTTTTCTTCAACCGAAGGGCCGATCCCGCGTATGCCTCGAAGATTTATTACACTCAAAGTAGGTTCCATTCATATTTAATTATTAATTTGAGAGGATTTTGATTTACCTTTATGCCTTTTTTCTGAGTCCTCAGATTTTTGTGATTCTTTCTGCTGTGACCAACTCAATGAATTTATGAACCTCCGAATACGAGCAATGATCAGAGTAAGGAAAAAAATGCACGTCTAAGTGTTTTTTTTGTAAGCGTGCTGACCAACCAGTAGGTGAGATTCGTAAGGCATCTGACATTTTCGCTTGATATTGTTTTTTAATTCCATATAATCCCTCTACCGTTCGACGACTTCCAACAAACACTCCTGAATCTGTATCATTAGTGAAAATATCCCATTCTCCTCCAATTTCTTTGTAGACTTTAACTTTCTGATCTGAAGCCCAAATTTTTATTTTCAATGCTTCACTAATTGTTTTAAGTAACAATTCTTTCCCTATCTGATAAGCAGCAATCCATACATCTCTTTCAGGATAGTTTTCATCTTGTAGGATGAATGAGATAATTTGTGAAATTAATACTTCTCTGGATGGAAATTGAAATATCGGGTCTTTTCCATAAGTATAGTCAACCCAGAGATGATTAGCTCCTTTAATCAAACTGAGTTCATCAAAAATTGGTGATCCTAGCCTAAAATCACCTGTATACACCTCTTTTAATCCTTCTTTTGATTCAATGACAAAAATTATGCTACCCAGACAGTGATTGGCATCCACTGCATGAACAATAAATTTGTCGAAGTCTAAAGATTGATTAGGTTTAATAACAAGACATTTTTCTGGGGGAATATCGTAAATTACCCTTATGACTGCTTCTGTCTCCTTAGAACAAACTATTGTGGCATCAGGATCAGTTAAACTCGATTTAATACCTGATGTATGGTCAGAGTGAGCATGGGAAAGGAAAAAATATCCTGAAGATGGTTTCCGACGAGCGCGACGTCGAAATGGGAATTCATCGAAATAACTTTGAGCGATCGTTGAGAATACCATTTAATACCTCCGTTCAGGTATAAAACACACAAAATATTTAGGAGTCAATTTTACAAGATCTGGGGGGCAAATATTTTCCCTTTATTGCCACAAGAGTTGAAATCGATCTTGAAATAACTATTATTGTGATGGAGATTAAAAGTACTTCAATTTTACTAACAATAAAACATAAATGTTTTCATTTATTGAAATCAAGATGTGAAGGGGGAAAATAGATATTGATAAGAGATTATTTTTATGAACATAATATAGAAAAAAGTAAGTAGTGCGCCTAATGATTAGGAGGCTCTGTTTCCGGGTTCGGAATGAGACCGGGTGTAACTCAGGCCCTTTGACCGAGCAATACTCAGCTTTTCGATGTTCCCGTTGGCTCGCGCACGACAGTACAGATCGAAACGGAACCTAACTTAACTTCCGGCAGAGTCTCGCATGTTATTGGCGCATTACGGTTGTAGTCGCAGCTGCAAACCGAAAGGAGCGCATTCAAGAGTCTTTAAATATTCACCGTTATCCAGAGGTTCTTAGAATGAATTGGCCAGATTGGAAGAAAAACTACTATCAAATCATCGGACAGTTAGGTTTTGATATTGAGGCTGATAAAAAATCAGCAAAACTCTTGGAAACATATTTAATCCAGTTAAACCTTACTGATAAAAATCAAATCCTCCAAAAATTAAAAGTAATACTGGAAAGACCTATGATTGTTGCAGGAGCAGGCCCCTCTTTAAAAAAAGACTTTTCAGCTATCTTTTCAGATCTTTATTCGAGCAAGATCATTCCATACTTTCATACGATCGCTGTTGATGGTGCAACAACATTATTCAAGCAAAAAAATATTATTCCATCCATAGTGGTCACTGATCTTGACGGTGATTTAACTGCAATCAGTTGGGCTATCAAAAAAGGCGCTTTGACATTAATTCATGCCCATGGTGATAACCAACAACAAATTTCTTGGTTTATTACTAAATATATGGAAATCATTTCTACAAACAATGTGTGGGGAACAACTCAGTGTAAACCAGGAAAAATCCTTCTCAATTTTGGGGGGTTTACCGATGGTGATCGGGCAATTTTTTTGGCATTTCATTTTCAGTCCCCTCTAATTGGTTTAATTGGCTTTGATTTTGGAACTAAGATTGGTGAATATAGCACCTTAAACTCCCCGATTAAAAAAGCACAAAGAAATAAACTCAAAAAATTCCGAATCGCTCTAGACTTAATAGCAACTTATCATTCTCAACATCAGGGACTTCGTTACAATTTAACACACCAAGGGGAACAAATTTCAGGATTTCCAAAAGTTAAAATTACTAGTTTTCTAAGGAGTTGGTTTTAATAGTATAATTAGCGCGATAATAGGATTTTTCCCATATTGTTGCCGTAATCGCCTGAATCCTTTCCCAAAAATTCTCTTTTTTCAAACGAGTTTGAAGTTTCTCTCCTAATAATCGTGCTAATGTTTCTGTAGTAACATTAGTGCAGTCTAATATTTTTACTTCTTCTTTAGGAATGGAGTAAAATCGTTTCCCATAATTAATTTCCAGATTATCCTTGTTTTCATGAATTTTCATATGTTTATTCTTTGAAGGAATAAGCACAAAATGATCCCAGTCCAAGAGGACTTCTGAAAGCAAATTTTCAAGAAAAACAAAGTCAATAATCATATCAAAAATGTCCATGCTTCCTTTAACCTCAATTCCAACTAAATAGTTATGGCCATGGAGACCTTCTTCGTAATGATCGGAAATTAAAAAGTGAGCAGCACTAAAGTGTGCTGAGATTTTATCGATAGCAACGGAACTTGATGAATGGTTCTGGTTCAATTCATAAATCAACCATTACTAAGCTTCTTCACCATACCAATCTCCACCCCTCATATCTAAAAAAGCAGAGATTGCAGCAGTTGTACCCTCGCCAACAGCAACCGAAATTTGCCCTTGTCCTGGAGTAATATCACCACAGGCATAAATTCGAGGAATATTAGTACGTTGTTTTTTATCAACTTTGATTAATCCCTCATCTGTTAAGTTAATACCAATTTTCTTTGCGAGGTCGTTATTGGGAAGAATTCCTATAGCGATAAAAACTGCTTTTACCCTAAGAGAACTTTCTTCTCCTGTCTTTGTATTTTTTAAGGAGATTTTCTTTACTCCCCCTGCTTCGCTTCCATGTATTTCTGTTACTATAGTGTCCCAAATGATATTGACCTTTGAATTATTAATGATCTCCCTTTGTAATGATTCCTCAGCCCGTAATCGGTCACGACGATGAATCATATAGACCTCACGAACCACATTATCGAGATAGAGAGCTTCTGTGACAGCAGAGTTCCCGCCTCCCACTACTGCCACCTTTTTTGCTTTAAATAAAGGACCATCACACGTTGCACAATAAGATACCCCTTTGGTATCAAATTCCTTTTCACCAGGGATATTCAAATGGCGATGAGTGGTACCAGTTGCTAAAACGATGACTTTTGCTGTGAAATTACCTGCAGTTGCAGTTACCGTGAGTGGAATTTGATCAGTTTTGATATCTGTTACCTCTATTAATTCTCGAACCTCTGTTCCAAATTTTTCAGCCTGCTTTCGTAATTTCTCTGCGAACTCAAGACCAGAAATTTCAGAAAATCCGGGATAATTTTCTATAATTGGAGTGACCGCTGCCAAACCTCCTACCGCCTCCTTTTCAAGTACTAATGTTTTCCAACCCATTCGTGATCCATAAATAGCAGCAGCCATTCCTGCTGGCCCAGCACCAACTATAATCATGTCATACTCGTTGTTATTAAGGGTACTTTCCATGATGGCGTACTCTCCACCTAATAGTGAATTAGGTGATTTCATAATTATGATGTAGAGATCTAAATATTAACTTTTTGCGAAGTCAATTGATTGCTAATCTGAGGTGAACAATATACTTTGAAGTGTTGTTGATTCAAAACAATGTTACCTTCAAGCTTTTTGTCTTAGAGATGGAATGTTTTTTTAAGGCGAAGCTCAAGATTTTACAGGTAGAAGTACTACTAATTTATCAAGCAAATGAGTTTAATTATTTTGAACACTTATTGGATCACACATTGTTCATTTCAATTAAGAACGGTTGCCACAAGCAATGGAAGTATTAAAGTCCTCAACATCTGAAATTTCTTTCTATATAGACACAAGAAAAGTATCCATTTATGAACAGGATTTCATTTTAATCACAGATTCTAAAAGAACTCCTGAAAAACAATATCTAGCTCAAGTTGCACACTTAACTCAAACCAAAGGAGAGGAAATAAAAGGTACAGCCATAATTCTTGGAGAAGTCAACTCTGAAGATTTTTCACTTTCACCCTGTAAGTTTCCAATATCATCACAAGCACAAATCCAACACCCGCCCAAAGGACTAGTTTCAAAGATTATTTCTTACCGTGGTGACCAAGGAATTTATTTAGGGGACGTTGTTACTTATGACAAGAATACAGATCCTTTTCTTATTTCACCTAAATTTTTGGAACGACATGTTCTCTGCGTAGCTAGTACAGGTGCAGGAAAATCGTACAGTGTTGCAGTCTTATTAGAAGAAATCATTATGAAGTTTAATACTGCTGCAATCTTATTATTTGATATCCACAATGAATATTGGGGATTAACTCAACCAAATGATAGCGAAGAGATTGAACAGTTAGATTATGGGGATTATTCCCCTCGTGGGTTCCAAGATAATATCCTCCTTTTTGAAAAAGATACTTTAGGCTTAGGAGAGAGATTTGATTTACCAAAATTACGTAGATTGACGGATTTAACAGCTGCACAAGAGAATTCTTTATCGAATATTATTAAAGAACCAATTTTAATAGAAGAGCTTATCTCATTGATTCAAGATTCTAATATCCATAGTTCTACACGAGAAACTCTAATTTCAAAGATATTTTCCTTAAAAAACCTTAATCTTTTCGAGAAAGAGCTAGATTTGGAGAACCTTATCCGGCCAGGACAAATCTCGATTGTTCGTCTAGATCAGTTTGTTGATGAACGAAAATGTAATCTCTTAGTTAATGAAATCCTTACTCAGGTATTTGAGAAGAAAATTCATGGGGATTTTGTTAGCGAGAATGAAATTGTGCTAGTTATTGAAGAAGCACATCGTTTCGCCACTACAAATGAGATCCTTGCAAAAATTGCACGAGAAGGACGAAAATTTGGTATTTATGAGATTCTCATCTCACAACGACCTGCTGATTTCCCAGACAACATTATTGCAAATATGAATACATTAATTGCGCTAAGAATAAGATCTGATAAAGATATCAATAAAATTCGCTTAATGGAAGGAATAAGTACTGAAATTGTGTCGAGGTTACCTCATCTTATTCGGGGAGAAGCTCTAATTGTAGGATTACAAACAGGGAGTCAAGGTCCTATTAAAATCCATGTACGTCCCCGTTTAACAAAACATATTGATCCACAGGAGGATGAAATGCCCGAAACAATCTCCCATTATGAAGGAGCAACGAAGATAATTGAGTTAAAAGCTGCCTCTGGTCATCCTGATGATGAGTTTAGTATGACAACATTGGATTCTTCTGAGATTGAACTAGATGTAAGTAAACCTCTAGCGAGGGAGATTGAAGCCTTTAGTTATAAAGATCTAACGAATTTGCTTGCGTGTAAACACATTCTGATTTTACATAAAAAAACCGGGATTTGTATCTTCGATCTTGGAATAACTATGCTGAAAATAGATCCTCAACTAGTTTCAGGATTTCTAAGCGCTATTTCGGGGCTCTTTAGTGAACTTAAAGAAGACATTGTAAAAGAACGGACAATTCTACGAATATTCACTGAAGAAATCGGAGACCGTGCCTTTAAAATTGTCACAGTAGAAGGAACCAACTCTCTTACTGCTGTCATTTTAGATCGGACTCCAAAGTACTTAAACACCCTAAAAAGACGAATCAGAAATTTTTCGTATGTATTCGAAACAGAATTCGGAACCACTCTTGAAGAATTCGTAGGCGTAATCGACGATTTTGCTCCAACAATAGAAATACTAGATCGGTATCTAGGTTTATCCTTGATAACTCCTCTCCAAATTAATCAATCTTATGATGGAGAGATTTCTTGTCCTATAATATTCGAGATTATTCAAAAACAAATAGACCAGCTTGCAATAACTGAAGGAATATATGCTTTTGAGATCGTTAATCAATGTCTTTTGGATTCAGATTATAATTACCGAGAAATTACTGAAGTAATCATATCATATCTTCACGAAAAGGTTCTTGTACTTGTAGATCAAAACCGAATATTACCACTGTTTGTCTCTCCTCTTTTACCAACAGCTCTGCAACAACCAAAGCCCGAGGAAGCTCTATATGAACAACCAACTTCTTTTGAATTATCAGAATATATTTCTGATCAGGAATCATTAGAAATAGGAGAAGTAGACATCAATTGGCTTACTGTGCTAATTCCTGACATACAACAAAGTTCTCTTCCAGAATCGCTTATATCAGATATATTAGAACGAGACTTAATATTTGAATCAGAATTCAGAATTAAATCCACTTCAATTCGTGCAATAACTTATTCCGAATCAGATTTATTACGTTGGGCTACATTAATGACTCAAAAAGGATTTGTAATCCATTTAAAAACCATAAATCCTTTAAATGGTGTGAAAATAACCCTGAGGACAGATCTTACTACAATAATTTGCTCAATTGCCCAACTAAACACTGGAGATTATCGTTTTATTATTGGAGAGGTTGAATAGCACTTTAGACGCGTTTCAGATGGTATATAGAATACATGTTACCAATGGGCTAGATGTAGTGAATAGAAAATCAATAATGGGCTCTAACCAGCAGAGAAAACATTGTCTATGATTTCTATATCACCTTTAAAAACATCAAGATCGCCTAACCATGTTGAAAGAGTCTTAGCATGTTTTGCCTCGAAATTTGTTAGAAACTCATTCAGCTTTTTTCGTAATTCAGTAGAGGTACTATCCGCAAAAATAGCGGCAAAAACCCACTTTGCAT
This sequence comes from Candidatus Hodarchaeota archaeon, assembly GCA_029856365.1. Lineage (GTDB taxonomy): Archaea > Asgardarchaeota > Heimdallarchaeia > Hodarchaeales > Hodarchaeaceae > Hodarchaeum. The sequence continues at coordinate 41,044 of JAHQWW010000005.1, forward strand.
ATTCTATCGTTAGAACCACGTCACCATGATCTATAGTTTTTAATAGTTGTTCACTCCGTACTGCTTCTTTCGCGAAAGAAGTGATAGCTGAAAAAAGACCAGCTACCAGCGCTGGTTCGACTTGTGATTCCGCTGCAAAAGTGTGCGATAGAACAGCACGCCCATCAAGCATCATTATGTGGAGCGAGTCAATCGTTACTTCTTCAAAAGAATATGAAAATTCTCTATGCAACAGAGTAAGTAATTGATTGAAAGGAACTTCAATATCGAAGGTTAATTCATCTAAAATTCGATGAATTTCAGCAAGGTTCAATCCAGTTTTACTTGTTAATTCATTCAAAGGCTCTATTTTTCCAGTAATAGCTTCACGTAGTTGTTGTCCATTCTCGATTGATAACCAAGATTCATCTATCCTCTGTTTTAATTCAGAATCATCAATTGGCGCTGCTCCAACCAAAATTATATCCGATTTACTTGTCATCTCACCTAAATTAGGGAGTCTTCCCATATTGGAAAAAATAGACTTGAATTGCATTTTTTCCTCGCCTTCTTTATCACTTTTCTGCGTTCTGACATGAAATTTCCGCTTAAGTAAGAACAAAATTGCGCCATATGTCAATATTATCGCAAATGGGTGAATCAGATTGTAAGGAAGAGAGAGAATACCGAGGAATGTACCTCCCTCACCTTTCCAGATCACAGAAATTTGATACAATTCTGGAATAATAAATTGTACATCATTAAAAACACCTTCTTTCCAGATCGAAGTATACCATTTCAACCTTTCCTCTCCCCCAGCAATACCAGATGTAAGAGTGGTAAATGGAGGTATTAAAGGGACAGTACCATATACAAAAATCGGATTAGGTAAGCCTAAGTATTTATACAAGCCTTCACTATACCATCCGAAAACTAAAAGGCTAACAAAAAGTATTGATAAATATGTAACTAATGTAGTCACAAATATACTCCAATTCCATCTTCTAGCAAATAAAATAAATGTGGCACTCAAGAGAAAACTAGTATAATTCAAAGTAAACCAGAAAAATGTATCATATTGGACAGTCTCAATATTGCGTGGAAATAATCCAGATAGAATAACACGATAGACAAGAAAACCAACAGCTAGTAAAATACCAACAATTATCCCAATGGAGGCTGATTTTGTAATATTAGCAAAATTGACTCTTTTGAATGCCATTTTGAGATTTTTGAATGTTTCAATGAGCTTGATTAACAAATATATTGAAAAGGGCTCGAAGATATCTAGAAAGAGTACAAAGAATATTGAAACCATTATGAAATACACGACGAAATAGGAAACTACAAAGATCTGATCGATATACTGAACTAAGAAGAGAATAACAGCTAAACCTGACATGAATGCGCCTACAGTTGATAAACTCTGAACCATTGCAACGTATAGTTGATTTCCTAAGAATTTACCCTTTCTTGACAAGCGACTTGCTTTAATAAGATAAACACTAAATACAATCGAGGCAACATAAGCAAAAAATATCTCCAGAAAGTGTCCCATGGCAGTTCCTTGCAATAAACTCGGATTTTCAGTCTCCCCGAGCAACTGTAAGATTGTCATAAGAAGAAATAGCGTGATGGGAAGGATTGCGATGAGTACTTTCAATAATTCCCTTTCATTCCCCCACTCCTTTTCTTTCACCCGTTTTGTGATTTCTTGAAAAGGTGAAACCTCCATTTCAAATTGAATCTCTTGCAGCCGTTGAGTAACACTTCGTCCTTCTTTTAATTGCTGTTTTAAATTAATAATGTCGTTTTCTAACGTGTTAATATCATGAGTAATCTCTGAAATCTCGTCTTCATTAGCAAATTTTTGTTTATTCTGAAGAATCTTAATTTCCTCTGTATTCTGTTTTATTAATCGCCTGAGAGGTTTCTTTTCATTGCGAATCTCACCCCAGGTCTGGTACAATAATATTACCATTGAAATAATAGGGGAAATACCAAATACAAAGGCTAAAATTATGATTGGATAATATAAGTAATTTACAATTGAATTTACAAAATGTTGGAACAAATATCTAATTAGCATGATTCCAGGAAATGTTGCACCCACAGGTTCAGTAGCCGCATCCCATGTGGTACTATACTCTCCCTGCCAATCACCTGTTCCTGAAACAGGATAATACTCCTGATTCATATATTGAGTAGGATTTGGCACAAAAGAGTTCAAGATACTGGGAAAAATGAAATATGCCAAATAAAAGACAATGAAGCCAATATAAGCGCGATTGAAGATGATTGCAAGAATATTTTCATCCTTTCGCCGCGTATAGAGATAAGGGAAGAACAAAATTATTATAGGAGAGAAAGTGAGAAGTAAGGAGGCAAAAAGATTAACTGGGTCTATTAATGGGTCTATTGATACCATTATTTATCATCCTGCTTCTACAAATTTTGATTTAAGAGATCTTTTATCAGAAATGAAATATAATCTTTCCTTTTTATATATTGCATCACAAATAATACCTGCTTTTTATTTTGAAAAAAATTATCAATTATATTTAAAAAACTATTCTAATCTAGTTTTAATGTTCATAACCAGATTTTTTTACTAAATTTGAAGTTTAAACTTACCGTGGAATCAACATCTGCCCTAAGGTTTAACTAAAAGAAGAAAGATACAGTACAAGAAAGATAATCTCAATAAAACTATTTAGATTAAAAAGAAAAAAAGAGGGAAAAGAAGATTAGTGGCTTCGTTTGCGGTACCATGCATACAAGGGTGGAAGTGCTAATAGTACGGAGAGAATCCCGAATCCTGGAACACCACCATCGCTACTACTCGGTGGAGCACTAGGCTCTTCTGATGTTTCACTCGATTCCTCGGGAGTCTCAGCAGCCATTGCTGCAACAGCGGAATATGTGGGGTCGTGAATGATTTCTCCACCATACCATGCGGGAAATTCGGTGAGAGTAAAGTAAAGCGACGTATCAACGTATGCTTCCTCATTGTCTACCATAGTCACAAGGTCTGATGTTAATTGTTCAGCCATGAAACGAGTAAAATCATATGCCAAACCAAATTCTATCGCAAAATACCCTATGCCAACATCTTGGACATCCCATTTGGACCAATCGGCTGTTTCAACTGGAACAATGGATGCATTGTGCTTTGTTGGTAAATCTGGCCATAGAGTCTCCAGTTCATTTAGTTCGTATTCTCTTTTACCCTCGAAGATAGTGTTGAAAATAGTATTTCCGCCCATCATCAGATTAATGTTTTTAGGATTTTTAGCAAGATCACTTGTCTCAATTTCAGGTATTGAAACCCCAAAGGTAGTCGTCGCAGTCATAACTGATATTCCGAAACCATTTTCCATTCGCATTCGTGCCTTAGCATCATCATCAAAATAGAATGATAGCGTATCCAGTTGAATGGGTACCGTTTCTGGTATTTGAACCGTATCAGTGAAAGGAGCACGAGGGTCAGGAACATTTTTGTTCTTCAGATTTGCAGGAACTTCGAACTCATATAGAGGAGCAGCGCTGAATGGAGTATGATTCCAGTTTACACCATGATCATAATCAGGCTCATTTACCACAAGGAAGTTAGTTTCACCGATATTATAGTGAGTTGTTACCTGTCCTTCAACGTACCTGTCTGCACCTGTAAATTCGATTGTTTGGAACTCATATTCGAACGAGAGATAGTCAAGAACACTAGCAGCAACAATGTCTTGGCCTAAAATGACACCTCCCATATCGTCTCTGACAAGATCCTCAATTCCAAAGATGTCAACCCCTTTAGGTCGAATCTTGATATTTTGCCAAAGAACAAAGAGATTTGTGTAATTGATACCAAATTTAAAGCCATCACCAGTGTCTTCGAAACTTGCTTCATAATTGAAATTCCCAATCTTATCAGCTTCATCATGGCCTGGATCTGCTGTTATGACAGCATTCACAGCATTAACCAATTCTTGGAAACTGAATGTATAACCTAAGTAAAGATCGTCAGAAAAATCTAATTCTCGATCGGTGGAATTTGCGGAGTAGGCTATTAAGGCCATGAAGTTATTGGTAACAAAGACGTCTTCATCCCAAGGGGTGTGATAATGTTGAACCAATTGTTGAAAAGGAGCAGTAGCGTTTATGTGGAAAATAGTTTTTTTAAGCTCTTCATTATACAGACCAAGACCATCTATAACGTTCTTGACATTTGGTCTCAACAGATCGCCAAAGGTTAGATCGTGTTCCATTTTCTCTAATGCTGAAAAAGCAGTCTCAATTCCTGAAGCATTCATATATGCTAGGAAAAACTGCCAATCTTCATCTATGTTCTTATCATCTGTCTCTGCAGTGGGGTCTTCTAGATCGCGTATTAGATCTGGATTTTCGTAATCTGGATCTAACGCGGTTCCTGAGCCAACAAGATCCACTTCAATTGCAAAATGGTCTTCTGTGAAACTATGACCTGCAAAATCAGTCGCTTGGGCTGGAGAAGTAAAAGTAAGGAGCATCAGTAACATGATTACTGAAATCCCCGTAAAAAATTTCTTTTTCATTGTTTATAATCACCTTCAATTGAACCCTCGACGATGAAACTCATATTTTTAGGTGTTGAGTCACATTAGAAGTCGAGTACTAAGTCTATTAATTATACATTTATCATCCTTTAAAAAAATGTGCGAAACAAAAATCCGCCAAAAAAAGAATATAGTGTTTTTTAAATCTCTTAAAACCTTGTTTTTAATGAAATTAGTCGAGGTTTAATCATATGTAATTGGTTCCAGCCTTGTTGGTGGGTAATAGCCTTTTTAACTTCATTTATGATTTGTGGATGTGGAATACTCCTTTCCTAGAGCTTTTCAGGCTTTCTCTTTCCCCATTTTCCTCGTTTAACAACGACTTCCAGAATTAGAAGCCCTAATAGTACTGATACTGTTGGAGTGATTGTGATTTGACTCGTTGTTGTCTTAATAATTGAAGATGGAGCGGTTTTAACTGCATACTGTAATAGGTTGATTTTGAAACGCAGCCCTGACCATTCTACTAGTTGAAAATCTAGTATATATTGTGCTGAAGTCAGATCTAACCCTCCTTTATGTATAAGTTCACTGGTTCCTAACGTAGATATCTGTGGATTTGCTATGAAACGTTTGACGCATTCAGCAATCAGCTCTTTTAGTAAGGATGTTTCTTGTCGGAATAAAAGATTGTCTGCAAACCCACTCTGTTGGTTCAATGCAATAACTCGCGCTTCCATTGGAACCAGGGAGATTCCATATGTACTATCATCCTCTATTTTTGCAAAATTCCAGCCTTTAACTTGGGTTGAGAGTAATGTCCGCTCATCATGATTTATTGAAATTTCATCTTTTACATGAAAATCCATCTGTGCAAGTTCTGCTGCTGTTCTGTCCTGACCATCGATAACTACCTGAAGATCATCTACAGTTTGGGTTCCGTTCAATACACCAAGGTTTTGAGCTGTGATGAGAGAGAATGAAATATCAGAAAAATATTGCAAACGTTTTGTTATATCTGAGCCTTGATACCACGAAAATGTTTCGTTTATTGGAATTAAATCCTTGAAATTCTCTTGTATCTTATAATCAAAGGCATTTGACCATTTGTAGTCGTGTGGTAGCTCTTCATTAATAATTAAATTCATTACTTTGCCTATTGAAATCTCTGCCAAAGTCTCCACTCCTGAAGTTCCAAAATGTGTGTACTTTCTTATAATAATGGAGAAAGTAACTTTATCGAACTGGACTATTACTAAGTGCTCAGCAAGCTTTTCCAATCCAAAAAGGCTATCTAAATCGATGCTATTTGTTTGGAATAGAAAAGTCAAATTATAATATGTCAGATCGATGTGCAACTCTTTCACTAATTCTTGGATTATAATGGAAGTTTCTACTGAGGAATTAAATGAATAATCTTGACTATCAGGGATTAAAACCTCCAAAAACTCCAATGGAACATTAGCATATCCGAGTTGATAGGATATAGGATTAAAACCACTTCCATTAACCTTCAGAGCCATACCAAGAAAATCTTGTCCTAGGATGACATCTTCTCCCGTAGAGAGTGAAAAATGGTGTAAATACTTAACAAATGGCACTACAGATTGCCACTCAATCTTTATGATATCTTGCGTCCGTTTCATCTGTTTTAAAGCTATAAATGATGATTTGATGTCGTTGGCCTCATGTCCTACTAGTGCTATGATATTATCTTCTTCTAAATCAGGGTCGATATCATTTGTAAACTGGGTCTGATTCAGTAGATCTTTTATTATTCGTAATCCTTGATCGTTAGAAACGCTAGGATTATAATCAAACTCTACTCCAAACAAGTTTTTCTCAAAAAATGAATCTAGCTGTACAAACTGATATTCACTTCTCCCAATACCTGATACAATATTTCCTATGGTAACTAGTACTAAACAAATCCCTAGGAGCCATGTTTTCCTTAATGAAAAACTGTGTACTTTCGTCTAGGCTACCTCCAAATGGCTTTTCAACCATGTCAATCGCTTTGGGCCTATAATATACTTGGATCGCTTTTTTTCTTTTAATGTAATTATAATTCCTAACTCAACTAATTTCTTGATATGATGTTGTACGCTGGAGTGGTGAACATCGATTTCTTGTGAAATTTTTGATAATGGTAACGGTTTTCCTTTCCTTATCAATACGCGGCAAAGTTCTTTTGCTACATCACTTTTTAACGCTAAGGCAATTTCTGAGATTTGAACAGATTTTGCACCAATTAAATAGAAAATATGATACTTCCCAATTTTTTCGTGTGTTATCAAATTAAAGTCGTCTAATGCTTGTAAATGCCATAATAAAGAAGAGATGCCACACCTTACTTCCCGTTGTATCTCACGTAAATGAGCTCCCTGTTCCCCTTTCAGCTCTAGATACTCTATAATTTGACCTCTCAATTCATTTTCTAGAAGTTCGGCTTCATTGATACGTCGTCTTTGTGGTGAGTAAGTAATATGAGCAATGAACAAAACCAAGCTCATAAAAACTCCTACCACGATTTCACGGATTTTAGAAAAAACTCCCACCTTTATCAAAACGATAACAGAGAATACGGCTGTAATCACAACAATACCAATTGCTGCTATCTGATCTATTCCTCCTAGTTGAGGATAAACGTTATCATTTTTTGATGGTAAATTCCCTATTGTCAATTGTGCAAGTTGCCCTAAGAGCTCGATCATATTTTCTGGTGAATCTAATCTTACCCCAAGTAAGCTAAATTCGGATTCTTCCACTTCTGAATTCATTTCAATTGAAAAACTGCCTACAATCACGTGATTATCTACCCTCCAAATTCCTGATTTTAGATCTGCCAAGATAGGTTCTGCTTTGGGCGCTGTAATCTCCGCGAGCAGCTGTGATTGATTGTCTACCTCCACCCAGGCTGTACTACCATTAAAGTCAAAGATGGTTTTACTCAGATTTATCATGGATAATTGATTCTCTACTAGCCTCAATTCCTGGTCAATGAATGATCCATTAAGTGGATAAACAATGGGTGCATAAGCGGTGATACCGAGATGAGATAAATCTTGAAGAGGTGTCTTATTGAAATAACGATTCAATACAAACATTCCTCTTTCTGTGCGCTTCCATTCATTAATATCACCTACAAATGTCAAATCTATAGGTAAAGGTAATTCATTAACCCACCAAATTGCTGTAACACTTTCATTGTTAAATACAAATGTTGGATCAGCTTGGATGGCAGAGATATTGTAATATTCTGCTACTCTCCCTGATACTCCTACCATCTCCAGACTTAATTTTTTATCCATAGCTGAACCATAAAAAACAGCTATGGTACCTTCTTCTGATTTTCCATTTCCTATTGCTCCCATAATTGACAGAAAATTGTTTATTAGTAAAAATCCTATTATTATAAATATTCTTATCGTTGTTCGCCTGTGGAACCTTCGTTTTTGCCAGTTCATGATCTACTTGCACCGTCATTTCATCATTCCCCTCCAGATAAAAAAAATCTTTCCAAACTAATTTTCCGCAATCTGTAAATAAAGAAGTTCAGAGAAGACAAATTTGATATTTTGATACCAAAAGCTCGCTAAAGAGGAGAATTTCTGTGCCAACGCCATTATTTCCTACCTATCTAACTGCCCCATGGAAAGTTGAGTATGTCAAACGAAAGAAAGATCCTAATCAGTGTATTTTTTGCGCTATTGCCCAAAAAACAACAGGAGTAGAATCGTGGGAAGTATTTCGTGATGATCAAATCATGGTTTTGCTCAATCGTTTTCCTTATAATCCTGGTCATCTCTTATTAACTCCTTTGGAGCATTACGAACACTATGAGGCATTACCTCATGAATTAGCGACACATATGGCCATTCTTATTCAAAAAACAATCATCCTATTGAAGGAATCACATCAACCCGAAGCCTTTAACATTGGATTGAATGTGGGAAACTATGCTGGAGGAAGTATTAAGCATTTACATTGGCATATTGTCCCACGTTACCTTGGAGATCTAAATTTCATGGAAATATTACATACACGAGTATTAGTGGAGACCTTACAACAAACTTTAACCAAGTTACGACAACATATGGATATTTTACTTCCAGACAAGTAAAAAATTTCTTCAGAAAAATACCTTTGAATATTTACCTAGCCTACATTGTAAAATACTCAAGAAGAACGGTTAAAAGCTAATGATTCAAATTATGATAATTCAATAATACTTTGAAATGAAATGCTTAAATACTGTACCAAGAATTATACCTATTACAATCTCGATAAATTGAGTCTTTATTGAAAATGAAAATATTTGGAGGAATACACTAAATTGATAGTTCATCAAATCATACGTAAAAGACGTGCTGTTAGCCCAATTTTGGCTGCATTATTACTAATTGGACTTGCCATAGCAGCTGGTGCATTATTATTTGTTGTAGTTTTACCCATGCTTCAATCTCCTGGAGGAACATTAACCTTTGGTTCAACCTACAAGTTTATAAACACTACAACGACCCCACATTACGACAAAGCATACATACCACTTAGTAATGAAGGAGGAGAAACCGTAACAATAACAAACATCAAAATTGAAGGATTTAATGATACTGATCCCAGAGAAGTAACAATTAATTTTGATTCTTTCACAATTCCTTCTGGACAATCAAAAATTAAAGAATACACCTTCAATGACCCAGTCATTGATGCAACTAAATACACTGTGACCGTTAAATTCAAATTCGGTGATGGAGCAGAAGAAACAATAACCAGTGATTGGATAATACCATAAATCTTATGTTTTTGATTGTTTTCCTCTACTCCCTTCCTTTTTCTAATTCTAATTACTTACTTCACAAAAGTACTGTTAATAGGCAAAATTGGTCATTGGATCAATCCTTCTTCCTATTTTTTCTTTTTTAAAGTCCTTTTAACTGTTTAGATACTACTACACTCTTGGAAGAGAAAAACAATATCTCAACAAAATTATTTCTTATTCCTTGTCTCTCTTGTTCTTCTAAATATATAAACAAAAAAAGAATATTTACCGATCATTGAAGACGTGAAGCCTCTGCTCGACTTCGGACATATTTATTAATGACCATTTTTCCATCTGTTAAGATTCGCCGCATATTTATGCTGAAGTTCTCCCAGTAGTCAATCAAAGTTTCTCGTTGTTCGGTAGTTTTTACCATTTCTGTATTGAGAAAAAATGAAATTTGGTACCCTTCCTCTGGTTCTCGTATAACTTTCAATCGCGATCCAGCATCTCGCCATAGCTCATTTCGAATTCGTTCAAAAATAAACTGTTCAACAGGATCGTTGAAGTGAAGTTTGAGGGAAACAATAGCTGAATTGCCTTGTTTAATCAATTGACCATTTTCAAAAGAAGTAATTTCACGAGGAGCCGTTTCACAACCATCACACTCAGGACAAAGAACACAAATCGGTTCGACTCCAGTTTTATCGCATTTGACAGGTTGTAATATTAAATTAGATTTTAATAATGGCAAATAAGATTCATCCAAATCAGAATTTTTTCAATTGATTGAGTTTGCTCTCCCCTTTATAATCAATGGCATTTGGTGATAAATAACTGGTTTATCCTTGTTAACGATCAATCCAATAAAACTGGAAACTAATCAATCGATTATAGTTGCTTGAGAAATTTTTGTTTACATTAAATTAAAATTCCCGCACTTTCAACATTTTAGTCTTAGTTGATGTAATAAGATAATGCATTAATCCAAGTTTGACTTTGGGTTTCGTAATCAATACAAGAATTGTACTCCCCACACTGGAAATTAAGCCTAAACCAAGGGGAGTCTGAACATGAATGAAATTTATTTCTTTTCCTAAATTAAGTTGAATGCAAGCTCCAGCAAAAGTACTGACGATTCCAGCGACCATGGCAGACACCAATGTTTCAACTTCCTCTGATATAGGTGTAGTTCTGGCACACATTATAGGAAAACCTTCTTCGCTGACTAAAAGTGCTTGTTCCACCCCTTGAACCGCACCAAGACTATCTAAAATCTTCTGAATCTTTTCTGTGGAGGAGGATTCATTGTCTCTATCAATAGTGATATGATCATACGTCGCCATTTTAATCACTTAAATTAAAGTTCTATACTTTCACACAGTTAACACTCTCTGTAATTTTTAAGCTCCAAAGTATTGCTGAATTTCTTGATAGCTCGCTCTGTGAAAACTTTGGGAGAGATTAAACAAAGAGAAGAATTTATTATCCTTATTTGGGCGAGGCAAATAGACACTGAGGTTCTTGTAATGAGTGAAATCATTCGAATGGAAAGATGTAATCCTTGTCAAGTTGCTGTCATGCCTAGTCAACACGGAACGACACGATTTCCTTGTCCTTCTTGTGGAATGATCCCCATAATTCGTTGTGAGCGATGTCGAAAATTGGGGAACCGATATACATGTCCTAATTGTGGGTTCACAGGACCTTAATGTCATTTTGTTTTATATAATGCAGATTATTCGATTATTAGTCTAGTATGTAGCTAATCGAGGTCCAATTATGTCTAATGTTCTATCGATATTGAAGATAATTCCTACTTCCCCAGAAGTAAATCGCAATGAGGTTGTTTCTCACGTCCAAACTAATTTAATAAGTGACTTAGATTTAGAAATACTGAAGAAGGAAGAGGAACCACTTTTCTTCGGTTTATATGCTATTAAACTCTTTGTAAAGACAGCTGATTCTGATGAAGGAACTGAAACACTTCAAAAATTCGAGGATCGTCTTATAGCTTTGGAAGAAGTGGACAATTGCGAAATTGAACTTCAAACAATTATTGATTATTGATTTCACAATGTTTTTAGGGATTAGATGCTTTTTTGGGGTGATAAAGTATTAGAATTTTCCTGTCATCTAGAGATAGTATTAATGGGATTAAATAGAAACTAATTTTAAACAAGGATTAGGACGACTAGACAAGAGTTTAGTACTTTGGTGATTAATGTAAAAAGTTGAGAATTTTGGCAAAGGAAGTTGTATTAAAGGTTGCTGAGGCTAGACAACGCGATGTAGGACGGGGTAAAATCCGTATGGATGATATCAATATGCGAGAGATTGGTATCACGACTGGTGACGTTGTTGAGATTCGAGGGAGGCAAAAAACAGGAGCTATTGCTTGGCCTGCTTACATTGAAGATCAGGGAGCTGGCATTGTACGAATGGATGGAATAATTCGTCGGAATGCAAAAGTATCATTAGAAGAGAATGTTCGTATTCGAAAAGCCCAAATAAAAGTTGCCAAGACGGTCAATATTGCACCAACTCGCCAAATTTCCCTTGATTATGGCTTTGAAGCTTTTGTTAAACGAAAATTACTGGGATATCCCGTTTCTAAGAATGATACTGTTCTCATCCCTATTCTAGGTAGGTCTATACCATTTGTTGTGAATTCAACAACTCCAACAGACATTGTACTAATTACCGATACTACAAAACTTAACGTTTCAGAAAAACCAGTGTCAGAAATTGAAACTGGAATGCCAGGGGTGAGCTATGAGGATATTGGCGGTTTATCAGATGCAATTCAACGAATTCGTGAAATGGTTGAACTACCTTTGAAACATCCTGAACTCTTTAAAAAATTGGGAATAGACCCACCTAAAGGAGTTTTGTTACACGGACCGCCTGGAACTGGTAAAACACTCATTGCTAAAGCAGTTGCTAATGAATCAGAGGCCCATTTCATTCCAATTCAAGGGCCTGAAATCATGTCTAAGTTCTACGGTGAATGTGTCGCTAAAGATTCTTTGGTTTTTACAAATGGAAATGGATTGAAATCCATTGGAAAGACAATCCAAGATGGAAAAGTCCATTCGATTGCAGGATTGAATTTTGATACAGGAGAGATAAACCTTCTACCTGTGAAAGAATTATTTGACAAAGGAACCCAAATCACATTAAAGATAATAACTCCGCATGGACAACTTGAGGTTACACCTTCCTCAAGGTTATTAACTCTGAATGATGGAGAATTAAATTGGATATACGCAAATGAATTAAAGGTTGGGGATCGAATTGCTAGTCCTAGAACGTTAAGGATTACAAATACGGAAACACCATTAGTTCTCAATAGTCTGAAGGACAATACTCTCATTTGCGGTGAACTTGTTAAAATTCTATTTTCAAATATGTCAGAATACGGAAAAAGTGGAGAGTATGCGAAAGAATTAGGGGTTAGTCAGAGAAAATTCGAAACCCTAAAGTATTCTAAAGGAAAAATTCCTGCTTTATATGTTAAAAAGCTTTTTTCATTATATCCCATTGATGATCAATACGATTTATATTTAGAACATAATAGAAAAGTCCCTCTTTATATGACTGAAGATTTTATGTATATACTTGGCTTACTTGCTGGAGACGGTCATCTTAGATACTCATATTCACACGGAACTGTTACTCAAATAATTTTAACATCAAAAGATGAAGCTGTTAAAAATCGGTATATTAAAGCGATAAAAAATACTTTCAACATTACTCCTCAAAAATACACCAAAGCTAATTATTCATATTATTTTAATTCACGACCTATTGGTGATCTCCTATATAACTTAGGATTGCCTGTTTCTAAAAAGTCAGAAACCGTAACGGTTCCTCATTACGTAATAAAAACACCTGTGAAGTTATTAAAGTCCTATTTACAGGGATTATTTGATTCTGATGGTGGAGTACAATTTATTTCGGAGAAGAATCCTGATAAAAGGAGTATTCAAATCACATATACTTCAAAAAGCAGAAAGCTTATCCAAGGTATCAAGCTCTGTCTTCTCAGGTTTGATATTCTCTCAACTATTTCTCACAGAAAGAGAGATGGAACTTGGAGATTGTTTATATCAAATAATTCATCAATAGAGAATTTTAAAAAGTACATTTCATTTAACCATCAGAACAAGCGAGAAAAAATAATGAGTAGAATCGAAAGAGAATATTCTCGTCCTACTTATGATAGAATCCCTATAGCTAAGTGGATATACATGAATGCTAAAAAAGTGAATATTGGACATAGAGAATTATTACGAAACGGGATTAATCCTACTGTTAAGGGGTTAACTATTGAACAACTGCGTAAAGCATATATTCTATTCAAAGAAAAAGGTTTAGATAGTTCCTTGCTTGACAAAATCAACTACTTACTAGGTTTAAAAGTAATATGGACACCAATTCGACGAATTGAACGAAGTCAAGCTCATGTATATGATTTTGAAGTACCAAAACACCATAATTTTATTGCAAATGGATTATTAGTGCATAATAGCGAGGCCAGATTACGCGAGATATTCAAAGAAGCGGAAGATAACGCTCCAAGTATAATATTCATTGATGAAATTGACGCTATTGCTCCTAAAAGGGAGGAAGTCACTGGTGAGGTCGAACGACGTGTCGTTGCGCAAATTTTAGCCCTGATGGATGGACTGGAAAGCCGAGGAGAGACAATTGTCATTGGAGCGACCAATCGGCCCAATGCGCTTGATCCCGCCTTGCGTCGTCCTGGACGTTTCGATCGTGAGATTGAAATCGGAGTTCCAGACATGAATGAACGCCTAGAAATCCTTCAGATTCACACCAGAAGAATGCCGGGAATAGATGCTGTTGATACAGAGAAACTTGCAGTTATAACTCATGGGTTTGTTGGTGCTGATCTTGCAGCCCTAGGTCGTGAAGCTGCAATGAAAAAGCTGCGTGAAATCCTGCCTGAGATCAATCTGAGCGAGGATACAATCCCACCAACAGTACTTGATAATTTAAAAGTAGAGGATCGACATTTTGAAGATGCCTTAAAGGAGATCCACCCCTCTGCGATTAGAGAGGTATTTATTGAGGTTCCAAACGTAAAATGGGACAATATTGGTGGGATGGATTCTATTAAACAAGAACTTATTGAAATTGTTGAATGGCCTCTGAAACAAAAGGATAGCTTCAAACGATTAGGAATAAATCCTCCTCGTGCTGTTCTTCTCTTTGGGGCGCCAGGGACTGGGAAAACCCTCTTAGCTAAAGCCTTAGCAACAGAAAGTCAGGTTAATTTTATCAGTGTAAAAGGTCCCGAACTCTTATCAAAATGGGTCGGGGAAAGTGAAAAAGCGATTCGTGAAGTTTTTCGAAAAGCTCGAACTGCCTCCCCAGCACTTGTTTTTTTTGATGAAATTGACGCTGTTGCTACCCGAAGAGGATCTGGTGACTCATCTGGGGTAAATGAACGAGTCATCAGCCAACTTTTAACTGAATTAGCTGGAATAGAACCTTTAAGAGACGTCGTGGTCCTAGCAGCAACAAATCGTCCAGATATGATCGACCCCGCTCTTCTCAGACCAGGAAGATTTGATCGTGTTGTTTACATTCCTCCTCCTGACGAAGAAAGCCGTAGGCTGATTTTAAATATTCATACAAAGAATATGCCACTAGCTGAAGATGTTAACCTAGATCGGTTGGCAAAGGAAACAGAATATTATGTAGGAGCTGATCTTGAAGCTATTTGCCGTGAAGCTGGTATGATAGCTCTTCGTGAAGGTCTAGATACCAATATTGTCGAATGGCGGCATTTTGAGGCCTCTCTGTCGAGAGTTCATTCCTCCTGTACTCCAGAAATGATGAAATGGTATGAAAATCAAGAATCTCAATTCAGACGGAGAATAGCTCTTGATTCTCAACCCACAGTTCCCCTATTTGGATAGTACGCTCATTCAATGCCTTTATAAAAAAAGTTCAAGGACTTTCAATCACCATTAATTAAAAGATGATCTTGAGATAATTTTCAAGAGAGAATTATTGAATCCACCAAAAACTTCTTTAGATGAATGATCTTGAACCCACTTGTATTTTTCTTATCAATGTGTTCACTTCATTCAAATCAATTCCCAACTGATTAGATATAACCTTATTATCATTCTCATTTCAATATTGTTATCTCTCATAAAAAACGTAAGGTGACAAGCATCGTGATAAATAAAGATCCATATTGGAGACCATTCCCTTTGACATTTTCAATTATGAATATTGTAGAACGTCGTGAAGGGGTGCTATTAGAGGATGACTTGATTCGCTTGCTAGAAAATGATGTTGGAGAATTTTCCGAACGAGAATTGAACCGAGCCTTAATGAAATTAGAAGTTAAAGGTTTAATCCACATCCAAACTATTAAAAAGAATCAACGGATGATTAAAAGGATCGAAAACGATCAGAAATACCTGACTGTGGGTGAGGATTGAGAGGTTCCTCTGATTTCAGTGGATTTTTAAACCCAAGATTATCTAAGAGCTGACATATTGGACAAATTTCATGAGTAGAAACTTCACCGCATTTCTGACACAAGAATGGGGGTTCTAGATTGTCTACTTGTGGAAAATATTGAGAGACGGAATCATGAAGATTCACAATATTTCGTAAAGTACTCGGTCGTTTTTCCTCCATTTCGGATAGAAATGTCCTTATGTGATTTCGCATCGCTGAAAAAGCATAAGGACAAGGGTAGGAATGATACTCTAAGTCTTTTGCATATGCATAGAGTACAATTTCAGGTTCAGTTATGCGTACAAACGGCCGTATTCGGGGGATCAAAGTCTGAAACTTCTGAATGGGAAAACGGGAAAGACGAATGAATTTATTAGAATCTCCTCGTACCAAGTTCAGCAGAATAGATTGTGCTTCATCATCTAAATTGTGTGCTGTAGCAATTTTGGAGGCATTGACCTTTCGAGCTGCGTAATTTAAAGCCCTACGACGCAGTATGCCACAAATTGAACAAGCTGATAATGCATATTCCTTCGAAAGGTTTTCTTCAATTATTTGATCAAGTGTTACACCATATATATTCTTGAAGGATATTATAACATGAGGAATTTGATATTTCTTAGTAATTTTCTGAGTAAGTTCTAAACATTCGTCTCGGTATCCTTTAATACCTTCATCAATCGTCAATGCGCTTAAAGTGCATTGAGGAAATCGTTTCTTGAGCTTAAAGAGTATATTGAGAAGAACAGTGCTGTCCTTCCCGCCCGAGTACCCCAAACCAATGTGATCATCTTTGTTCAACATATTATATTGATTGATGGTCTTTCTTACCCGATTCTCAATTAGCTCTATAAAATGCTTTTTACAATATACTTTTTTAGATTGTATATCCCGTGTAAAAGGAATGTTTTGACAACAATTTGTTTGTGACATGTTGAAACTTCGAAAAATATTGTATACTAATTAATCCCGAATATTTATTAAATATAATGGACAAATATGATCAGCTTCTTTGATACCGTGCTTAACAGCTTCTTCAGCAACTTTTTGTACATCATAGGTAGAAAATGGGGATAATTCCAAATACAGATCAATATTTACTATTAATTCTCCATTACCTTTTGTTTCGAGACTAATATCAATCAGGTCTTGATCTAAATCTTCACCAATCTGGGTAACAAGAAATTGTTGAATTTTAAGATATAATTGCTCAAGAATCTCGTCTAGTTCGTTAGCTACCAATGAATCCACGTTACTATTTCTAGTGGCTTTTAAATTTAGTCATTCAATTCGATGGTTGCAAATCACTTAATTCTTCACTCAATCGAGCTTGTAATTCCTCTAAGCGTTTAATATTCTGTGCTTCTTGAGAAGAAAAACTCTTTTGTTTAAGCTCTAGGAGCTCTGCTCGCTCTGTTAATTCTTTAAGGACATCTCTAACCTTTTTAGGGAACATAACTGATCCTACAGTTTTCCAAACTTCGCTTTCTGAATCCAACTTTTGTAGTTCTCTTTTAGTCATCTCGATTTCAGAAAGGGTTCGAGAAATTTCGGCTTGTTGAATTCGTAGGTTCTGAACAGTTTGTTCCAGTTGTTGGAATCTTAAGAGCTGTTCTTGCTTAGCTGGGGAGAGTTCACGGAAGGCCATTTTTGCTACCACGAATTATGATTACTTTGTTAGATAATTCATCTTTAATCTTTGAAGTCTGTTAATTAATTAAAAGTTTGTTTTGACAAAGTCATAACTGCTTTTGTAGTTGTAGAGATCCAACGCAGAATTGAACTAATGGTTGCCTTTGCTGCATTTATATCTTGAGCAGTGACATTGATAACAATTCTTTGACCATTTAATTTTACCGTAGCCTTAGAGCGTTCAAAACGTTGTTCTTGAATCTCTGGTAGTAAAGACGCGAAGATAATTTGGGCTTGATCCTTGGTATCATATTGAATAGAAAAATAAATATCAAGTTTAGTATTCATTGTTCACGCATTCTGAAGAGATATGAATATTGAAAAGGGGGAAGAACTTTGATGAGTTTTGTTGAATGGCTTGTCCAATAACGGAAGTTCTGGTTTTTTTTCTAAAACTAATTGTTAGATAGTTCTTTGCACCAATAATATGATTTGAGTCCTGAGCTACATATTGAAAAAAGTCTGTGATTCTTTCTTTGATTATTTTATTCACTTCCACGGAGAAATCGAGATACACTTTCTCAACTGTGATACGATGTTTCTTTCTTTGTCTTTGTCTTTGTAATGATATGATATCAGTTAATTCAACAGTGGCATTTATGAATTGAGGGATTTTTCCTATTAGATAAGCCTTAACTAAGACTATCTCTTCCTCCTTTGTAGTTTCTTGAAGGATAAGGAGCCGAAAAATCTGTTTATTCCAACAATAAGTGAATAGTTTATGCAGACTTAATGAACCACGATTCATTCTCTGGGAATTGGGAATAGCGAGAGAGATTATTTTACTTACACGACGTAAATTATGAGTGGGATCCCGAGAGGTTGTTATTAACATGTTATCCTCGACCTCTCGTTATCCATTCTATGTCAAACTTTTTTCCTTGATTTAGAATATTATTGAGGAGGAAATTATGTTTCTGTTTGACCAGCTAGACGTTTTGCTGTTCTATTTGCAATTTTTCCTCCCGGGGTCTCTGGTGCCCACGAACCACCAGTGAAACGGAACCCACAGAATAAACATTCCCAGATCCCAATTGAAACCCGATGTACTTTTACTGAGTTACAGGAAGGGCAAGTGTGTTTGATTTTTAAATCATTTTCGATTTTTCGAATCCTTTTTCGTACACTGGCACCGTACCGAGTACCGAATCTGCCAGTTGATCCTACTTTCTTAGTTCGTCCCATTAGCATCACTCTTCCATCTTTAATTTTGAGTTTTTTATTTTTTGATTTTCTGTTCAGAAATCAAACTGAAACATTTCCCTGAGCTCTGTAACTTGAGAGTTTTCTTCGATAAGTGTGATCAGCTCCTTTACTCGCTCCGATGCTTTTTCTAAAATTGTCAAAATTTCTTCCTCTAGGAAAACTCCTGATTCCCCTTTTTGCATCGAACATACTAAACCCTCATTAGTGATCGCTACAGAAAATCGTGCTATTTTACCTCGATCCTCAATTAAGTTTGGGTCATATACGATAATGTCATTTATTTTTGCGTATGTCAAACTAGCCACACACCCTTTTCTTGGTAATGGTTCTGTTTCATCCAATAACGTGACTTCTTCGGTTTCCTCATCAACTAAAACCTTTTGTATTCGTGTATTGGCGAGAGCCACCATTGCAGCTAGAGCTGAGGCATCTATCAAATTTCCTCCATCATCAAGTATATATATGTCAACAAAAAGAATCCACACCGTTTTTTCAGGAATGACACATAATTTTGGATCACTCAGTGGAACCACCTTGCTTTCTCGGATTCCACGATCTACTATACGAGCCATTTCGATAGCATCTGGACCCGGTGGACCGCTTTCGAATGATGGTGAAGAGATAGGAGATAATTCAAGATTCACAGTAATAACACCATTATTTGGCGTGTCGGGAAAAGGAGAACCTAATTGAGTTTTAACTCCAGCTAAGACCACAGTATCCCCCCATTTAACCATGGCTGAACCTTCAGCCTTTTTTATGACATTGGGTATGATTTGAATTGGACGACTCTCCCAAAAACCTCGATTGTCCATTCGCTCGCCTTTAGCAAGTAAATCTGTTAAATATCTTCTTTCTAAGCTACTTATTATTTCTTCTGATCGCATTCATTTCTCTCCTATTCTTCTTCCTCGTCTAACTCATCCAGATGTTCTTCGATTTGAGAATACTTGGCTAGTAAAGCTTTTCGCTGCATTTGGTAAATTTGACCAATAGCTGTTTTTGAAAGTTTAAGCCCTTCTTCAACCTCTTCTGGAGTAAATGTACCATCACACTGAAGAAGTGTCAGTTCTCCAGTGTTAAATATCATTGCAACTGGCATATCCCCTTTACCTTCCTTATCTTCAATATCAGAGAGATCAACTACTATTTTCCCATCAACCTTCCCGACAGCACAACCAGTTACAATACCTCTCATAGGGATACCGGCATCCGCCAATCCTAATGAAGCAGCCGTCAATGCAGCACATCGAGTTCCACCATCCGCGTCTAATACGGTGATGAAAAGGTCTATTGTTCCATTGGGAAACTTTTCTAAAAATAGGACGTTGTTAATCGATTCAGTTAGAATTTTACTAAGTTCATATTCTCTTCGACGGGGAGCTGGGCTTTTACGTTCTCCAACTGAGAATGTGGCAAGCCGATATTCTACACGTACAATTGCTTTATCTGGTTGAGCAAGATGTTTAGGATGTAATTCTCTCGGACCATAAACAGCACAAATTATTTTATTATTACCCCAGGTAAGATAACAACTTCCATCAGCTCTATCTAGAACCCCAGTCCGCATACTAATCGGCCTTAATTCATGGAGTCCACGACCATCCAATCGGAGTCCATCTTCACGTATAAGAGAGGTTATTTCTTCATTCATCTTTTTCACTTCTTATAAGATAATTCCATCTTTTCTTTTTCCAGAAACTCACGAATTCTGTCTGTTAGTCCACTAGTATGGGCTTCAGCTACGATTTTACGGATCGCACGCTCTACTAGATTTTCGATTTCAAGATTATTAGTTACAATAATTATTCTACCATTTTGACCTATAATAATCTGAGTATTAGTCATATTTTTCAATAATTGAATCATACTTCCTTTTTTTCCTATGATCCTTGGGATTTTTACAGGATCCACTTCAATTAATCTACCATTATTAATTTTACGAAGGCCACGACCCTGTAATGTAAGAACGGGATCACGCATTCGATCAAAATATGTAATTTGAGCTTTTATAATATCTCCAACCTGTAGAATACGATCAAGACTCTCTCGAAGGGCATCAAAATCTCTCTCGATAACGTTACCGACTCTAAGAGATCCAACATAAGGCCCTCGAATATCTACGTTCCAAGACGTGATACCAACCCTGGTAATCTTACCAATAACGATATCACCTTCCAATGGGATATAACATCCTTCTAATGGAACTATTCCAACTCTATTTTTTCTTATTTGGGCTAGTCCAATCATAGACGCGTAAATTTCGGTTTCATTGTTAACCTTCTTACGAAAAACTCCCCCGCCAGCTTTAATCTCAGAGCCACGCGCCAAAATTTCACCAGGAATAACCAGCTGATTTCTTGTTACTAAAATCGTCATCTAATTCACTCCTTTTATAAAAACTATTAAGATAGTATCATTACTTTATCTTATATTGTTATAATCGAATTCTTTCCATAATTTTGATTTCAGCACGACCCTTTGTCATACTTTGTACTCTCTCCATGAACTCCCCTTGTATTCCAGCTGCTACAGTCACTATTGCAATCCAATGCCCATCATTCTGCCACTCATCCTTTTCAATTTGAGCATTACGTTTTACTTCACCGTAGGCCTTACCTGTGAATTCGGGTGGGATTTTAACTGCTAATTTTACCGTTTCCATACTGATGGGTAAGACTCGGCGTAGTTCTTTGATGATATCCTTTAATTGGCTTTCTGCAGGTAGAGATGGATCAATCATTATTTTTGCTTCTTTCATCGCATTCTCGATACGTACTGGAGGATGGGGTGTCCGTGTCTTAGGATTAATGCAAGTCTTTGCCAAAAGTGTCACAATCTGCCTACGTTTTTTTTCAAAGAATTCCTGACGTTGTTCTGATGTTAAATTAAGCTCACCTTTAAGGAGAACGTCTTCTGCAACTTTAATGATGTCTGTAGTCTCAAAGCAATGTAAGAGAACATCTTCTGGGGCTTTTTCACCTTTACTAGCATTTTGAAAGATTTCATCTACCTCGAGGATATCGTTGATAGTAATTGTATCATCTAGCAATCCCATCTTATATTTAAGAGCCAATTCTGGATTAACTATGATTTCAAATCTGTTTCCGCGAAATTTTGCACGAACAACTGACTTTCCTGTCAAATCAACCCTACGCGCATCTCGTAACATATATTCATCTCCTATAGTCGGTTGATAAGTGCTGCGATGTCTTGTTTGTTCAGATATTCTATAGTTCGATTCTCTTTAGAAATTACTGCGATTTCAATCATTTCCTCATCTATAGGCCCTTCAGATACTTGGTTGAGGGCTTTTAAAGCAAGTAAATTCCCATCTTCCATTTTCGGAGCTATTTCTTGGTATTCACTCTCTAGAAATTCAATGATTGCGGGTGCACTCGAACCGATTGCAGTTGCACGGTACCCCCAATAACTTCCACTGGGTTCAGTCATATACAACTGAGGACCTAACATCTCATCACATCCGGCTATTAATAGTGAAACTCCAAAAGGCCGTACTCCTGCATGTTGGGTGTACATCTGTTTAAGGTTTGCTAATCGACGAGTAAGAGCTTCCACAGTTATTGCTTCATTATAAGTAATCCTATGAATTTGTGCTTGAATACGCGCTTGATTCACAAGGACATGGGCGTCAGCAGTCAGTCCTGCAATTGCAGCAGCGATATGATTGTCAATTGCAAAGATTTTCTTGACCATTTCTTTCTCCACAAGAGATGTGTGTAATCGTTTTTGAACAGCCAAACAACACCCTTCTGAAGTTTTAACCCCAATGGCGGTTGTTCCCCGCTTTACAGCCTCAATAGCGTATTCTACTTGAAACAATCTTCCATCAGGGCTGAAAATTGTACTCCCTCTATCATAACCTAATCCTTTCGGTGCGAACAACTTTTTTCCACCAGAAAACGTAACTCTATTCCTTCTTCGCTTTCGTTTCTACCGAAATTAGATGTAATATATAACGTTCTAGTAGAATTCAAACAATCTTACCATTTTTGAAACTTCAGAGGGGAGGAGTTTTTTACGAAGGTACGTTAAATATTCATTTATGAAGACAAGATACATATTTATTTAGTGTGTCGTTCTACCTCCTAACACTGTGGTTATGTAAATAAAAGCTAAAACGGTGCTTTAACAATGTCATACGAACCTAAGAAAGTCGGTAGTGTTAAGGTAGGTCGCTATATTATCGATCCCGATTCCAATGAACCCTGCAAAGTTATATCTATTGATAAAAGTAAACCCGGAAAACACGGTGCCGCAAAAGCAAGAATGATGATGGTAGGTCTATTTGACAATCAAAAAAGGCAATTCATTTCGCCTGTCGATAAAAGAGTGAATATTCCAATCATAGAAAAGCGTGTTGGCCAAGTAACAAATGTTGAAACAAATACTGGCTTTGTACATGTTATGGACACCGAAACTTATGATACTTTTGTCGCAGATCCTCCTTCCGATGAAGAGTTAAACACAAAACTCAACACATTGTTTTCAGATGGGAAAACAATTGAGATTGAATACTGGATCGTTATGGATCGGAGGAAAATCATGCAAGTGCGAGAAATGTCTCTTTAATTAACTTTCAACGGGTTGTAGGTCCTTTGGTGAGAGTATCACGAATTGGTATTATCTCCCAGGTACTCTTTCAAGAAACTGTTGACATAATTCACGATATTCTCTCAATCGAAGAATGTTCTTCAATTTCATTTTTCCTAAATCCTAAATTATTTAATTTTTTGAAAGAAACGAATCCAAAAACCTCTCATGTGTTTCAAGAAGAGTCATTGAAGCACATGAAAGTTGATTGCATTGTTTCAATTGGTGGAGATGGAACTATTCTAAGAATTGCTCGAACAAGACCTGATATTCCTATTTTATCTATCAATAAGGGGAGAAAAGGATTCATGACAGAAATTGAACCTAAGGATGTTGTTTCAAGTTTTAAACAATTTTTAACTGGAAAATTCAATTTAGAAGAGCATAACCGCATTGAGGCCCTGATTGATCAACATAGCATAGGTTCAGCAATCAATGAGATTGTTATTACTTCCGTTGATTTATTGAAACCTATTGATTTTCGTATTTTTGTTGATGGTATAACAATTTCAAGTTCTCTAGCAGATGGAGTCATTATTGCCACAGCGATCGGTTCTACTGGGCATTGCCTCTCCAGTGGGGGTTGTGTAGTTGATCCTCTCCTTGATAATTTCGAAATTTCTTGGATAAATCCGATTAATCTCGCAATTCGACCTATCATCTTGGGTTCTTTCCGTGATATTAAAATTCGGTGTGTAACTCGAATTAATCCCATTAAATTAGTTATTGATGGTCAAATTAGTCTTGAATATAACCCACCTATTGAAATTACCTTTCGTCCTTCTGAGAAGACTGTTAAATTCTATCGGTCACGTTCTTTTTTAGCTAGATTGCGTCAACACCTCAATCCAGAGATACCAGAATGAGTGAGAACTCTTTGAAACCAGAGATATTTGTGTTAGATGCAACTGCATTCATAGGACTAGATTTCCCCCAGCTTCAAACAAATCCTAATAGCCACTTTTTTACGACCTTGAATGTTGTCTCTGAGCTGAAGAGTTTTCGTTCTCGGATGAATTTGGACATTTTGAAGCATTCTGGCCGATTAAAATTTAGAACTCCTGAAATTACATTGGTTAAAGAACTGAAAAGACGAATCCAGACGATTGATCCACAAACCACGCTTTCCTCAATTGACATTGAAGTTCTTGCCTTAACGGTACAATTAAACGGAATATTGATCTCTAATGATTTAGGCTTACAAAACGCTGCCCTTCATTTTGAAATTCCTGTTAAAGTTATCAGTGGAAAAAAAATCACTTATCTCCGAGAATGGCAACTAAAATGTGCAAGTTGTGGGAAAATTATAAGAGACTTGCAACGAATTTGCCCAATCTGTGGTGGATTTCTCAAACGAGTGCCAATTGAAACAATCAAACAAAAACCTGAATTAATGGAATAACAATAAAAAATCAAACTAAAATCGAACTTACGATTAAATTTTTTTATGAGGAAGACAAACATGCCAGAAGAATTAAAGTCTAAAGAAGAATTCATGACCACGCTGGGATTGGCTTCAATCTGCTATGTTAAACGGCTTAAGAATTCAGACATTGTTAAACTGAAGCTTAGAACGAAAAAACGTTTATATACATTTAAAACAAACCCAAAAGAAGCAAATGAGATAGTTCAGAACCTAAATATCCCAGTTGAAGAAGTCTGACAAAAAGATAGAGATCATTATTCAAGATTTTCAGATGTAATAGTTTCGAGCAAAGAAAGAACGTTCCATATAGTGGTTCTCGCAAAAAGGGGACAGTTGGGGTCCTGACTAATTTCATCTAGAATTGAAATTGCCAAATTGGCGCGTACTTCAGGAGGGTCATCATCTTGAGTATTCTTACCAGAAATGGCCACGAAGGCTTCCTTTGCAGCTCTTCGGATGTTCTTCGGAACACTATGATCGGAAGAGATCTGTTGTAACAACATCTTAGAATTTTCAATCTTATCCTCCATTACTGATTACACCTGCCTGATAATTTTGTTCATACTGACAATAAAGTTATTTTAACCTGAAAATTCGGCTGGAAATAGACAATGAGCTATCAATATCCACCCTACTAGGCAAATGAAATTTAATAATAAAATTTAGAAAAACTTTTCTTTT
Organism: Candidatus Hodarchaeota archaeon; assembly: GCA_029856365.1. GTDB lineage: Archaea > Asgardarchaeota > Heimdallarchaeia > Hodarchaeales > Hodarchaeaceae > Hodarchaeum. Next base: position 66,437 of record JAHQWW010000005.1, read on the forward strand.
TGAAAAATTGATTATTTTTATTTTCGTTATTTTAATGCTATAAGGTTTTTTTCAAACAGTTAAATCTAAATGAAACCAAATAATAATCTTATTTTACGAAATTTCATTATTCAGGTTATAGTAGGCCCTATTTTTACGAATTTCAACTGGAAAGTCATTGTACCGCTTTGTTATCATATTACATACTATTTAAACAATGAAATGCAAGGCTTCAAATAATTCAGTTTTGAATTTAATAGAAAATACTATAAATAATGAGTGCAAAGCGGTTCATCCTGAATTTAAAAAACTCCAACAGTTATGCAATCGGAGTAATGACACAATTGGACATCGACGAGGATAGCGAAGCTGACCTATTTGTAGTTTATGACCTCATTATAAACGGCGGAGGGTTGATCTGTTCTCACTGCGGGAAAAGATTCACTGTTGATGAACTTTTTGAACAAAAAATTGTCGTTGGAAACGAGGAAGGATACGTCGCTCATGTTGACTGTTTGTTACGCTATATAATGAAAGCAGAACCCATTATATCATCAGGATTGGCTAGTGGGCTATTTTCAGAATCCCAGGTGCGACAGGATCTACTTTCTCGGCCTTTTGAGTCAGTCATTCTAGACATCAGCCGTGCATGTTCGTTTAAGCGATTATCTCCCTCCAAACAAAATCAAGAATGTTCAAAATTTGTTGCTTTTGAATCAAATCTAATTGAAGAAAGAAATAATTACAACTTAGAACTCCTTCTCACTTATCTGGATACTACTCTTAATAATTCTACGTATTCTGATCTCAATTGATTTGATCGGAAAGCGAGAGATTATATTTGATCTAATGTTGATGAATAATGAAAAAAATGAAAGTCGATCTCTCAAATGTGCCAAAATCAGAGCTGATTGATGACATTATAACTCTAATTCAAGAAAAAGAGGGCATAAAAGCCACAAAAGAGGGTAAAACAATAGAAATTGAGGGATTATCATCTCGAAAACTTAAATTTTATACAAAAAAAGTATTGGGCCAAGCAGAATTGCCGGGATTCTACAAAGTCATTTCGCAAGGAGATCAATTTGAAGTATTTTTTTGGAAATATGAATAAGGATTTCTGGATTAACCAATAGTGATTTACCCATAATTTCCTATTTCTGATTTTATTCCCCTGAAAGGGGATGAATATGACAATTATGATGAAAAAAACCCCATGGGGAAGCAGCTATACTGGTTCACTCTCACGAGGGTGCCAACAATGCATAGCTGGAGAAAAACTTGTTGTTTTAGTTACTACAGAATGCTCTAGTAATTGTTTTTATTGTCCTTTAAGCGTAGAACGAAAAACCTCTCCATACTCATTTGCTAATGAGAGGCCAATAAAAAATATTGAGGATTTAAGAACCGAAGCTTCAAATATGGAGGCAAGAGGAGCAAGTATGACAGGAGGAGACCCACTAGAACACCATTCTTTCTTAAAAACCTTAGAATTTTGTAAATTTCTGAAACAAACATACTCAGAATCCTTCCACATCCATCTGTACACAAGAGGAAAAGAAATAGAAAATCTTTCTATCTTGAAGCCCTATCTTGATGAAATTCGATTTCATGTTCTTAATATTCAAAAAGATCTTCCTAAAATTGAGTTAGCTACTCAGTTCGATCTAGATGTTGGAATTGAGGTACCTGTAGTACCCACAAAGGGATTTAGTTACTACTGTGATCTTATTAGCCATTTTACCTCAATTTTGCCTAATAAAAATCATTTTTACTTTGTCAATCTAAATGAGCTTGAAATTAGTGAAACAAATTATCGGAATCTCTTAGCTCATGGTTTGAATTACGATCAAAACAATCCCTCTGCTATTGAAGGAAGTGCTAAATTAGGAGAAAAAGTTGTTAAATGGGCTTCAGACTCCATTTCAACCCCTGTTCATTACTGTTCTTTATCTACTAAGGATTCAGTCCAATTACCGAACCGCATTTACCGCATAGCCAAGAATGTTAAACTTTTTTCTGATGTAATCATTCCTGACGGACCAGATAAAGGATTGCTTGTAAGAGGTGTGATTCAATCACCATCTGCAGATTTAACCCATTTACGCTGGACCTTGATTGAAACATTGGAGATTCAAGAAGATTTAATTTATATCGACACAGAAAAAAACCGTCTTTTAACAAATGCAGCCTTACTGGACGAATTAAAAGACGAAATTAAGATACTATTCCCAGATGTCAGGTTAGGGATTGTAGAGGAATACCCAACTTATGATAGGTTACAAACAACTTTCATTCCCCTAGATTGAAGTATTTAATAAACCTAAATTAGCCAAAACTATATTTCTTCTAGATAATAGAAAGTTAACGCCATTCCATGATTTTTTAGGCTAAATAATTGTCTGATATATTCAATTTGAACCTCTTAGAAAAGAAGTAAGGAGATTGTGGTTCGGAAACCTGTTTCCAAGCAATACCAAGTTTATCAGTGTATTGACGAGCTGACTGCATTTCTTTCCTGGTAACACGTCTATTAATATCTTCATACTTACCGTGATGAACACGGCATTCAGGACGGTATTGGGCCATATTATTGACAAAAGTTAATGGAACCTCTTTATTCACCCAATCTAAAATTTAAAAAGTATCTTTTTCGATTCGATTTGGCTTATAAAGATCTCGAATAATAATTTCACCAGAACCATCAGTATATGCATATTTAATATTTCGTGTAACTGTTTCCCAGTAGTTACTAATCCCTGACATACATTTAGCAAAGGGATTATCATAATATTTTAAATCTGGTAACCAAAAATCCATAATATCAATAAATAGCTCTATAGATTCCAATGTAAGATACATATTCGAATTCCAAAGCTGGACGACATTCAGATCTAATAATTGGAGGGATTGACTAATATTATGAAGATAGGGATTTGGATCTCAACCAACCCAAGTGATATTGATAGCTTCCTTTGTATCCAAGTTTCGCTGAAAATTGGTAAGTTGGGTAGGACCAACTTCCATACCTTCTTGAATATCTCCTTTTCTAATCCATTCCTGAAAGATAGCCCAATTTTGACGGAAACACATTTAAATACACATGATGAAAAAAATATTGTTCCAGAGGGTACTAAAGGAGACTCTTCACCTAGGTGTAAAAAAAAGATGTTACTACAGATTTTTCCCCTAGCTTACAAAATCCTTTTTTGCTTCTCTCCGATTCACATGACATCTTCTCTCGCAAAAATGACAATTTCCTAATATCTTTTCTGCTATTTTCACTTTTAAATCTATAAAACTCGTTTTAGGTTTGTTACTATTTTCTAATTCAATTTTTTCCTCATCTACTTCCTTCAATAATTTATTAAACTTTAATCTAGCCTCTTTATGCATTCCATACATTTTTTCTAATTTATTCTCTCCTCACTTAAACCATTAATGAGAATTTTTTTAGCTATTAAATATCTCGCTATATTTTTACCTTTAAATATTGCACTATATCGTGTTAATCTTTCTTTAAGTACAGGATCTTGCCAAATTGATTCAGAAGGCATTCATATTAGACGAGACATTTATTCAACCTTGAAATTTTATTTTGAGACTAATGACGGAATTAGTTAAAAAAGCTATGTTTTTCATTATCTAAATTTTCCTTGCGGAATGTTTTAACCACTATTGATGTAATGTACTTCAAATATCTGCCTCTATCTTTGTTACATGCCCAGAAAAAAAATAATTATTGATTCTGTAAAGAAAGGGGAATAATATTATTGATTTCTTGAATAGAAACAATCTTCAATCATTAATTAATTAACCTTTAATAGAAAGTAATGACCAGTTTGTCATCGTCGAGGTGAATGCACTGGCTACATGTCCTGAATGTGGTGGCATATCGAAATGGAACCCCCCATTCTATGTCTGCAGTGTCTGTGGACTGGCTCTCCGACGCCAAGAATATGAACGTATGGTCGATAAACAAAAAGAAGCTTTGTGGGAAGCCCAAGAAGAACAAAATGAAGGCACAGATAAGAAACGTAAAAGGAATAGAGAATACCTTGATTGGTATTTAGGTTCTAAGAAATAAGATATGCTATTTACGTGAACTAAATTTACTTAAGTCCATACCATGGTTTCCAATCATGATTTCCCTTTTATGAATTCATATTTCCATTTTTTCGGTTTTCTAGAGAAATAGGGGAGGAATAGTTTATTTTCAAAAAACACTCTTTATTTTTTTAAAGGTGTACGGGCCCTGTGAGATTCGAACTCACGACCTCTATAGAGGATAATCGGGAAACCGATCTTTTACTCCGGAGGCAAGCGCTCTATCCAGGCTAAGCCAAGGGCCCATGAAATGATTCTTAGCGGACTCGGGGGGATTTGAACCCCCGACCCTCTGCTATCTCTTTCAAGTTAAATAAGGTGAGAAATAGGAGGCAGATGCTCTATCCAAGCTAAGCCACGAGTCCATTTCCAATAAGGTTGATATGGCGGATCCGAGGGGATTTGAACCCCCGACCTGCGACTTAGAAGGCCGCCGCTCTATCCAGGCTAAGCCACGGATCCATGGCTTCTTTGAGTTGTATTTCCTACATACTTATGTTTATTTTTCTCTTTAGGACTTTAGGAAGTAATGGCTAGAGAACATAATTAATGTTATAAAATCTTTTCAAAAATTTCTCATGAGAATGTTCACAGAAAGGTCTGAGACCTTCGTACAAGAATAAATGCTATTAGATTACTGATAACTATAACCTCACGTCGTTAACAAGAGTAAATGTTGGAAATATATAGCATCCCTCCGCAGAACCAGTATAAACAGATTCCTAACAATATGAAGGAGGGAATTAACTAGGAAATCCAACCGTTTTTGTTGGTGGAGAAACTTGTTTAGGTTGAGCGGTTGTAATCGCCGAGACATGTTTCTTTTTGTCCCACCCAATTAATGCAATGGATAATACCTCATCGATATTATCAACTGGAGTTATTTGAACAGATTCACGGATTTTCTCATCAAGCACAACATCTTCAAAGTTCTTGGCAGGAATAATTATCTGGTTGATACCAACTGAAGCGGCTCCTTCAATTTTTGCAGACGTTCCTCCTACAGGAAGAACCTCACCACGTACTGAGAGTGAACCTGTCATCGCTAAATCTTGGCGAACTGGAAGATTTAGTAAATCACTCATGATTGCTGTGGCAATAGTAACACTAGCGCTATCTCCATCAATACCATGAACTCCCAAAAATTGGATATGTACATCCATCTTTGAAATATCTTTTCCAGTATATTTTTTAATGAGAGCAGAGACGTTTTGAACTGATTCTCTTGCTATTACACGTAGACTTCCTGTGGCTATCGTCTTCCCACCAACTCCTTGGGCAGGAACCACCTGTGCTTCGATTGGTGTTATATGTCCCCCACGAGCGCCTCCTGTTTGATCAGTTATAACTGCTAAGCCGTTAACACGCCCAACTAACCCACCAGTGGTTTGAATAACCTGATATTCTTTTTTGTGTTCTATTTGTCTATCAGCTATTTGGTTCTCTAAAGAGCGGGCGAGAGCTCTAGAGCTCAAAACATGACGAACCTCTGTAAATGGAACTCCCTCTTCTCGTGCAATATCACCAGCTGCTCTTATCAATCCACCTAAATCTCTTAATCTGAGTGATAATCTGTTCTTCCGATCAGCACGCTTTTTAGATTCTAAAATAATTGCCAATACCGCGTTTCGTGAAAAATGAGGGATTTTTCCGTCTTTAGTCACTTCTTGAGCAGTAAATCGAACTAATTTGCGACGATTCTCCATTGTATCAGGCATAGAGTGATTTACGGCAATCTCATAGCCATATCCACGAATACGTGATCGTAAAGCAGGATGCATTCGTTTTACTGTATCAATATTTCCCGATGCTACTAAAACAAAATCACATGGAACTGATTCCGTCCGTACCATAGCTCCACTTGAGAGTTCTGATTGCCCTGTGATTGCTAGCTGTCTGTCTTGCATTGCCGTTAAAAGCTGTTGTTGAGTCTTTTGGTTAAGTGTAGCTACTTCATCTATGTAAAGAACTCCTTTATGCGATTTATGAATCAAACCAGCCTCAACCCGATCGTGTGCGGGAGTTCCTAAACCACCTGATTGGAATGGATCGTGACGAACGTCTCCTAAAAGGGCTCCTGCATGAGCACCAGTTGCATCATTAAATGGAGCGCTTGTACTTTCTGAGTTGTCCACTAATAATTTGGGGACTAAATTTTCCCGTCGACTTCTAAATTGACCAATGACAAAGAAGGCCACCAGGGCTACGAAGATTGCAAATAAGAGGTCTAGCCGAAGAAGCAAGGCCAAAATAATTATTAGGGCTGGAATTCCTAATAGTAACATACTGCGTTGTTGGTCAGCCTTTCTAGCTAACTGTTTATAATGATCTACAATCTTTCGTCCTTCAGTGGCAGGAACAGTCATTATCCGGGGAGTGTGGGAATCATTTTGGTTGGGAAGGCATAGAATGTCTTCTAATTCCTCTCTCGGTAATAGTTCAGCTAATGCCTGCCCCAACATTGATTTTCCTGTGCCTGGATCCCCTATTAGAAGTACATTTCGTCGCTGGATCGCGGCTTTCTTGATAATTTCTACTGGTTGATCTTGCCCAATGACCTGGTCAACCAATCTTGAAGGAATGGGGATTTCTTGGGTTGTTTCAAAATCCATATCCACTTCAATTAATTCAGTCTTTTTGTTTTCCATTTGATCATTCCAACATTTTTAGAAGACGAAATAAAAACCATTGTGTGGTGAATCCATTGTACAGACATTTATTGCTTTTAAATTCGAAAAGAGTTACTATTTTGCAATATTCTTTAGCTTAGTTCCAAGTAACCTAGCTTATTACAGACTTTTAAATGACTAGGTTTTATGAATAAATTCTTCTATTTAACTTTGGCTATAGATAGATATCTTTATTATGAGGTGTTAATTCAAATTTTTTCCTTTGAGATTATAACTTTTCTTACAAAAAGCCTCCTTCATTCTAGTGGAAGATGAATGGCATTATTTCCATTTTCTATTATCCGAATAAAAATGTTTATTTGGTTTTTCGGGTATTATAAATACTAGGATCTTTCGTGTGAGAGATCTATGTACATACTGAAGAAACTTTCTATAAGAAGCATGTAAGATTTGAGCTATTTGGTCTTCAATTTCAATTTTAGATGGAATGGCGAGGACAACTCGTGCTTTGGGACCTAATAATGGACGAATTTCACGAAAAAAGGTAATTAGTAGGTCTTGAAGATCAAAACCGCGAGTAGAAGATGCTGTTCCATATGGGGGATCCGTAACAACGGCAGAAATAGATCCCTTTTTAAAGGATAGTTGAGTAGCATCACCGAATATTAGGTGAGTTTGATCATTTGCAATTTTATCAGCTTTTAAGTTCTGATAAGCCCCCCAAATGATTTTACGATTGATTTCGACCCCAATACTATGAATTCCTAATCTAGCAGCTTCTAATAAGGCTCCCCCTGCTCCACAAAAAGGATCTAATAACCATTCACCAGGTTTTAAGGCCGTTAGATTCACCATTGTACGCTGTAACAGAGGATTCATTGAACTTGGATGAAAAAATGGACGTTTGTGAGCAGCCCTTTGTTGAACATCCTTCCGAAGAGAATGGGAAACAAGTTGTCCAAACCAAAGCCCATGTTTACTTAAGATAGTAATGAATTGCTCTTGAGGATTATCTAATTTCACTCGCTTAGTAGGATTTTTCTGGATAATTTGTGTACCTAAGTAACTAGAAAGTTCTTGGGTTAGCAATCGTGGTTTATGTATCTCAATTGGTTCCCCAATCCTCTTTGTAAAAACGGAAAATGATGTATGTGGTATTAAATCTCGAACTGCAGATGTATCAATGGTTGAAATCAATTCATGAAATGACTGGGGAGGAAATTGTTTGAAATCAACCTGAAAGAGTTGTTTGCAGCTAAAGTGAACCAAGGTGACTCGCTTCATAAGATAAGATATAATTTTGGAAGAAGAGGTCTTTTGCATGTTTGATCCAATTTGAAAAACGATCACTCTATTATCAGGACTAATTTTTAATTCTACTAGAATATTGAGAGTTGAGACGATACTCTCAAATTCATAAGAGGCTAGTTCTGGATTTTCTCCAGAGAGAAGAAAAAAATAACTTTGTACATTATCATCTTGCTTTTTCTTTTTAATCTTGGATTTACTTACCAATGGTTTTGATCGTCTCCGATTAATAGTGTACTATTCTTAACTCTATTATTCACTTCAAATCCTTTTTTAAATTTCAACTTCATTAAAATAAACTCGTTGCTGTGGGGGATAATTTTTTATTTCTAAATTTGCTTCAATTTTCTGTACTGTATTAGATTACATTCAAAAATGTAAAAATAAAAATACGCGAAATCTTTGTAAAAGTATCCCAAACATAATCGTATTCGAAGTTAAATCGCAAAAGCAATTTAATTTATCACTAAGACGGGTTCGTGGTCTAGTTTGGTAGGATCTGCGCCTGGGGCGCGCAAGATCGGGGGTTCGAATCCCTCCGAACCCATCTTACTCTTTCATCTCTGGCCTATGGGTATCTAGAGGGAGATAATTGCTTTATCAATTATTCATATTTGTTCAAAGCTTCAAGGATCATGGTTTTTTCAAAACACATTCGATTGAGAAACAATACCATGGATTGGGAATGTCTAAACGCATTTACATTCGCAATCTCATTGAAAAAAGATTTCTTTTCTGTTATGAAGTCTATAATGTATTCATTCTTACATAACATGAGAATGATATAATTTCCTTTATCTTTTTTGTCGGATAAATTATTGAGATTAAGAAGGAAGGACCATCTTATGGAATCGATTTTAAAAGATGCATTGAACGGATCAGGTTCGTTTAAAAATCTAGGTGAGCCTAAAAGTGAACCTGTTTCTCTCTACTCAACCCCTCAAAAAGTGGAAAATGAAATAGCTGATATACTAACAGAACGGCTACCTCGGGTTCAAGTTCTTGGAGTAGGTGGAGCAGGTAATAATGCTGTATATCGTTTGATGAATGCTGGTGTGGATGCTGAATGTGTAGCCGTAAACACAGATGCTCAACATTTATTATCAACTCGTGCTCATAAAAAATTGTTAATTGGTAAAGATACTTCTCGTGGATTTGGAGCGGGAAATAATCCAGAAATTGGCGAAACTGCCGCTCGGGAATCATTGGACGACATTAAAGCTGTGATAAATCAGGCGAATATGGTTTTTGTCACCTGTGGCCTTGGTGGCGGAACAGGAACCGGTGCTGCTCATGTTATCGCGAAACAAGCGAAAGAAAAAGGAGCCCTTACAGTATCGATTTGTACCTTACCATTTCAAATGGAGGGAGTAAAACGGTATGAAAATGCTCGAATTGGATTAAAAAAGCTGTACGACGCGTCAGATACCGTCATAGTCGTTCCTAATGAGAAACTTCTCCAAATATCTGATGATATCACCATGATGGCGGCATTTAGGATTGCTGATGAAGTACTACTACGGGCAGTCAAAGCCATTACAGAGCTTATCACAAAACCCCAATTGATTAATCTTGATTTTGCTGATGTACGAAAAATTTTGACAGAGGGAGGTATGGCAATGATTGGTCTAGGAGAATCTGACCACCAACATATGAAAGTTGATGAAGCAGTTTTTGAATCACTCAAAAACCCGTTGCTAGATGATTTAGATATTAGCAGCGCGAAAAAAGGATTGATCTGTGTTTCTGGAGGTGAAGGACTGGCTCTGAAAGATGCAGAAGAGGCAGTAATGAAAATTGCAACTGAAATCGACACCTCTGCGGAGATAATCTGGGGTGCAACAATAGATCCTGACTTGGGAAGTAAAATACGTATTATTGTAGTTTTGAGCGATGTTCATTCCCCTTTAACGGAAAGTGATGGTCTATATTATTCTAAAAGTGATTTAGAGTCATTATTATCAGACCTCGATTCACCTTTCTCTGTAATATCTGCTCAAAAAATGGCTGGTAATGAATCAAAAAGGGGATTTCCTTCAGCACGATTCACAATCGAAGATGAAACTAACCCCAGTGAACCAAAAAAGAATAAAAAAAGATTTTTAGGTTTATTCTAATGATGTTTTGGTTTCTTCCTTCTTTTTTTTATTAAAATTTTAAAAAAGTATTGCTATATTGACTCTAAGCCAATTTTAACAGATAATGTATCCATTCCTACCCCTTTTTTGGCACTAGTTGGAATAATTTCGAGCAGAGGGTAGAGATCATTAGCTATTGAAATAACTGTATCTACATCGATTTCCATTGCAGGTGCAAGATCAATCTTGTTTAAAACTGCTAACTGACTTATCTTAAAGGTAATAGGATGTTTTTGAAAGACATAAGGCCCTTCGGTCACACTGGTGACCGCAATTTTCATATCAGCTCCCACGTCTGTTGAAGACGGACAGATCAGATTTCCTACGTTTTCTACAAATACAAAATCGTAATTTTCAAGCTCTATCTCTTCAAATGCTTTCTCAATCTGAAAAGCCATCAAATGACACCCTCTCCCTGTATTAATCTGGAGACAAGTACTACCAAATCGGCCAATACGTTGAGCGTCAATATCTGTGGCTAAATCACCATTGATGACCAATAATTTGTGAGTAGAACGATATTTTTCAGCAAAATATTCGAGGATCGAAGTTTTTCCTGATCCAACACTCCCCATAATGTCAACCATTGGAATGTTGTATTCTCGACGTTTTTCTCGAATTCGGTCGGCAATAAGATCGTTTGCTTCCTGTATTTTCTGATCAATGCTTATTCTGCGGACATTTTCATGAGGATTTCTCTCAGAAGACATTTTCGTTCATCTGTTTTTTGAATGAATTGAGTAGAATTCTTTATCACTTTCATATCCAGCCCTTCTACTTTCATACATGAAAGCAACGGTATTTAACCTCGGGTGTTGTGCATAAACCTTCCTAAACCATTTCTTGGGAGTCTTGCACTATTAAATTTGTAATGATGAGCAAATGATTACGTAATGAGGTGTATCCATGCAATAATGATTCGTTTATTAACGCCATTTCTTTACTTTGATAAATGTACTCATATAATTTCCATGAGATGTTGAAATACCTCGGTTATTTCTCGAGCTATTTTTTTAAAATCAATTGTATGGTTCGCATACCAGTTATAGCGATTTGTTCTAGTAGAGCGGATTTTTCGAGTGATTTGCGCAGCAAGTCTATCATAGTATTGAAAGACTTGGATCATAGTATCTTCTGTTGTTTCAGGGTGATCTTTTAATATCTTTTTAAATTCTAAATCATCTAATTCAGACTCAAGGTAGATTTTTGATTGATTTCGAGGAGTATGAAAGAAGTCTTGGAGGAAAGACATATTTTTGACCTCATAAACAATTCTGAAAAGATTTTTGTAAATCTCTTCTGAGGTACTGATTCAGAATTAAAATGCACGAATTCTCACTAGCGCAATCAGTGATGGAAACTACGTTAGCTGTTGCCCGAGAGCGTAATGTAGAGAGAATTCAAAAAATAATTCTGAAATTTGGAATTTTTGCTTTGATTCAAGAAGATCAATTTCGTTTTTGTTTTGATTTAATTAAAACCGAGTCAATTTTGACTGCAACATCTGAACTAGAGATTAATTGGATCCCTGGAGAACTTCAGTGTGAAAGTTGCGGCTTTGAAGGGATGATAAAAACCTTTCCTCAAGATCATAATGAACTTGCCCCGATTTTTCAGTGTCCTGCCTGTAAAAGTTATTCTACAAAGATTCTTTCTGGAACTGAGACTATTATTGATTCTATTGTTGTTTAACTCTCTTTTTTTAGTTCCTCAAGGTGAACTACTCTGAGGAACTTCATCTAACTAGGCAGTCTATTCGATTGTTTCTAGGGTTTAAAATACAATGAAAACTCGATTGTCTATGAAGAGGAGCTATTAAAATTTCATTATCTTTCCAATTTACTTGAAGCATTTGACCAGTAAACCCTTTATTCTGAATTGTTGGCTCTCCTTGCATAACAACCGCAGAATTGTCTTTTCCACTGACAAAGATTACATTATTTCGGCGTTGTAAGTCAACCACTACCCCGTCGAGAGGATGAATTTCTTCCCGGATCTCAAAGCCAGTTGGTATCCATTTTATTCTTGTCCGAATTCCAATGCCAACTGTTTGTTGAAAAGCAACAACTTTCACCCCTGAAACGATAAATCCAACTTTAGCTGTTGCTTTATCTCGACCCAAGTCTTTGAGTCCAGATACTTGAAAGCCTGGAGTTTCATTAGCATTACCTGTGCTTCTTATACATGACATTTTTTGTACAACAATTCTCTTCGGTGACACAGGATTTTCCTCGTTACGATCTCTCTTCGAGAATATATTTAAGGATAACCCGAATCTGGTTCTAGAAAATCTATCACAGCCACCCTAAAAACATGCTGTTTCTAGAGTACCTTTCTATTCTGTATGGTTTAGGGGATAAAGAGTCAGATTATTGCGATAAACTTACAGTAAGTTATAATTTTTATCTGAGGATTCATTTATTCCAGAGTAGTTAATAACTATTCTTATATTAAGGTTATTAAAATTGATAAAAATATGCTCAATCTTATTCACACGAGGTCATCAACTAGCTCGTTACCGTAGCAAACCTCTATCGTGTGGGATGTAACCCGACAACCTCTATCCTGTCAGCCTTAACAGCGTTCAGGAGTACTTTTTTCAGAATGTTATACTCACCATTCATATCAGCATTAATAATAATGCCTTTATGGGATTTAAATAACCCCCTAGTCATTCTTCGGCCTAGATATTTGTTATGATGTTCGATTGGCTCGTTATCCAAAAAAGAACACTTACTCGAATAACTCTCTTCTTGTTTAATGACCTTTATTCCCTACTCTGTAGCTTTATAGTCCAATTGTTGAATTAACCTGTAGTCATGAAGTACACAATACTCAACATTTTTTCGACTAGTCTTGTGGAAATAATCATGTAGTTTTTTATTGCGTTTTGTGGTCAATTTTTGTATGGCTTTGCCCGTTTTTACTCCCTAACGGTCATAAATTGATTGAATTCGGGCTCGTTCTTTATTGTAGTATTGATTAATGGATTTTACAACCCCACCTTTAATAACAAACGGTTTCAAGCCATTGTTATTGACCGTAGTTATGAGATTGCGAACCCCCAAATCAATAGCCACAATATTATCTGGATTCAAAGGTTTCGGATGAATTTCTTTCTTATAGACGATTTCTACCACATACTCTACCCCTTTTGGGATAATTCGTATCTCTCTGATTTTTACTTCTTCATGAAGTCTGGTTTTTAGGTAGTATGGTCGAATGTTTATGAACGCCCAGATGGGCAATTTCCATCACAATTTATTCCTACAATAGATGGGGGTTATCTTCTCGTAGGATTATCTGATGCTTATTCTGTTGAGAGGGGAACCCATAGTGTTGGTTGGGTGGTAAAATCTGATGCAAATGGGGTTCATAAGTGGAATAAAAGCTATTCTCATCATCTGAAACCTTTTGTCACCATAAACAGTGTTGTTCAGACACCTGATGGAGGGTATGCACGTGGGGGAACTGTTGGATCTGGTTCTTTTGGTACTGCGGATATATGGGTATTAAAAGTGGCTGCTAATGGAGATGTACAGTGGAACAAAACCTTTAATGGACTAGAAAATAGTAATGATTACGGGGCTCAGATCCTAGTTGCAGTAGATGGCGGCTTACTTATTGTTGGGTCAACACACGCCTATTCAGCAACTCCATATGATTTAGATAGTGATTATTGGCTTATCAAAATGGACGCGATGGGTAACGAGGAGTGGAATAAAACGTATCATAGAATCGGTTTTGATTACGGATTTATGCTTGTACCTCTGTCAGACGATAATTACCTGTTGGGAGGAACATCAAGAAAAACTGCAGATCTCGAAAGCCCAGGCTTATTATGGATTCTAAAAATTGATCAAAATGGATCTGTTCACTGGAATAAAACCTATAGCAACGATCAATATGAGTATATGGATGCTGGAGAGAACCAGTTAATCGAGACAACAGATGACGGTTTTTTACTGGTTAGTAATGAAGTTGGTGATGAATCAAAGGAATATTGGATTGTTAAGGCAAATAGCGCAGGTGACATTGAATGGCCAACAGTAATTGATAATAAGAATTATGCTAAACCATATGTTTGCGTCCAATCTCCCAGTGGTGATTTTTATATAGGTGGTTGCGCTAGTTCATCAAAAGACCAATAAAGTAATATGTGTATTGTTAAAGTAAACAGTTTAGGCGCTCTCCAGTGGAAAGCTAACCATATCAACACGGAACTGGGAGAAACAATAGTAGACATGAGTTTCATTGAAGGAATTGACTTTAATGAAACTTTCATAGCATTTGGGCTTGTTGAAAGTTCTACTGGAGCCTCCAATAGCGATTTTTGGTTTGGCAAGCTACAAATAAACTCAGATACTTCAACTAAAGGTATTTCAGGTTTTCAAATAGGTATTATTGTACTCACGCTTACAATTGGTTCACTATGGTTAAGCAGAAGAAAAAAACATCCATAACCCCTAATTATGTTCATAAATTAAGTTAATTGATTAAGAATTGATAAAAAACTAAAATAATTAAAGAAAGTTATTTCCGTTTTAATCTTTGTCATTGCCGTCGTGTGCCTGGTCTATGCTTTTGTCTCCATTCTCAGTGGTAAACGCCTCCTCCAGTATCAGAATTCGGGTCGTATTGGCACCATGGTCAGAGTTGCCTGGTTGGTTTCAACCAGATCCGTTCGGTTCTGAAAATTCTTGTCTGTTCTCTCAATCAACATCACTTTTAAGGAAATTTTTTGGAGTAAAGTAACTTCTATTCCTCAAAGTCTCTAAAAGATAAGTAACAGAGGGAATGACAGTTTGTCAAAAAGAAAACCACAAATCTCCTTATAACAACCTAAGAAAAAGTAATTTTGTGTCATAAGCTATTTATCTCAAGACAGTAGAGACACTTTTTCATCGATATTTCCAAAAGGAATGTCTTACTACATTTCCATTACCAGAATAGAAAACTTTAACCATGGTATTCTCAAAAAACTAATGATTGTGTTGCTTTGGGAACAGGCAATAAAATTCTTATATTAATAAAAAAGATCTCCTTTTAATCACTCGGTCACAGATTTGATACTCGACTTAGAATAGTCTATATGAAGTCAGGAAGAAATAACTTGGTAAAGATAAAGTTTATATCAAATTCATTGTCAAAAAAACACTCTTGTGGAATGTTTCATCCTGAATCAGCACAACGGATAGAGGTCATTGAGGAATGGCTCCATTCCCAGAAAGATGATCAGATAAGTTATGAAATCTTGGATCAATCTGCTTCCAAGGAGGACATCCTTGTTACTCATTCATTAGATCATTATAGTCTGATTAAAAGAAGTCAAGGCCAGACCGGACATTTTTATTTTGATGGAGATACAGCTGCAAATAATTATACTTTTGAAGCAGCTCGTCAAGCAGTTTCAGTTGGTAAAAAGGCTATTTGGGAGAGTGACAGTAACACCTCAATCTTTGCGTTAGTGCGCCCTCCTGGCCATCATGCAACTCGAGCATCACCTGGGGGATTTTGTATTTTCAACAACATTGCAATTGCTACAGAATTAGCATTAGTGCAAAAAAAATTTCAACGTATTGCGATTATCGATTTTGATCAACACTTTGGTAATGGAACCGCCTATATTCATGAAAAGAATCCAAATATCCTATATTTTAGCACCCACGCTGATCCCCGTATCTCTTATCCAGGTTGTGGATTTGTTGACGAGATTGGAATAGAGGAAGGCCGGGGCTATAATGTTCTTGTCCCCCTTGGTTATCGTGCCTCTGAAGCTGATCTCCAAATTGCTTTTGAAGAGCTGATCCAACCCATTATTTTTCAATTTAAACCACAATTTCTGGCCATTTCAGCAGGTTTCGATGCATATGAAAGAGATCCTATTGGAGTCTTAGGAGTTACAGTTGACGGTTTTTCCGTTATAGGAACGTACATCAAACAAATCGCCTCTGAACTAAAAATCCCATTTGCGCATTTCCTGGAAGGAGGGTACAATATCCAATCTCTTCCAGATTTGGTTTCGTCATATATTGCCCCTTTTATTCAGGATCAAGAGAAAAGGTCTCATTCATTAGAGCCTAGTGATCAGACTATTGCTACAGTTAATCGATCTAAAGGATTACTCAACGATTATTGGCAGCTTTAAGTTCTAAGAGGATATTGCATGAGTTTTCCTCTTTATTGAGCAAAATAAGACTTTATTGATGTATAAACTTCTACTAACATTTCCAATAATAAAATCTTTACTTCTTGTGAAAAACCCTATTTTGATTTTAAAAAGACTGAAGAAACATTTTTACCTCCCATAAAAATATTACTCCCAATGAAGAGCATATCTTAAGAGGGCAATAATCCCCCCAAAAGTTTTCATTCGGTTTGCGTTTTCACTTTGTGATGAGACGATAAAGATTTTTCCGCGAGTTTTTTCTACCTCACGAAGTAGGTGTTGGACTCCATCTGGATTTAGTCCGTCACCCCCTCGTAAAAGGGAATCCAACAAAACTAGTGTCTCTATAGCTCCTGTGCTAGCAATTTTTTTGATTTCTGTAAATCCATAAGTTACATTTGTAGCTCCTTGGTTTATTCTTTTAAAGAATTCATCTATTAAACTATTTTCTTCGAATACTTGGAAATCAGCTGCGAGCTTATCCACCGCATCCATTTTCAGGAGCTCAGATAATCCAACACGATTCCCACCGCTTAGTGACCCTGAAACGATAATATTAAGTTCTTGTTTCGTAAATTTTCCTTTCAAGAAGTTACTTAATTGTTCTTTAATAAACCCTGGTCCCCCCAATACGATATTATTTGTTTCAGGTAATACTTGTCTGTTAATGATCATTGCAATCCGATCAAAGAAAGATTGAGTCTGTTTTGAGCGAACCTTTTCTTTAGTTAATTTTCGTGAGATGTGTGATTTCTCATGAGCGATTACATTGAGGTTGAAGTTATCAAGTATACCTATACAAACTTCAGCTTTATCAGCAGCAATTAAACATATTTTTGGTTTCTTACTTGCTTCTTCAGCTTTTTTCAGTAATTCAAGATAGTATTTTGACCATTCTGGCTTAATAATGGTTACTGCTTTTGTTAATTCCAAGTTGAGTGTATGGTAGGAGCCAAGAGACACATGTTGCTCTGGACCCTGAAAAATTTTTCCTTTAACCCGCAGACGATTTGTTACGAGACTATCTTGGAAAGCAAAATCTTCAGCGACCACCCCAATAACTATAGTTATCCGTTGACTTTCATCACCTGATCTGCCTTCACTACCCGACCGCCTGACTCTCCGGGTGGTTTTTGTGATGACGTGGTCACCAATACTGATAACATTTGAGAGGACGTAAAGATCTGTGGGAGTTTCAGGTCGTAAAACCACGCGTTGACTCTTCAAATCTGTCTTCAGAATACGCATTAACTCTCACTTGTACTCTATAGAGGGTGATTAAGTGTTAAAACAGCTTTAATGTTGAGGTGATTTCTTCAACAGCCTTTTGGGCATGAGGGCCTATCCCTAACGCTGTTGTTGTACCTGGAGGGAGTTGAGTTCTCCCAGCATCATCAATTTTTACAATGACGACTCCTGTAGACTTAAGTTTATTTTCAAGCTCTACCAATTCAGCTTCAGAATCCACTCCTAATACAACCTTTTTTTGCCCAGTGTTCCACCATAAAGTGAATTCGTTCGGTTTCTCGCGTTTAGATTTGATGGCAGCTGCAACGGCAGCATGAGACGCTTGAGCTGCAGCTTTTCCTTTAGACATTTGCAAATCCTTCCGAAGAATTATCACTTGCTTCAATTCAAGCAAAATAAACCACGTTTATGAATTGTAATTTGAGAAGATTGAATGGAATTCATAATTACTGATTTTCTGGCTAGTAATCGGAGATTAACGATCAGTGAGGTACATGGACATCATTAACGAACTCAATAGGTGTCCAAGCATGAATCCGTCTCAGTTTAGGTCAGTTTCATCATGTTGTCTCAATAAATCCCGATTAATTTCCGATTTGCAGACCTAAGGATTGTTTTATGTAGTACCGAAGATGAATTTTAGTGTAGTAATCTATTATTAGTTACTAAAAGGTATAAACATCAATTAATTTAACTTTCTTGGCATAACTTCAACAAGAATTATTTGTTTCCATCTTATTTGAAAAACATTGTTAGCATTGATAGAGTATCATCTAAGAAAAAACTCATTTACTTCTTCCGATTTATAAAATTTGGAAGCTAAATAAAAAGATTGAGTCTTACATGACTAATTCTTGGCCTTTCGTGATTTTGATACGACAAGGAACAGGAAACTTGGCTTTTCCACGACGCAATGCATCCTTGGCTAAAGCTAAATTCTCTGGGTAAGTTCTGATAAATAGAATTCGATCTCCTTCAAAAACACGAGCTGCAACACTTATAATTTTCCCAAAAGCTTTACGCATACCATCTTGCAAACGATCCGCTCCTGCGCCAGTCATCATTTTATTCTCACGTATTCTATGATGGGGATAAACACAAACACGATAATGGTAGTTATCCCGCCCAATATTTCGTGTTAAAAACCGATTAACATGAATTCGAGCAGCTTCTAGGGCATTGTGAGAAATTTGGCATCTTTCATCAGTGATCAATGATACTTCCAAAGGGAACTCTTTTCCTGGTGATCCAAAATCAAAAGCACGGATTTTAGGCTCAGGACCACCTTTAATGTATTTTTTTCGTGTGTATGGTGGTCTATCTACTCGAGAATAACAGTACGCAGGCCTTTTTCCCATGTAATTTCAACTCTATCGTCCATTCTCGGTCTTTCAACTGAATTCAATGAAGTATTCGGTGAAAGAGTCCGAAAACCTCTGATTCAGGCTTTATCCTGATCAGCATTTTAAACTTATTTAACTATTTTATCAACAAAGCAGTTCAGAAAAATATGACTACTAGTTTTCCCTAATAACATTAAAAATTCTCGAAGTATTATTCTGCATAAGAAAGTGGTTTCAAAATTAGAGGTAACTGTAGTGGTAGAGATTCCAGTTTCTTCGATTGATCGGATTATTCGAAAAGGAGGGGCAACAAGAGTTTCAAAATCTGCAATAATAGCTTTGCAAAAGGAATTAGAGGAATATGGCATTAAAGTTGCTAAGTTAGCTTGGGAACTGGCATCTTATGCTGGTAAAAAAACAGTGGAAGATAAAGATATCGTATTAGCCTTGCGAAAGCAGAAATTCACTAAATAAGAATTTGGAACAATGCATCTATCCACCCATAATTTAAAATTCTCTGAATTGTTGTCTTGTCATAGCAAGCAAAATGTATAAACTTTTGTCCTGCAGGTTTATTCACAAACATATTCGCATTAAAGAGATATCACAAGTTTAGAATGAATCCGATTGGATATTAAAATATCTGTATGAAAAACATTACTTTCACATGATATTAATTCAAAGAGTAATGTCAAATATATCAATTTAAACTATTAACTTAATAAAAAATAGATCGAAAACCAATTATGCAAGTGAAACCGCATATCATCATTATTAACCCAATTCCTTTATATTAACTATCTTCATCATGTTCATAATAATCAATTAAAATCATTAAATTAAAGAGGTTCCTTTCAATCATAATGAAATATGTGGTTTCACCTAGCGACCTTTGGAGGTGAAACAACCATGGTTAACGAAGAGGAAATCGATACTTCCACCGTAAAATATCTTATCCATGAGAAATTTAGTATCAACGGAGTGGCTGAACGATCAGATATTATTGGAGCATTGTTCGGTCAAACTGAGGGGTTAATTGGTGAGGGACTAGATTTACGAGAATTACAAAAAACATCAAGAATAGGAAGAATTGCTGTTAAATTACAGTACCAAAAAAAGCAACGAAAAACAATAGGAACCATTATTGTACCTTCTTCTTTAGACAGGGTCGAAACAGCTTTGCTTGCTGCTGCTTTAGAAACTGTAGATCGTGTTGGACCCTGTGTTGGAAAAATCAGTCTACTTAAAATTGAGGATGTTCGCGAAAGTAAACGTAGACAGATTATTACTCGTGCATCTCAGATTCTGAAAACGTGGGATCACGAGATAGCGCCTGATTCTATCTCAGTTTTAGAGGAAGTTCTTAAAGAAGCCCGAATCAGTATTATTCAGAAATATGGAAAAGAAGAGTTACCTGCTGGACCAGGTATTCAAGATAGTGACAACTTAATTATTGTTGAAGGACGAGCTGATGTTGTCAATCTCTTAAAACATGGTTTCCGGAATGTGATTGCAGTACAAGGAACCAATGTTCCATCAGATGTGATAGAACTCACTCGAAAAAAAGTAACGACTGCATTTTTGGATGGGGATCACGGTGGGGAACTCATCCTTCGAGAACTCATTCACCTTACTGATTTAGATTATGTTACTAAAGCCCCACCAAATCGTGAAGTAGAAGAGCTGTCTAGTAAGGAACTTCTAAAAGCTCTACGTTCTAAAATTCCAATTGAACAGATAATGAAAGAAATGAACATTCTTCCTGAAGATATCCAATCTTCTGATGAAGTGGCTAATAAATCTCAGTCAGAAGTGGCACCAAAAGAAATTCCTATCATCGTTCAATCTCAACAAAGTGCTTCTGTAGCAGCGAAAATACCACGTACTTTAGCACGATTTGTCGAAAATCTCTCAGAACAGGAAGCGATCCTGCTTGGAGCAAAATCGAAGATCTTAAAAGAGCAAATACCAATCAGCGAACTTATTGACTCCATTCTCGAAACAGACGATGTAGAGACTGTTATTTTCGATGGGATTATAACCCAAAGACTTCTTGATGTTGCATTAGAACGCGGAATAAAGAACATTGTTGGTGCTAAGCAACACGATGTTACAAAGAAACCCTTAGATATAGATCTCTACACATTCTCCGAATAATTTCCTTTATTTTTTTGTTGATGCAGGATTAGCAGGACTCCTGCATTTTTTTGTAAGGATTAGACAACTCTGAATTTTTCTTTTTTTCTATCCATTTTTGACTTTCTTTTGATGTACGGTCTTAGTAACCATAAGTAGAAGAATATGAATGTTAATGATAGAGCACCTTTTCAAACTGGAGACATGATTACTCTTAATAGATAGAATAATCCTAATTATTAATTTGTTAAATAAAAATAACGTTTTACACACTTTACATACTTTAATGGAGGATCTGTAGCCCTAAACACTAACTCTTGACCACATACTTGGCCATTAGACCTGATTCCGTCAAGTTCTCTTGTGTAGGGCTTTAACGATCCAGGTTATCCTGTCGCTTAGAAGGGTTGACCCTTACGCTCATTGTTGGGTGACACACCCAATCTCATGCGAGAGCCCGTCTTCTAATCTTATTGGATTGAAGAGCTCTGGATTTCTCTACTTTTTTGCGCCATGAATCATCAAAATCATCAGGTCCTCGAAAAGTAGATTCTACTCCTTCATCGCATCTAAAACTTGATGCAATAATTAAAAAAATCTTTCCATAAAAAGTATATCTTGGATCGTGATCATCACTGAAAAATTTGATCTTTTTATTTTCATTGTTACGACACAAAAAATTTTAGATTAAACTTCCCAAATTCATTCATGGAGATTGGATATTGAAACGATTTGTAAATGTCGGCCTAGGTGGGACATTTGATCGCTTACATGCAGGGCATAAATTATTTCTTGATATTGCTGCCCATTACGGCCAATTTGTCCATATTGGATTGATCAGCTCAAGTTATTTGAAAAAAGTACAGAAAAAATATTTCAAAAGGATTCAAAGCTTCCAAATTCGAAAAAAAGAAGTTGAAAAATATCTTTTAACTCGTAATACTAGTACCCTTATTTCTAGCATAAATACTCTGAGAATGGATCAAAAATTAGCTAGTGAAGGAGATTTAAGTGCTTTAATTGTATCCCAAGAAACATGTTCAGGGGCAAATGCTATTAATCGCCTACGTACCTTCAATAAAAAATCAAAACTCACCATTATTGTAATTCCTCGCGTCATTCGTGCAGATGGCACCTTAGAAAGTAGTACTAGATTAAGAAGGGAAGAAGAAAGAAGTACAGACTCTACTTTGTGATTATCGGGTTCATAACTGTTTTCTCATAAATGGCATGTCTTTCAGAACGGAAGGATACCTCCGAACTCAAGATCTTCATCATTTAAGACTCAAATAGATGTATTTTTTGCCTTATCGGGAGGGCTAGAGCCGTCATTGGATCCTTCCACAATATGATGAAGTTATCTCATTCTTTTTGAGGTTTTCGTTCTTTTATTTTATTGAACAGAACCACGCTTATTTGGGAAAAACGGTTACTAGAATCCTTTTCTTAGCTTTACTCCAAATGATAGATTTCTGGTCGTCGATCTAAAAGAAAATGCTTTCGAGCAGGACAATTTTTGAGTTCTTCAAAGTTTATATCGTAATAGAGGATATAGTCTGTTCCTTTCGGTGCACGAGCAACAACTCGGCCTTCTGGATTTGTGATGAATGATTCACCAGCAAAGATCACACTATCCTCCTTACCTACTCGATTAACTAACGCAGAAAAATACCCGTTCTGAAATGCAGCTATTTGCAATTCAGCTTCAAAAATACCAGGAGGCCATTCATTAACAGCGCCTGCTTGAGGAACAACAACTAAATCTGCACCTTTTAGAGCTAGCATTCTCATATGTTCAGGAAAGTGTCGATCATAACAGATGGCAATCCCAATACACCCAATTGCTGTATTAAAGACTTCTATCCCCAAATCACCAGGTGTATAATATCCTTTTTCGTGAAAAAAGGGTGCTTCTAAGATATGAATCATTCTAGCCTTCCCTAGCAGTTTTCCATTGCTATCAATAACTGGAGAGCAATCATAAGTCTTTTCATTATCACGTTCAAATAGGTTAAGAATAACCACTAAACCAAATTCTTCAGCTTTTTCCATAAACTTTTCTGTAGTAGGCCCTGGAATAGGTTCAGCTAAATCACGAAAATTTTGGGATGCTGGTTTTTGTGGCCAAAAGTATTCAAAAGCAAGTTCAGGAAACGCAGCTAATTCTACTCCTTGGGAAGCTGCTTCTTCTAAGCTCATTATTCCCCGTTTAACATTTTCATTCTTATTCTGTGTTGCATGTTGTTGAATGAGAGCGATTTTCAAACTTATTTGATTCTCCTTGATTTGGATTTAATTTGAGCTAGAATTTTGAGTTTATTTCAAGAGGATTAGGATTTACAAATACAATCATCATGAAGAGGTATCAGAATTTTGGTATGTTGTAGAAAGAAGAATAAGAATTATATTATAAATAGACTGCTTAAAAAACACAAAGACAAATGTAGGATGGATCACTGATTATATTGATGCAAATGTTAGATTGAGGTATTATTCTCAATAAATAAAGTGCAAAAAATCCTTTAGTAGAATACAAACACAAAGAATTCAGCCTTATTCAGAAAAATTTCACTTAAGATGTCCCCATATATGTTTAATTCCTGAAACAATAAGTTTGAAGATAGTTAGTTATAACCTTTACCAAGTAAGATGGAAAATGAAATGGATCCTATTATTTTTTTAATTATTGTTGGATTTAGTTGGATTTCCTTGAATGCTATCGCCCGCACTCATTGGTTCGAAGTAAAAAACCCCGAGGTCGGTTTAGGATATGTAATGTATCGTACTACAAAACTGAATAACCTTATCGACAGACTTTCAAGAAGAGGACAGATTATATGGAAATTTGTTTGGGATGTCGGGATAATTTCTGGATTAGGAATTCTCATTGTAGGATTATCCATGTTTACTGTTAACATTCCTTTATTCTTCCAACCAACCGCAGATGGAACCACTACTGCAATTGGCTTGACCCCTATAATACCAGGGATAACTGTTTCGTTTCAAACTCTTCCATATTTTATCGTGGCTATAATGATTGGAGCCATTGTTCATGAATTTGCTCATGGAATAGCTGCCCGGGTTGAAGATGTTGATCTAAAAAGCACAGGGATTTTCATTTTTTTAGTACTCTTTGGAGCCTTTGTTGAACCTGATGATGAAATATTGGCTCAAAAATCCCGTCGATCCATAGCACGAATTATGGCAGCTGGCGCATTGGCAAATATGGTCGTTGCAGGAATTGTTATACTGATCTTGATAATTCCAGTAGGTTTTCCCTTGTTGATCACACCTTTTTATCATCCCGAGCCAAATGGAGCTCTAATAATAGAAACAATCCCTGAAAATCCAGCATCTCAAGCAGGTATGAAAGTAGGATATGCGATCATTGGGATAAATTCATCCAATGGTTATGGGAGGATATTATCTACGCGTGATTTTCAAGAATATGTTAATTCTTCGGTTTTACCTAATCAAACTCTAACTTTTTATTTTGCCTGTGGAAGAGATCCTATCACTCTTGAAACAGTTCCACGTAGTGATGATGAGACTAAAGGGTTTATTGGGATTCGTACGTGGGAATATTTCAAACCACATTTTTTCAATCCGTCACCTCTAGTGAATCTTATCCCCTACTGGACACTTAACGCCCTTTTCTATGTTTTTATGATTAATTTTATGTTGGCAATAATGAATTTATTACCTATCCCCTTTTTGGATGGAGATAAACTATTAACTGCATTTTTGGGGCCAAAATTCGATAAATATCTACCATGGATTCGATATTTTACATTAGGAGTACTGGGTACTAATTTACTCCTTACGCTTTTCTTCATGGGCTGGCCGCAACTCTAGAATTCCGCATTCCAAATTTTTAGAAACTTAAGAGCGTTAACACATCCTATCAAAGCAATATTGAATTCTTTTAAGTTTTATTTAATATTTAAAATCAGGGTTGGTAAAAAAATATCCAAAGAATTAACTTTTCATAATATATTCTCTGGAAATTTGATTTTAGATACCGACACACAATGTATAATAAAAGAAAGGATTAATTAATCTTTTTGAGAATAATAATTTTAAAGGAAGGAACACTTAGGAATGGATTCAAATGGCAGCTGTTGATATTGTTCAAAATGTGTTACACAATCTCGTCTTTTGGAGTTTCCTCATTTTAATTTTAGGTGGCCTTTTGGCAGCATCGTGGCTATTGGTGCGACTAGCTGGTGTAAGTTCTGATGATATGTCCAATATTGTTGACAAATTATCCTTGATAGGATTTCCTATAGGAGTCATTGCTTTAATCACAATTGGCGCAGGATTATTCCTCTGGTCGACTATGGTTGAACCAGACCCTCTATTTATTGATGAATATCCTACCTTTGATTTGGTTACAATCGTGTGTTTATGCATCCTTGGTTTTGTTTTGATTCTACGACCGATAAAGGACTTCAGATTCGGAGCTTTCATTTCCTTAGCAATTGGATTGTTTGGAGCAGGACTGCTAGTTTTCCTTGGAGCAGAATCAGTAAAATTATTGTCAGTTGTTCTTTTTATCCTCTTTTTTGGCATTTATCTTTCGATAAAGATATTTGAGGATCTCTATCTTCTCATTGCAGAAGTTTTATCATCACCCTTGATTTCTGTAATCGTTGGAATCCTCTGCATACTGCAAGGTATATTTCAAATCCTTGGTCTGTCGATTGGGGGAATAATATTAATATTTCTACCATAATAAATATGGTAATGCCTTAGCTCTGGATTTCCAGCCTCACAGAATTTTTTGAAATCAGCTCTGCAATCTGTTTCAATTGATCCAATGGAAATCGAAGTAAATTAGGGTCGCCTCGTAAGGTAATCTTTAATTCAATATCACCCTCGGGAGGAGCAAAAATCTGGTCAATTTCAAGAATATCGAGAGGAGCGAAAAAATCTGTAAAAGTTTTTCGTGTATCAGACTTTCTTTCAACAATCTCAATAGGTTTCTTGATTTCATCTTCAATAAAATGTTTTAATTCCTCATTTTCTAGGATGGTATTACCATTCCGTGTTAGCAGAACGATAGATCCGTTTAAACGATGTGCACGATCTAGAGTCACATTTTGAAGATGTTTCGGAAATCGCTGTTCAGCTTTTGCAAAAGCTTTGGAAACGTCAACATCAAGTTGAGTGAATTTCCCCTTTCTAAGTTTCTGTTTACATTTTTTGCACAAAACTCCAGTTTTTGCACAGAAGTTACAAATAGGGGTTATAACCAAGAATTAAGCCTCTTTATTTCTTTCATCTTTTCATTAAGCATCTTCCAAATTTCAATCATATAAATATTCTCTCTGGTTTTTCTTTCTGAATGGACATATTTGATTTAAGGAAGCTCATAAAACGTTCTTCAATACTGCTGCCACCGTATGCAAACGATTCTCAGCTTCATCAAAAACAACTGAGTGCTCACCATAAATTATTTCATCAGTAACTTCCTCTTTATGACGAGGGAGACAATGCATAAAAATGAAATCTTTGTCTGAGTGTTGAACCAGCTGCGAGTTAACTTGAAAATTCTCAAATTTACGTAGTTTCTCTTCTTTCTCTGATTCCTGTCCCATGGAAATGAAAGTATCCGTTACAACAACATTTGCGCCTTTAGCAGCTGTGATAGGATCATGAGTCATTTTCACTTGTTCAGATGATAAGGTATTCTTCCTACAATATTCTAGGATAGTAGGAGCGGGTTCATATTTTTCAGGTGTTGCAATATAAATGTTCATCCCCATCTTTATGGAGGCAATCATTAAGGAATGGCATACATTATTTCCATCTCCAATCCACGCAATATTCACTCCTTTTAGTTTCCCTAAATGCTCTTCAATTGTCATAATGTCAGCTAATCCTTGAAGTGGATGAAATAGATCTGAAAGTGCATTAATTACAGGAACTCCAGAATGTTCCGCAAGGATTTCTACATCAGTATGATCAAAAACACGAGCTAGAATCCCAGAAACCATACGACCTAAAACCTTAGCTGTGTCATGTAAAGATTCATTGACACCTAATTGAATGTCATCCTTTCCTAAAAATAAAGCATGTCCCCCTAATTCAACCATAGCTGTTTCTGTTGAGACACGAGTCCGTGTAGATCGCTTTTGAAAAATCATACCTAGAGTTTTTCCTTTTAATGGTTGATTTTGAATGAATTGTGACCTATTTGCTTTAAATTCCTTCGCCTCGTCAATTAAAAAACGAATCTTCTCAGGGGAAAGATCCTTAAGCGTTAATAAAGAATATCCTTTCATATTTATCGTCATTACTCTTCACACCTAACTGATTAATGTTTGATCAGAATAATCCTCCGTGAATGACTGGAATAAAGGCTATTGTATCTTCCGCTTTTACTTTTGTTTTCATTCCATCTAGTACCGAAATTTCTTGCTCATTAAGGAAGATTAAGAGTGATCGTTTTATGTCCAAAGACTCTGAAAAGAAACTTTTCAATTCCTTGAATTGGGGATTCTGTGTAAGCTCTGAAACAACTTCTCGTATAGATTTCTCCGATGAAATTTGATAAGGTAAATATTGTTGTTTTAAATCATATTGCAGTGATCCTAGAAACTTTAAGCGGATTATCATTGTAACATCAGTTTATTGATCTGGAGGATTTGACTACTCTGAAATTCTTAGGAATATCTTATATATCTTGATATAATTACATCAACTCCCCTTGGTTTGATGATAAGAGAAAAGAAGAATTTGAGATGAAATGAGATAAATGTAATATAAATACAAGAAACGTGAAGAAAATAGTCTGAATAAAGCCATATCATACCATCATTGGGGCTATTTTTAAAAAACATCAGAATTATAATGAATATAAAAGAATTAATGACTTATTAATTTTTAAATAGGTGAATAAAAGGCTTAAGAAAGATGATTGAGAATTCTTATATGTGGATGATCAACTACAGAATATTGATGTAAAAAAAACTCTATCAAGAGGTCTAATTGATCTCTCCCTTGAAGAAGAACAAGTTATTGAACAATTATCATTTTTTTTCTGGAAAAATAGGAAACGAGTCAACTACACAAAATCACAGGAGGAGAGAAAAAGAGAGGAAGTGGAAGTTTTAGACTCTTGGATTTTCCCACATACTTCATTGGTAAGTAAAACCTTACAGAAATTGGTCAGTAACGTAATATCTATCAAAAAAATTGTTAGTATTGAATTTACTTCCCCCTACGCAATTTTAAGAGAATTTATAATAAATGTAGAGGAGGATAAGTTTACCTTCTCAGTTACTTTATCAAAAGTTCTTAAGGGGCTACTAGATGTAAGAAAGTCCAAACTTAGGTATTCTCAATATTTATTCAACCAACAACATCTGATAAGAGCTTTGAAATTTGGAGATCGAGCTCGAAAACATGGAAATTTCCATAATTTTCTTCTATTTTCACAGAAATGGAATGAAATGATGGATAAAAATATTACTCCCACGTCTCATATGTGGTATCTTTATAATAAGATCCAAAAAAAGCATAGAGCTCCTCTAAGAAGATTTCGTTATAATTCTGACAAATTTGAGCGTTTAAAAGTTTACCAAGAATTAGAAATAGATCTTGGAACTTCTGGTTTTCCCCCTGGTTTTTTTGAAGAATGGTTTATTCTGAGGGACAAAATGCCTGGAATAAAATGTTTAATAAAAATTAATATTGTAAATAAAATAAATGGATTGGGAGAAACATATTTCATTCGTAATACAAGATCTACATGGAACAAAAATGGTATTGAGCCATTTTTATTTTCAAAAAAAACAGGTGCAAGAAGAAAAATATTAGATAACCTGATGGAAACAATAAATCCGAATAATCCACAATTTAGTGATATAAGAACCACCCTAAAGGATGAATTGATTTGTGAATTAATAGTAATGGATATTGGATTTCCAGAAGACTCAGGTCTTGCTCGAAATGGATTTAAAAAAATTTATCGTCTTAAATACGATGAAACTTTTCTTGATGACTACTTAGAAATAAAGTTTTGGGAATATGTGAACAGTTTAAAACCAAGTTGGATTCCTAGATATAAGAATCTACAAAAAATTGTTAGTCGCTTCGAAGAAAACGGAAAAAGGGTAATATCTATTACCGATGAACAATATAATCC
This sequence comes from Candidatus Hodarchaeota archaeon, assembly GCA_029856365.1. Taxonomy (GTDB): domain Archaea; phylum Asgardarchaeota; class Heimdallarchaeia; order Hodarchaeales; family Hodarchaeaceae; genus Hodarchaeum. The sequence goes on from JAHQWW010000005.1 coordinate 95,647, forward strand.
TCAAATCTTCAATTTTACTAAGATATATTTGCAGGATAAAACGGATTTATATGCCAATATTTTTACGGAGATTAATAATCTCAGAAAATTTCATAATAGTCCATGTAAAGCTGAAGAATGGTGGAATGAAGTCAAATCAAAATTAACTCCAATGGATTTAGCTAAAGTAATTCAAAAGGTAAGAATGCAAAATAAAACTATACATGATACGAATATCATATATTCACTTGACCAAGCTGAAAAAAATCTAAATATTGGCTTAGATAGAAACCTTAAAGAATTTTTAGACGAAAACAATTCTAAAGGGCTTCCAGCTTTTGTAGGTGCGGCTCTTCAAGATTCAAAGAATCGACATAGAATTACTATGCTTACTAAGAAATTGAATAGACTAGAATGTTTGAATCTGACAGAAAATGTAGTTTCTGAAATTAAATGGGGATTTATTAAGACAAGTAAAAATCTTATTACTTTTCCTGACAACATTACCAGATCAAAAGGAAAAGCCTGTGAAATAGTGCAAACAAAAATCGTTCGCGAATTAGGGAACGAGACTGGGAATCTTAGAGTTTTTGCTTACTTATTTGATGAATTAAAAACGATTGGTAGTTACGACTCATCATTAGAAACAATAAAAAATTTACAAATAGAATTCATACCTAAAGGAAATATATTAAATAATCATACGGACATAGCTAAGGATTTTAACGCCTTAATCATCAGCTATTGGGGAGTGAATACTAAGGAATTTGGTCGCTTAATGGAAGTTGTATCTGCCATTCGTCAAAGTATATTTAAACTCAATATCAAGGATCCTAACATCTTATTAACTCATGTGATCGATATCCTAAATGAATATGGAGAAAAAGCTATTGGATTTCGGCGAGTACTAGATAATAAAACAAGAAGGATAATTAGTGAACTTATAGGTATTACAAATCTTGATGTTGGAGAAGAAATGTTAATGCGAGATATACTGCTATATATTTTGAAGAATACCCAGAAATAGAATACTGTTAAGATTGATAAGTAGATACAAAAGGAATATTACCTTAAAACGTTATTACAATATAAAGAATGCGCCGACCGGGATTTGAACCCGGGTCGCTTGCTTGGGAGGCAAGTATCCTAACCAAACTAGATTATCAGCGCATTAAACTTTATTTAGAAGGTATTTCTTTATAAAATTCTTAAAATTTTTAGTATTTTTTATCTTATTACGTCTTATGATACACTACAGGACTCATTAAATTTCATCGCGAGTACCAGAAATCTGGAGTCCTACCAGACGAGACTATCAGCGCACAGATCCACTTTGATTGATCGATTTTTGTCGCTGATTTATATTGAATTCCTTAAGAAATCCATTCACCTGTGAGAATATCAAATATCTATTTAATTAAGCCCAAGATAGGTAGCTATTTATTATGACTTGTGAAACTCTCACAAAACAGAAGATAATTATTGAAAAATTTCCAGTCATCTATTTATCGGAACACATCTGTCTGTGGATCCCTATTTAAATTGGTTGCAAAAGCGTCAGCTTGCGTATATTCCACCCCACGAACAATAATTACAGGTACCCCCTCGTCAGCTTGACCCATGACCAATCCTGCTGCGGCAGCAACTTCATCCGCTCTAGCGACAAAGGTAGATTGTAATTCATATCCAAAAAGATCCTTTCGCCCCCTTAAATCATCAATGGGGTCAATTCCAGCAACACCAACAGCAATATTAACTGTACCTACTCGGAGAGGGCGGCCAAAGGTATCAGAAATAATAACAGCAACAGTTTTTCCTAATTCTATAAGAATGCGTTTTCTTATCCGTCGAGCTGATAAATCTGGGTCATCAGGAAGGGAAATTACTGTTTCTCCAGGTGTATTAGATTTATCTACCCCACTATTAGCACAAATAAAACCATGTTTCGTGGCTGTAATTAACACTCGTTCATTCATCCGAATGATTTCACGACTTTCCTGAAGTATAACCTCAATTTTTCGGGGATCTTTATCTTGTAGTTCAGCAATTTGTAGGGCAAAGGGGCTTGGAATCACTTCATGGAGGTTATAAACTTTATTCTCCGCTTTCGATACAATAGTATGAGCAATGACAATGATGTCGTCATCAAGTAAGTTTATTTTCCGTAATTCAGTTATCAAAATCTCTTCGAGATCATCCCCTGGGTTAATAAGAGGAAAATCCTGAAGAGGAAAAACTGTGACCTTCATTTCTTTTAAATCCTAAAAGGAGTTGAGAAGCCTCAGACCGCTCATCGTTCATCATTAAAAGACTTCTGTTCCCTAAGCTGTCATCATTGGCTGGACTTAAGATTTAAAAATCTGAATTTTAAGATAGATTATAAGTATTATATCCTGAACTCTGCTGGACGAGTCTTCACCTGTTCTGTTAGGTCTTTCAACAATTGTTTCACTTTTTCTGTTTGTGTAGTATTTCCCACCTTGTGGTATTTCTCATGAGCTTTGGCTAGAAGGTCAATGACTTCTTTCACGTTTTCTCGTGCACTGATTAATGCCCTTGCTCGTTGATATAATGCATGAGCTTCATATCGAGTTGGATCCTCTCGTCCTTTCTTGAACTCTTCCACTGCTTTCTCCAAATAATATGCTTTATCAAAATTTGATTCCATCGCTGCTGCTCTCTGTACAAACGATCGAGCGCGTGCTCGTGCTGCTTCCATCTCTAATCCCGTAGTCTGGTAAAGGGCACCTGCAGATTCATATAATCGAGCTGATTCAATAAACTCCCCATCTCTAGCTTTAGCTTTGGCCAGTTCACCTTGTGTTTGAGCTTGAATGGTTCTAGCTTGTTTTGCTTCCTCTGAAAATCCTTCTGTTGAGAAAATCACATTTGCTTTACCAAAACACCGAATTGCCTCGAGAAAATTCATATTCAGCACATTAATGTAGCCCAAGGCGCAAGATTGGTATGCTTCAGCTCTTTGACTCAATTTCTTTTGATCTCCGCCAACAAAGAGTTTAGCTGAGGTTTTAAACTTCTCCAAGGCCTCATCATACCGCTGGGATTCATAAAAAATCATTCCTTGATCAAATTCCTCTTGAGCTTTCTTTGTTTTACTTCCCTTGAAAAATGGCATGAAGATCAACTCTATGATGAAAAAAAGTCATATTTTCATAATTTCTAACCATCAGAGATTCGTTAAATAACTTTTTATTACAACAACCTTGAGCTTAATCTTATTAAAATATACTTTCCATAAAAAATGACAGAGAGAAAGACACTTCATTAACTAAGTAGTCTCCTAGAAAGAATTCTTCTATAAGAAAATGAATATAATTATCTTTTTCTAACTCCACACAGCTCAAAGTGATTCTTATTTATATTTTTACCTAGTAAATTACAAATAGTTTTTAAATTAAAGAATAAGATGTCTTTTTTAATCCTTTTGGGGATTTTACAGGATTCTCATAAAATAAGCAAACATAAATAAAGAAAGTCAAATATTAATGAACCTACGGAATACTTTCCCTTAAAGCCATTCAAATTTTGAAATGAATGGGAATGTTGTCGTTCTCGAAATAACAGAGGACAATCCTTTTGGTGGAATTAAAGTGAAAGAAATTCGGAATGGTATAACACTCTTTCTCTTAGTAATTTTAATATTTACCTTTTCTATTCAATGGTCGGCTTACTTTTTTCAATTATACAATATGAATAGTCAATATTCTTCTTTAGGTACTGAAAGTGTTACGCCATTACGTAAAAACATACTTTCACCAACAGATATCCCACGTACTGGCATAATTCCTACCTCAACATCTTCTCGATCTCCACGAGGTAGTATAAATGAAATAGTTGATGAATTAGATCAATATTTTCCTGAAAGCAGTATCAGAATAAGAAATCGTTTCACGATCCCAGCAGGGCTAGCTATAGTCCAGCAAGTGATTTACATTTTCCTGTTCGAAGCTAATGTTGATGTTCAAACAATGATTGATGAAGGTAATACGTCTGACCCAACAACCGCAACACATTATGTCCATCAAGTATCTACAAATGGAACCCCTGCTGGAGCAGCGTCTTATTCGACGGATCCAAGCCACGGATGGATCGATACTACATTTTTAATTCCAAATATGACTAGATTAGGAGACATGGGGATTTCTTCCGACGATTATGTTGATATTTTCCAGTATTATCCCGCTCATAATAAATCGGATTCGAGTATTGGAACAACAATTACTCGTATTGATACCTTCAAACTTAGTGCTGTAGCGGAATTCTCATCTGCTGGATTTGTAAATGACGCGAGCAATGGCGATACTTTTCGATCAGGAGAAAATGCTACCGCGACACTCAGCGCAAGATCGGGGGTAATTCCTATAGATAATGTTACAGTCACAGTTAGCAACTTCTACAACAAGAGTAATGATGTAGAAATCGCTCCTGCCACTATTGGAATAATCTATGAACTGCGAGATGTATCTACAGGCACACCCCGTACAACAACAGATGGGAATGGTGAGATAGAATTATTTGTTAGTACAACTTATCTAACTACCCCTGAAGGTGAATATTACTTTAATGTAACTGCAGATTTTACGGGGACAGAATTCTATGCTACTGGTTATAAAAAAGTTGCTAGTATTACTGCCAATTTTACAGTTTATAATGAGCCAGACATTGTAACAGATAGTTTATTTACAATCACAGCAGAACCAGCTTCAATTTCAACTCCTGATATAAGAAACTCGATTGTGACTGTCCACATTCAAGCTGATGCGGCTTATGACCAATTTGGTGTGTACAACTTATCAAATATTACTGTTAAAGCTACCTTAAATATTCAGGAACCATGGGTAAATATTAGTTTTGCAACAGGATTTAGTAGCAATGGTACAGCAGGTTGGACTCTAACCAATTCAAACGGAGAGGCGCAATTTAATATAACTGCTGGTTTTCCTATCCCATATGAAACTAAAACCCCAATAATTACAGTAATAGCTGATCTTCAAGACAGTTCAGCGCCAATATATCCTCCTAGTGAGCCTCATCGGTTTTTAGAAAATGATACTGGTGGAAAAACTCTTAATAAATCTCAAATGATTAGTATTGATCCTGAATTCTGGATAGGTGAAATTGATTTCAAGTGGAGTAATACCACAAGTATCCGACCTGGGGAAGATGCAGAAATATATTATGAAGTCAGGAAGGGCGGTGAGCCATCTGGAACAAACACATTTGCAGATGTTCCAGTCAACATCTCATTAGATGAACCTATACCTGGTGTCTCCTTAGACATGAGCGATAATAGTCCTTATCCTGGTAGTAAAGGTTATTATTATACAGATAGTAGTGGGATAATTGTACTCAAAATTCGTACGACTTACCTATTAACCCCAGAAATAGTCCAAAAGGTCAAACTAAACCTGACTGTCGACTTCGAAAATGATTCAAATGTTCAATGGATTGGAGACCAACACAAAGGTTATGGTTCTTTCGGAGATTTTGACAAAACTTGGTTATCAAGGTTATCAACACCGACTGAAGAACTTACTATTGATCCTGATTTTAATAATTGCACAATCAATTTCTTAACAACCAATGAATCTGATACCACAATTCGTCCTGGAGATCATCTTACAGTCAAATTTAGAGTTCAAGATGAAACAGGATCTCCTCTAAGTAATGTATATGCAAAAGTCTCGTTAGATGGTTCATATCCAGGAGTTACATTAACTATTCATTCTCAACACTCAGGATTGCAAGACCCCGCTAGACCAAATTATTACCAAACGGATGCCTCTGGAAACATAACTGTTGCTCTAAGTACCTCATTTATTACAACTCCAAAAAGTCTTGAAATTAAGCTTATTGCTACAGCAGATTTTGAAAACGACACCATTTCTTATGACAAATGGCTTGTTGGTTCAAAAGGTGCACGGTCGGATTTTCGATCTAATAGTTCCTATTCTGAAACACCACAAAATATTAGTGTGAAACCCCAGTATTTCATCGGAAAAATCTTTATTAGGGGGGATCCAGATGAAGTGGTTCCGCAAAATGCCACACTCGATATCGAGTTCGAACTCAGACTTCTAGAACTCGATACTGGTGCCTGGGTGTCTCCTCCTGGCATTATAATCGATGGTGTCAATATTTCTATCGAAATAAATGGAATGAATCCCAAACTACTCGCAATGAATGTTACACCCTCATCGAATCAATATTCAAAGGACAGTTTCGCTACCTTCCACATTCTTACAAACGCTACAGGTCTCACACCAGAAGGGAATTATACTATCGAGGCAAAAGCTAATTTCGGAGCTGCTCAAGGATTAATTTATAACTTCACTCAACCATACCCTGATACGGTTTCATCAGAGCATTTATTCGGCGCATGGGTTAATGGCACCTATGATGACGGTTATTCCAATACATCTTTCCAATTTGAAGTGAAAAACATTGATTTGATTAAAGTTTGGGTTGCAGGAGTTACGGATCCCTTCCATGCCGACGCTAAGTTTAACAACATTTCTGGACTTTTCGAAGTTTATCGATTTACTACTGACATAACTATAGAAGGAACCTACAAAGACAAAACTCAAGACCCTGTTCCAGATAGAGAAATTACAATCTCGCTAACCCATACATTGGGTACAATTGACCTTGATACTGTTACCTCTTTGGGGGATGGTACTTTTTCAGTTGTTGTTAATTTACCAGCTACAACTCCTTTGGAAGATAATATCATGATCTATGGTTGGGATTCAGATGTCCCCGCCCCAGATCCCCAAGAATACAGGGAGGGGTATAATAATATTCGAGTGGTGACTAGCATTGGTCTTAATGATTTTGATGTCAGCAACTTCAATGGTACCTCTGTGTTTATAGGGAGAAACGTATTTATTAGTGGGACATTAACAGATAACTTAAATTACCCAATTGATAATTCCACAGCAATATTTACAGGTTCATTTTCTGAATTAACTGACCGTCTACGCGTTATTGGCTGGAATGGAACCCATGAGATAGGTTACGAAGTGGTAACGAGTCCTAACGTAGATGGAACTTATGATATATCCTATCAAATCCCCTTTAATTATACTTATGATGACACACTCTACATTAGATTGAATATTATTGCCAATCCAGGACTCATTCATTATCGTGTAAATTACACCCAAATGTTAATCAATGTCTACTGGGACTTCAAAGTTGAACCTCTGCAAATTTATTTTCCCTCAAATGGTACAATAAAAAACCTGACTAATAATACCGCTTATGTGGTTACGGGGATTGGTAACCGAGATATTTATATCCAGGGGACATTAAAGGATCAATCAGATCGTGAACTTGATTCAAAATGGATAAGTGCGACGTGGGACGGTAGTAGTAGTCCATATGTAGTAAACGCAGTAGGAAACTTCTCTCTTGATTATTCATTTACTGGATGGGAAAGTAGCACTTGGGTCTGGCAAATTCATCATATTTTGGATAATGGGACAGTTTTATCAAAATACTATGAAATCACCCTTCAATGGAAAGTATATGATGAAACTAAGCCCACTATTGACATAACAAGTCCAATAACCTCCAATGGTATTGCACTCCTTCACCAAAACGATATCACACAGATTATGGTGACTGTCATTGATCCCGATCCAACATCTGGTTTCGTTTCAGTTGGACTGGATAATTCATCCGTTACGATCTGGATCAACGGTGTAAGCAATGTTATGGATCAAGACCCAATTAACGGAGTCAGATTTACTTACGATTGGGATACTTCAAATCCATTGGATATTTCCTATAACATCACAGTTTCAGCGTTCGACTTAGCAAACAATTGGGATAAAGCGGAAATTGAAATTGTTATCGATATTATTAAACCATTAGCCACTATTGAAGTCTCAGAAAACAATGATGGATACCTAATAGTCGATTTAGATACTGGATATGTCTCAATTTCAGGTACTATCATGGATAATAGCTCGAAGACAGGGTGGAATAGTGGACTAGATAATTCATCTGTTCGTCTTTTCATTCTTAATTCTTTCAACCAAGAGATTAATATTAACACTAGTATCTCTAGTGATGATAGCTACGAATACAACTGGATAATTCTTATCGACACATCTCCTGAGAGTCTTTTTCGTAATAACACTTTCGCTCGAACAGAGAATTGGAGGATTCGATTAATTTATAGCGATTTAGCGGGTAATGAAAACCAAACTGAAAGAGATGTTAAACTTGATTACACTAAGCCTAATTTAGAAATCTTAAACGAGCTACTTGAGGAGGTAGATGAGAAACTAGTGGTTAATATTAAATTTAATGATTCAGAAAGCGGTATCTACATACAAACACTAACTCTTTGGCTTCTTAATTCGACTGGTGGTACTCTGGACACTATTTATTATGTAGATGCCAATATAACATTAGAAAATGATACAAAAGCAAGAATAGTTCTTGATACCTCAGAGCTAGATAAAGGTGATTACTCTATTAAGATTTCAATTTGCGATAACACTGGTAATAAAGGGGACACCACTCCTAAATCCTTTACTATTAGTCGTCCTGGGCCTCCAGATATATTTGGCAACATTTTTCTAATTATTTTGTCTCCCATTCTTGCTTTCGGTGGTGGAGTTGGATTAGCGGCATTATATGAACGATTTAAAGGAATACGAGGTGCTTGAAACTCCAATCATAAACAGAAAAAATTCTGACAGTATATAATTAGAATCACTGTCTTGTAAAGAAATCATATAAATATGAAATGAAACAAAGATTATAAAAATAAATGAAAACTCTAGAAATCTAGGTTGGATAAGATCAGAACAAATTTAATCCATATTCAATATGAGATTGTGATAAAAATGAACAGAATCAGTTTCTTTGCTCAAATGGAACTCGTTTTTATACTTGGTTTAGGTGCTTTAATTATAATTGGCTTTCTACTGTTCTATTTTCGAGAACAAATCATTGAAGCCATAGGAGTAGGTGGAGTAAAAAAGACTATTCTTGAACAAGAGATCGAGCAGCGTTTAGTTCAAATTCGGCAACTAGCCCGCCAACAGATGTTTCGCGAAGCATCTGTCCTTATGTGGCAAACAATGACACTTGCTTCTGAAGGTTTTCTTGGTGTTGGCCGAGCACCTAACGAGTCAGCACGACAATTAGGTGTGAAACTTATGAATCGTGGTGATTTAGATCCCAGTGCAATTAATGCTATTGTAATGGCATTTGAAAAAGCACGGTACGGACAAACTCCTCTTACGACTCAAGAATTTAAAGATGGTTTATCAGGACTTCACCAATTCCTCCAAACAGCGACTTCGGCTGGTGGAATTTCTGAAGTTACTGAAGAATATTGATTGTTATTGAAAAATTCGTCATTTCATGTAGAAATTAAGTGAAATCTTATGGTAGAGATTAATCGCACAACTGCTGCAATGATTATTCTAGCTATCTTCATCAGTTATCCTTTTGTATCCGCATCCTTATTTGGTTTTTTATTTACCACAAACACCACCAATTTTTCAATTTATAATACAGGATGGAATGGAGCTAGTACATTCAAAGAAATGTTTGAGAATCACTCAAACCAAGGACAAATCTCTACTATTGTAGGTAGCAGCAATATTCTCAACCGTCTGAATAAATCTGAAATGAATAATAGTCAAGGCTCACTCATTATTCTCGGACCAGCGGTTCATTATGATTTCTCGGAAGCGTTAGCTGTTCTCATGTATGCTATCAATGGGGGGAGAGTTTTAATTGCAGATGATTTTGGAACTGCTAATGATATCCTTGGCGTTCTTTCTATCTTCTTGGGGTTCATGTCACAAATTGATCTGGGTGGTTTGGGATTTGGCGGGAGCTATGGAGGAACAAATATGTTTGGACTGGATACCACTACTAATGCTACACCTAATGGTGATGATGAATGTAATCTTGGAGCTAATTTCCCCATTGCTGGGATCGCCATTAATGGAAGCCTTCTTGCAGATCAAGGTAGCTATAATGATACCCCTCTCACCCCTGTATTTCATTCTCCTTTATCAAACACCACAAGCGGGTCTACTTATCGAATGCCAGCTCCTTGGGTCACTGAATTCACAACTGGCCTGAGTGGTAATGGAGTTATTGGGAATTTTGCTTCAATCATATCGATGAAGGTTCGTTACCCTGTTAACGCCACCGAGAGGGAAGATGGAACATGTGATGTCACTTACGTAACTAAGTGGGTACCAATGGGAGAGTTTCCAGCTTCCGCATCGAGTGCTTTTTCTGAATTGGAGGGAGCTGGATTTGAAATCCCTGATGTTTCTTTCAGCCTACAAATTGCAGTATTATACAGCAGTTCTTATGCATGGTTAGAATCAGACATCGAGACAGCAAAATATGATGTTAACAAAATTGGTCCCAATACAACTGAATGGGGAAACCCCAATGTTGGCTTTCCAGTTTTTGTTTATTTTCCGTTTCCTTTGGGAGGTGATATAATTCTTTGTTCTGATCCATCTATTTTCATAAATAAGTATATTGACACATCAAGGGACGATTATGATAATACCTATGATAATAACCAATTTGCTTTGAATATAGTCGATAAAATAATGAGAAATCGGACAGGACAGACGGTCATATTTGACGAAGGTCATCTTGCAAATCATCCTTTGTCTCCTACTCTTCCCTTAAGTCTCTATCTGAAATTTCTTGATATGATAACTATGTTTCCACTGTTTGCGTGGGCTTTACCAATTGCTGCAATCATCTTATCACGCCGTTTTATGCCCAAAAGAACACAGGCTAAACCTCTTTTGTTAACCCGTGTTGAACGGTACTATGGGCGTAGCTTCTTTGCAGTAAAAATGCGGTGGTTCCTTGAATATCAGCAATATTCTCGTGGACTAGAACTTATTTACCGACGACTCAAGCGAAATTTGAACCGGCGTTATAATCCAGATGTAGAACTTACGCCTGAAATCGCCGCTACTTACTTGGTAAATGAATTTCCCGACCGATTCAGTCATAGGACTATTACTGAAGGCTTGAGTATAATTGAAACAATTATAGAAACTCGAGCCGTAATTTCAGAACAAGAATTTCTCGACCATTATCTGTTTCTGAAAAATATTGGGATGGAGATAACTTAATCTCATCAAGATCAAAAATAATTGAACCAATAAACCAAACTAGAAGTGAAAGAAATGAGCAAGACCGACTTGAAAGGTAAAGATTTCACTAGTGATGAAATAACTTATGAAATGCTTGATGTAAACGATGTGGCTCGTGCGTATCAACAAATCATGGGACAAGTGCGGAAGGTTTACATTGGAAGGACTGAAATCTTTGAAATGCTTTGGATTGCGATGTTAACTGGCAGACACGTCTATCTTGAGGGCGTTCCTGGTATCGGAAAAACTTTTATGGCAGAAACCTTCTCTAAAGTTCTTGGAACTATATATAGACGCATTCAATTCACTCCTGACATGCTTCCCTCGGATATTGTAGGAACTAATATCTTTAATCCCAAAACAGGCACCTTTCGTCTAAAGAAAGGGCCAATTTTTGGAAATGTGATCCTTGCAGATGAAGTTAATCGGGCACCTCCAAAAACACAATCTGCTATGCTTGAAGCAATGGCAGAACGTCAGGTGTCAATTGAAGGGGAGACTCACAAACTCGAAAAACCCTTTGTTGTCATGGCAACAGCAAATCCTGTCGAGCAAGAAGGAACATACCCGTTGCCTGAAGCTCAATTAGACCGTTTTATGGTTAAAGTTATTATCCATCATTCTTCACCTGACGATGAACTCCGCATTATTAAGTTAAAAAACGAACCAATTTCAGCTGCAATTACACAGGTTGTTTCACCTCAAACCATTATTGCTATGATGGACGTAGTCAAGAGAGTATATGTGTGTCCTGAACTTCTGGAAATGATCCGCGATATCACAGTTGCAACACGAATCGACCCCCGGTTAGTCCTGGGATGTTCTCCTCGTGGAAGTGAAAACCTCCTATTAGGAGGAAAAGCACGTGCTGCTATACATGCTCGTGAATTCGTCATTCCAGATGATATTCTTCTGATGATTCCCCATATTGTCCACCATCGTCTTATTCTAAAACCTGAAGCCGAATTAGAAGGGATTACACAAATACGGATCGCAGAGGATATTCGAGATGGCATAGTTATCCCAGTAGACCCCTTAGAAGAAGAAGCTGTTTATGAGGAGTACTATGAAGAAGAAGTACATGAAGAATAATTAGGGTTTAAACCCGTTTTACTTATCACGTTAAGAAATTGAGAATCGCATAGGTGTATATTTGAATGCTTTCATCTCGTGGAGCCTTCATTGCAATTGGAGGCATATTACTAATTTCACTAGGACTAAGTGCTAAGGGAATAGGAACCGTTACTACGATGCTTCCTATCCTATTTGAGGGTGAAGGGTTAACTCAAATTTCTGGCGAAAATAACCAGACTGATGGAACCCAAACAAATGGAAACCAATCTTTAGGTATTCCAACAGGAATGGAAATTCTTGAACCTTTTAATATTTTGAATAGTTCTCCAATTGTCGACTATGCGATGTTTTTAGGCACGTTATTACTTCTGGCAAGTGTCATTGGTCTTCCATTTTTTCGTGTATCGGCCAACGCCTCTCTCATACGAGTCACACGTTCTGTCGATCGAGAAAAAGCTTTCGCTGGGGAATATGTCCATGTCACAGTTAGGGTTGAAAACACTGGACGACGACGACTGGATTTCCTTGAGATCTATGATGCTATCCCTGATATGTTTGAAATAGCTCTTGGAGAGAACTTTATAATCACCCAACTTGCGGGAAAAGAGACCAAGGAATTTTCTTATATTGTTCAAGTGAGTACTCGAGGCGTTTATCGTATTGGTCCTGTTAAAGTCATTATTCACGATAGATTAGGTTTTTACTTTGAAGAAGATGTGAGACACTTCTATACTGAAATTCTCTGTTACCCCTCATATGAGGATATCCGACGGATGGAGGCTCTAAGTAAACGGCGTCAACAAGGAAGGATGTTTGGGGCTCATAAGACTAAACAAAAAGGGATGGGCGATGATTTTCATGCATTAGCTCGTTATTATCCAGGAGCTCCCTTCAAATCTTTAGATTGGAAAGCATTCAGCCGTACTGGAGAACTAATGGTTAGAGAATTTGAATCAGAGAAGAATATTCGAATGATTGTATTTCTTGACCACAGTGGTAGTATGGGTGCTGGTATTCCGTTTAACACCAAACTTGATTTTGCTATTCGCTCGGTGATGCTTGTCATGAAAATGGCAGAGGAACGTCAAGATCTATTCGGATTGGTAACATTTGCTGATCGACCGACATCTTTCCTCCCACCAGGGGGAGGAAAAGCAATGTTTTTCCAATTATTAGAGATTTTAGCGTTAGTAGAACCACAAGGTAGGTCTGATCCGTTAGCCGCTGTAGATTTCGTGATGCAAAGGGTGCCTAGAGCCTCATTCTATGTCTTCTTAACAGATCTTGAATCCTCTGATTCTGAAATCTTCACTGAAGCTGCAAAGCGGGCACGATCAACAAAAAATAATATTACCGTTATCTCCCCCTTCGGCCCACTATTTGAAACAAAACTTGGTGATCTAACTGCAACAGAACGAGCTATCGCAGAAGCAATATTCGAAGAGTACCTTGGTTATAGGAAACAAGTGGAAGATAGATTACGGGGATTAGGAGTCGAAATCATTAATGTTGGGCCTGATGACATGCTCCCCAACGTAATCAAGACTTATATGGAAGGAAAACAGGCAGGAAAAGGATCTGTGTAAAAAATGCCAGCAGGACAAGCAACAGCTCATTTCTTTCGCATTCTCTACATTATCTTATTTGTGTTCTCAGGTCTATTGGTTCTCGCGAGTATTGATCCTTCCATGTTCGATTTCACACAAATCTTTAATATCTTAGAGTATATAATGTTGATTGTACAAGAACTGATTAAAGTATTAGCGCTCGCAGCACTCTACGTGGTTTCCGCAATAGCATCATTGAAGTGGAATATTCCTATAATAGGGCCTATAATTGGGAGTACTGGTGCCAATATTACTGAGATGGCATCTGCAATTGCAACTATTACTAATCCAGAAAATGGCTTTTTCCCTCATTCTAGCCCAGCCACAACATTAAATACATTTATAGAGGATTTTGGCAATTTTTTCGGAGCTACTACAATCTTAATTCTTCTTCCCATAGCATTTCTTTCAGGACTGGGTTTTCTTCGAGAAGGGAACACTAAACTAGCTATCTATTCGTTTCTAGGATTTCAGCTTATTATAATAATAGCAATTTTCACCCAAAAAATTATCATCCCTACCACAATCGATTCTTCAGATTTAATAACAATGATTTTTAGTCCTGTTTTCGCTCTTGGATTTTTATTATATCTTCTACTAGAGATTGCATTCCAAACCTCGTATACTTTGAACATAATTGAACCCATGACAGAGCGAGAAAAAAGGATTCAAGGACATCTTAAGAGAATTCGAACTTTCGTACCTCTATCTGAAGAAGAAAAAGGAAAAGAGCAATCTATCCAAAGTATGCAATCAAAAAAATTTGATCTACTTGCAGCTAGCTATTTAAGGGAAATGGTTGAAAGACGTGTCTTTAAAAAAGGAGAAGTTATGCGTGATGCCAAGACAATGATGCGATTGCAATCATATCTCGCGAGTCTGAATCAAAGTGATCCTGAAACCGATTTGAAATTAGCAGCAAAGACTGCTCAGCCTGATGTGTCAGCGATAATTAGGCACTTTATTCCAGCAATGATTTTACGGATCCTTGCAGTAACAATTCTCTCCTATATTATTCTAGCACCTCAATTTATCCTTACTCCTTTAATGGGAAATTCCTTTCCAGCTCTTCTTCAGAGTCTAGAATTAACTCAACCAGAATTTCAAACAATTGCCATTCTTAATGTAGTCCTGTTTTTCATTTTACTCGGGGTAATTTTACACTATTTAACCAGCGGAAGAACGGGTCAAATCTTTGAACGAGTTGTTCAACAAATTGATACATTAGTGGATTTCGATAGAGGCTCTAAACCTACAATAACCACTAGTGAAACAACTGAAGAAGAAGAAGAAGAACAACCTTCAGATGAAGAGGAAGAAATTATCTAATCTGTTATTCGAGGAATTTTCAATGTCTAAATTGGATCCTGAAAGCAGTGAAGCACGAAAATCTATAGCCAAAAAGATTCCTGATTATGGTAAATATGAAAAAATGACAGATCGCAAATCAACCGAGGAAGCTGTACGACAATACCTAGAATCACGCCTCTCAATATGCTCTGATGACATCAAAAAGATTCAAGAAGCAGCTTTGATGAGTCAGATGATTACAACATGGTCTGATCTCGACCGATTAATCTCTAGCTTTTCAGACCTTCGATATTTAATTCGAATGACAGAATATGGTATTAGTACATTTTTTGACTCCGAGGTAATCAAAGAATTTGATTTGAGTTATCTTTATACATTAGAAAAAACCATTCTCGATATCATTAGCCGCTTGGATGATAAAATTTCTCGTTTTGATGCCGCCATTGAGAGTGGAATGTTGTCAGACAGTAGTCGTCTAACAAATGAAATTTTGGATGATTTATCTGCTGTTAGGGACGCGTGGGAAGAACGAAGAAAATTAATCTCCGACTTTCAGAAACTAGGATTGGTATGACTTCAGTCTCCAATTAAATCTGAAAATGAAGATGTATGACTATCTTATGATCATTTTTTGAGATTATTATGGTTTATACTTTTATAGCTAATTTTGTTTTCGTCCTGTAAGTCTAATTTTTCAGAAAACACAATTTCTGAATTAATCTGATTTGAATAGCGAATGGTGGTTTCAGTTTGAGCGAAACTAAAGTTTTTAATCGATATCTTGTCATGTTTGGAGCAATTGTTGCACAACTGTGCTTAGGTTCAATTTATGCTTGGACGATCTTTCAAACAGCATTACTGGAAAATGAGCCCTATCAATGGCATAAATTACTGACCCAACTACCATTCTCTGTGGGGTTGGCATCCTTTGCATTATTCATGATTTTTGCTGGAAGATGGCAAGATCGGATTGGACCAACTAAGGTTGCCACTGTAGGTGGTATTCTTCTGGGTAGTGGATATATCCTAGCAGGCTTAGTTGATATCATTGCTACTGGAAATGAAATACTCGGATTCTTATGGCTAGCTCTAACTTATGGAGTAATTGGTGGAGCAGGGATTGGATTTGCTTATGTCTGTCCTATTGCAGCGTTAGTTAAATGGTTCCCTGATCTTAAAGGATTGATAACTGGAATCGCTGTAGCAGGATTCGGCGCAGGAGCCCTTATTTTCACACAAGTAGAAACAGCTTTAATACCTGAAGATGGAACAATTGGATTGGCATTTTTCTTACTTGGAATTCTCTATCTTGTAGCTGTTGTAGGTTCAGCTCAACTTCTCCGTAATCCTCCAATCGGATGGACTCCAGAAAATTATACAAAACCAGAAAGACAGGTAACTCCTACTGGAAAACAAGATACTGAACCATTTGAAATGATAAAAACACCCGAGTTCTGGCTTTTATGGGGAATGTTCGTTTTGGCAGCTTCAGCAGGCTTAATGACCATTGGTAATGTGAAATCATTTGCAATTTCTCAAAACACAACCATTGCTAATGACGCTGTTTTGGCTGCATCCATTGCAGGCATTCTTTCTATTTTTAATGCTGCAGGACGGATTGTGTGGGGTGCAATTTCTGATCGAATTGGACGTACAATCACAATGATTTTAATGTTTGGAACCTTAGGAGTTTCTATGATATTCTTCAGCCTCCAAACAGAAGTGATAACTTTGACTATAGGTGCTGCTCTTATCGGTTTTGGAATCCTCCAGTGGTTATCTTATCGTGAAAAAAAATGGGAAAATGTAAAGAATTTGGTAATCATAATGATTGTCTGGCATCTTCTTGGCGCAATTGTAACTTTAACGGGGCAGTTTTTATTCAATCTCCCTTTAGGTAATTTGCTTCATATAATTGTTTTTATTGTTTTCCTTATAGCTTATATTTATGCCTTTTATTTAAACAGATAAAACTAAAATTCTATTATTTTCTTTTTTTTTTATTTCTATTAAATTAATACTATGAAATAATACAGAATATATCTCATGATATT